>CAZHTA010000006.1:0-57026 GCA_964535515.1 uncultured Gammaproteobacteria bacterium
TCAGCATCTACCACACCAGCAGCAAGTTTTTTTCCTTCTTCATTAGCAAAAGCACGAATTGTTAAAGCGCCCGGCCAATACTTCTTTGTTAACTCTTCCAAACGCTCGTTCCACTGCCAATATTTTTTAGCCATGTCAATTGAATCAACTAAAACCAAGACGGGCTTGTCTTTTGGTCGTGATTTTATCTCATAAACCAAATCAACCGCTTCTTGATTAGACGCGTCACAACCAACACCATAAGTGGTTTCCGTTGGATAAATTACTACCCCACCACTTTTCAATATTTCACTTGCTTCAACTAAATTTTCTTCTAACAAAACTTTCATACTATTCTTTAATCCATTTTAAATAAGACTCACACAGAGGCATTAATTTGCCTTCTAACACACTTTCTGGATCAGTTGACTCATAATCGGTGCGATGATCTTTAACCAAATGATATGGGTGAAGCACGTACGATCTAATCTGATTACCCCATTCCGCTGATTTGTATTCACCGCGCAGGTCCTTCCTTTCTTGGGCTTGTTTCTCTAATTCCAAACGGTGCAGTTTAGCTTTCAGAATACTCAAAGCGGTTTCTTTGTTTTGCTGTTGTGATCTCTCGTTCTGACATGATACGGTAATACCTGTTGGAATATGTACAACCCGTACCGCCGAGTAAGTAGTATTAACTGACTGTCCACCTTTACCACCAGACATAAAAGTATCAATTCGTAAATCCTTTGGATCTAAATCAACTTTAATGCTCTCATCTAACTCCGGCAACACTTCAATTAAAGCAAATGATGTATGCCTCATTTTCTCGGCATCAAATGGTGAAATACGTACTAGTCGATGCACACCATGTTCAGATTTTAAATAACCAAAAACATAGCGTCCAGAAATACGAAACATAATAGACTTGTAGCCCGCTTCTTGGCCACGAGACTCATCTAAAATATTTACCTTCCAATTTTGACTCTCAGCAAAACGCAAAATCATGCGTGTGAGCATCTCCGCCCAATCTTGGGCTTCCGTACCACCTGACCCAGCATGGATCGCCACAATCGCATTGTTTTGGTCATATGGACCGTTTAGCAGAAGATAGAACTCAAAATCAGAATACTGTTTTTCTAATTCAATCAGCTGCTTTTCTATTTCACTATTTAAACTTTCGTCACCAGAATTAACTAGACTCAACAGATCGTCAGTTTTTATTTCTAGCTCACCCCATTTATCAACCTCTTCTTTAATACCTTGGTAATCTTGAGAAATTGCCTGGGCACTCTCAGGATTTTGCCAAAAATCTGGCTTACTCATTTCATCAGATAATTGTTCCATTTTTGATTTCAAATCCGGCAACTTTAACAACGTGGTGGTTGCAGATATTTTCCCTTTTAAATTTTCCAATCTTTCAACCAAAACATTTGCCATATTAAAAAATCTTAACCGCCCCTAAAGTAGTAAACAAAATTATTATCGCTGCCATCACTACACCTGCCAAAAGAGCCGCAAATGATTTGCCAAAAGGCAAACCAAAAACAAACGCCGCTACTGCTCCAGTCCAAGCACCTGTCATAGGGAGCGGAATCCCAACAAAAATTGCTAAACCAATCAACCCCCATTTAGCATAGTCACCGGCGAACTTATTTTGCGCGCGGGCCAAATATTTTGTCCACATTTTATGCATCCAACCCTGGCTCTTTTCTAAATATCGATGGAAGGGTGCTGCAAAAAGCAAGATAACCGTAGCTGGAACCATATTACCAACAATCGAAAGAGTTACCGCTTGCCAAATTGGCAAATGATATGCAGCAATACCCATTGGTAAGGCTAAACGCAATTCACCGATCGGCGTCATGGCCATCAAAAACACCGACAATTGCGGTGGAAATTGAGAAAAAAAATTGACTAATAGTTCGGTCATATACAAAAGATAGTTTACCTCAAATTACAAAGATTTACAAACGAAAAAGACGCCCACTACTGAGCGTCTTTCTTTTTCTACTTTTTCTCTTTAATACATCCCACCCATTCCTCCGCCCATACCACCACCCATTGGTGGCATTGCCGGTTCGTCTTTCTTTGGAATATCCGTTATTACAGCTTCAGTGGTCAAAAGCATACCAGCGATTGACGCAGCGTTTTGCAAAGCAGAGCGAGTTACTTTGGTTGGGTCAATAATACCAGCCTTAAACATATCTTCATAAACACCCGTAGCAGCGTTGTAACCAACTGCACCTTCACGCCTCTTAACTTCTTCCACCACGACTGCACCATCTACACCGGCATTCTCAGCAATCATTCTGATTGGCTCTTCTAAAGCGCGGCGGAGCAAAGCTACAGCCACAACTTCGTCACCTTCTAATTTAACATCAGCTAAAACACTAACGGCTCGAAGCAAGGCAACGCCACCACCTGGTACCACACCTTCTTCTACTGCTGCTTTGGTAGCACCGATTGCATCCTCAATGCGATGTTTAACTTCTTTCATCTCAGTTTCTGTCGCCGCACCAACTTTGATTATCGCTACACCACCAGCTAATTTAGCTAACCGTTCCTGCAATTTCTCACGATCAAAATCAGAGTCACTTTGTTCAATCATCTTCTTGATTTGTCCAACACGTTCTTGAATGACAGCGACATCACCTTTACCTTTTACAATAGTAGTAAGTTCCTTGGTAGAAATAACCTTGTGAGCCGAACCCAAATCCTCAATTGAAGCATTCTCTAATTTCAAACCAACTTCTTCGGTAATCACCTTACCACCAGTTAATACCGCAATGTCTTGCAACATCTCTTTGCGACGGTCGCCAAAACCTGGCGCTTTTACTGCTAAAACATTAAAAGTACCACGTAGTTTGTTTACTACAAAAGTAGCTAACGCTTCACCTTCAACATCCTCAGCAATAATTACTAAATCTTTTTTGCCAGTTTGAGCAATCTTTTCTAATAATGGCAAAATTTCATGGATGGAAGTAACTTTTTTATCAGTAATCAGAATATGTGGATCCATATATTCCGCTTCCATGCGTTCAGTATTTGTTACCATGTAAGGAGAAACAAACCCCTTATCAAAACGCATGCCTTGAACGGTTTCAATCTCCATCCCAAAGGATTGAGATTCTTCTACGGTAATAACACCATCTTTCCCTACTTCTTTCATGGCAGCAGCAATCTTGTAGCCAATCTCTTTGTCGTTGGCTGAGATAGCGGCAACATCGGCAATCTCTTCATCAGTTACTGGTTTGGCAATCTTTTCTTTTAATTCTTTAACGATCGCTTCCACACATTTATCAATACCGCGTTTTACCGCTACTGGATTAGCGCCAGCAGTAACATTCTTCATTCCTTCACGACCAATTGCTTGTGCTAAAACTGTAGCAGTGGTAGTACCATCACCCACATCATCATTTGTTTTAGAAGCTACTTCTTTTACCAGTTCAACACCCGCATTTTCAAACTTGTCTTCCACTTCAATCTCTTTGGCTACAGTTACACCGTCCTTGGTAATAGTCGGAGCACCATATCCTTTATCCAAAACTACATTACGACCCCTCGGGCCTAAAGTTACTTTAACAGCATTTGCTAAAATATTGACGCCATTTAGAAGTTTGTGGCGGGCGTCTTCGCTGTATAAAATTTGTTTTGCCATATTTAAATATATTTAATTTCTTTTATTCTACTACCGCTAAAATTTTATCATGCGGTAAAATTTTAAACTCTTCTTTTATGTTTCCACTACCGGTCTTTATCTCCTCACCACCCCATTTTTCAAACAACACCTTATCACCAACTTTCAATTTTAATTTTGCCAAGTCTTCGCCATCTCCTAAAGCAACAATGACGCCTTCAGCTTTCTTTTCCTTATCAACTGTATCTGGTAACACAATACCAGAAGCAGTAACTTCCTCCTCTTTGTTGGGCTTAACTAAAACCCGATCTCCTACTGGTCTGATAGACATATATGTAATGATTAAATGAATAAAAAGACAAATTAATTTTAACGACCTTTTATCACTCTGATTATTTGAGTGATAAGAGTAATACCATTTTACAGCATTCTTTTGTATTGTCAAGAAAACACCAAAAACATTTATCCACAATCAAAATTTGGGTTTATTTAACAAAAAAACCCGAGGATAGAGGCGAACTCTTACGGTCGTCCATATTTGTTTAAACTCATGCCTGTCTAGGTGTGAGCATAAACGATGGCGAGCCAAAGCGTCTGCCTCTATCTCCGGGTTCTTTACTTTGAGACTGTATTCTACCTCCCCCATTAAACCGTGTCAACCCTACCTTAAAGAATGAAATTCTTTGTGTTTTTTTAACCACTCTTCCCTAACCGCTAAACGTCGATCATCTTCATGTAACTTAATTACTCTTTTACTTAAAACCACATCTTTCCCTTCAGCTTCCGCTTTCTCTTTTAAACTCAACTTCATCTTCTGCCGACCCAAACTTTCAGCCTGGCGTTCAAGTAAATCACCATACCACCCAGTCCAAATTCTTTCCCACATCCTACGCCAGATTCTTTTTCCATTACTAAGTAATACTATCGGTAATATTGCCTTGTTATTTCGTACATATGGCAAATACCGAACTGTCCACTGGTTAAGATTGATAAACTTACGCCAAAGATAATACGGATCAAACAAAGGTACTGTCTGGTGAAGCCAATAGGCAAAGTGTATATCTTCTTCGGTCGAACGCAAATCAGAAAAATCTAAACTTTTTTCATCAACAAAAAAAGACAAACAAACTCGATTAGCAAGTTTTAAACCATAGGTACGCATACCAGTGATGCGAAGCACAAAATTCACTAATACTCGCACCAACCACAAACGACCCGGAGTAACAATAATCAAAAAGTCAATATCACTTTTTTCTGTCGCCGTACCCGCTGCCACACTATTACATAAAAATATCGCATTTAAAAAAGGAACAAAACTCAAAAGACGAGCGGCACGGCGAGCCACTCTCATTTTTTTCAAACATATTTCTTTTCTAATCAGATGATCGTCAATAACCGATTCTTTACCTGGTAAGAAGTAAAAATCACCCCGCTTACCAACAACACCATCCTTAATTAAAACTTTCAAACCAGCAAAAAAATCATTCTTACTTAATGCCGGTGGACGCCAAAGGAGATTATAAAACTCCTCCTCTTTTAAAGGAAGAGAAAAAATATCAAAATACACCAAGGTTCGTAAAATAGATTTTTCTAAAGCATCAATATTCATAAAAAAAGAAAAGGCCTGGTCTGCAGGCCTCGTTCATCCTATAAAGTTTCCCTAGGCTTACCGATCTGACCACCAACGACTTTATTTACCTGATGAGTTTTCACGCCAACAGCCTCGCTACCAGAGCCAACGGCATCATCTAACTCTTGCGGTTCGTCTGAAACCCCCAACCCGTCCTCTTCATCAACTTCATTATTTTTTTGAGGACTATCCCAAACAAAAACAAATCTATGACCATCCACAGTCACATTCCAACCAAAAAAATTATTATTATCGTGCCCCTCAATCAAACCACCTAAATGAGAAAACATTGAACGCACTTTAATATTGCCAACATTCAACCTTTTCAAATCATTAAAAATATCTTCTTGCCCCTCCGCGCGATCACTAGTTTTAACTAAAAAATAACTATCCGCACCAGCCACTCCTTCAATATTTTTAAATTCATCAGGAAGTTCGCTGGTAATAATAGATAAACGATCACGATATTGATCCATCTTATTATACAAAGCAGTAACATCATCAAACATATCTGCTATTTCCGCATTAACTTGTCGAGCAATTTCTGCATTGGTCATAACGTCATCGACATCCTTTCCACTTTCTGCCGCTTCTTTTTGCTTCTGCTCTTTCAACTCTTCCTCCTTAGTGCGGCGTAACTGCTCAATTACTGGTGAAAAAGATTTGTTCCAATCAAATTCTTCCACCTCTATCCTGTAACCCTTTCCAAACGGATGCTTTGTTAATTCCGGACGAATATATTCTACAAACGCAGATTCCGTAAGGCCAGGAACACCAGAAAGGGTTGGTGGTGGGCCATAATCACCTTTATTAAATTCTCTGTCTCCTCCCATATTTTAAGTATTAACACCTTCAACCAAACTAATTGGAGCAAAATCCTTTGACAAACTATCTTCCACAATAATTTTATCACTATTCCACTCCACAATTTGACTTGGGTTAATTAAAAAAGTGCGACCACCAATCAGGCGCGTTCGCACTTCATATTGAAAAACTACATTTGAATCAATATCAAAAACAACCGATGATATTTTGCCCAATTTACTTCCTGAAACTGTATAAACCGGCAAACCACTTAACTTACGCCAGTCCGTTAGCATAGTTTTTAAGATTTTTTTTCTGGAGATATTTTATTAACCAAATACTGTTGTCCAGCCATAAGTAATGTACTCCAAAACCAATATAGGGTCAAACCAGCTGGTAAACTAAAACCAATCAAAACAGTTAAAGCTGGCATGAAATACAACATCTGCTTGTTCATCATCGAAGCCATACTCTGCTCTTTGCTTGGTTCGGTGGATGTACTAACCGCTGGCTTTTTACTCATCATTGTTTTAGCTTGAAGATACTGTGCCAAACCCGCTAAAACTGCCAACACTGGACTAGCAACTGCTAAATTAAACACCCACATTGTTACTGGATTAATTGACCCTGGGTTAGCAACAAAAGGATAAAGGTTGTCTTGCAAAGTCTTGGCAATTGTCCCCGCATTTAAACTAGAAGAAAATACCCAATACAACGCAATCAAAATTGGCAACTGAATTAAAAGTGGCAAACAAGAAGCTAGTGGATTTACTTTTCCGTTTCGATATAACTCCATTGTTGCTTGTGCTTGTTTTTGTTGATCACCGGCATGCAATTTTTTAATCTCTTCCAGTTTAGGTTGCAACTCCTGCATTGCTTTTTGTGATTTGATTGAATGATTGGTTAACGGATACAAAATCAAACGAATCAAAACCGTAATAATCAAAATCACTACACCAACATCGTGGCCAGGTACAAGATTGTACAGACCAACAAAGACGTTAAAGAGAGGCTGAAAAAAAAAAGTAGTAAAAAGAGATGACATAAATTTTAAAATGAAGAAAAATTAATTAACTATTCCGCTTTTACCTCTTCAACCACTTCTTTTGTTTCTTCCCCCTCCTCTACCGATCCTTCAGCAGTAGCAACAACATCGTCGCTAGACATTTCTTGACTACCACCCTCTTCTTTTACGTTTATACGCCAACCAGTTAATTCCGAAGCTAAACGTACGTTTTGGCCATTGCGACCAATCGCCAAAGAAAACTGATCTGGAGATACAAAAACCTCAGCAGTCTTTTCGGTATCGTTTAATTTTACATGTAAAACCTTAGCAGGAGAAAGAGATTTAGCAATATATTCTTCGGCATTTTCACTCCAAGTGATAATATCAATCTTTTCTCCACCTAATTCTTCGATAATAGTATTAATACGTCCACCACGTTGACCAATACAAGCGCCTACTGGATCAATTGAGCTATCATCAGTAGCCACTGCTACTTTAGAACGCCAACCAGCATCACGCGCTACTCCCTTAATCTCAACTGAACCACTTTCAATTTCGGGAATTTCTTGGCGGAAGATCTCTTTAACCATTCCGCTGTTAGCCCGAGACAATATAATCTCTGGCCCACGCACAGTCATACCGACTGTTAAAAGCAAAAATTTCATTCGTGAACCTGGCTGATAACGTTCACGCGCAATCTGTTCCTCAAATGGTAATAGACCGGTAATTTTACCTAAATCAATTAAAACTTTGCGATTCTCCGCTCGCTGCACAGTACCAACAATAATCTCGCCTTCCTGTTTTTTAAAATCATCAAATACTGAAGAACGTTCGGCTTCGCGAATCTTTTGAATAATTACTTGTTTAGCAGTTTGTGCTGCCATTCTACCAAAAGAACCAGGGATCTCTAAAACAATCTCTAAGACATCACCGACCTTGGCTTTCTTTTGAACTTCTTTGGCGGCGGTTAACATTAACTCAGTTTTCGGATTAAACTTTGGTAAATCCTCTAACTCTTCTGGAGTTAAATCACGTCCTTCATCACGCGCCTTTTCTCGACGAGCATTAGCTTCTTCTTGGGCTTTTTCTAATACTTCTTCCTCAATATCTTCTACCACTGTCTTAATATCCCAAGCTTGCATATCACCAGTCTCAGGGTCAAATTTGACCTTGATATTTTGCTGTTTATTACCAAAATCCTTACGATATGCAGCCGCTAGTGCTGATTCGATTGTTTCCATCACTGCATCATACGACAAACCCTTTTCATCACATAACGCCTGGATTGCCTTTGTAATTTCTGACATATATTATATTTAAATATTAAATTTGAGTTAAAAAAAACAACTTCGGAATGAAGCGTTTTAATATCTATGTCAATACTATATCACGCTTCTTGATTACTTGTCAAGGTTATTTTTTCGCCACTGCTCTTGGGGTTTTACCAACAATTTTAACACTATCACCCACATCTAAAAACCAATACAGTTTTTCTGCGTCTTTATACCCAATATTCACACACCCATGACTCATCGGACGTTTACCAAACTCATTATGCCAATAAGCACCATGAAGATAAAAACCACGCTTAAATTCCATGTTCCATTTGGTGTTAGGTAAATAGTAACCAAAACCAGAATACAGGTGCGTCGCTAACTCTCTAATTACTTTAAAATCACCATTCGGTGTAGGTGAACTTAAAACACCAGTAGAAACTGGCATAGTACCAATTTTTACATCACCAATATAATACGATAACTGCTGTACAGATAAATCTACTTTAACATTTTTATTTTTTAATCTAACTTTACCAGCGCTCAACGGATCAAAACCACGCAAGACTTCTTTTCCGTCATTAAAACCATCACCGTCAGTGTCAGCTACGACTGGATTAGTCCCCAATTTTTCTTCAATCACATCTGATAATCCGTCGGAGTCTAAATCAATATCTTTAGCAAAAACCGGTGTAACAAAAAAAATAGAAAAGAAAAAAATAAAAAATAAAGATAATTTTCCAAAACGAACCATAATAATTTAAAGACCTAACCGTTCCCTAACCTTTTTCACCACATCATTTATATTCCAATCTGATTTTACTAAATAATCAAAGGACTTGTTTTTAATTGCTTCAGTCACTTTTGTTTCATCAGATAAATTTGTAAGCATAATTACCGGAACATCTTTCCCCCAGCTATCTCGCCTTAATCTTTCTAGCATCGTTAGTCCATCCATTTTAGGCATGATTATATCCAACAAAATTAAATCCGGATGCTCAGTCAAGGCTAATTCCAAACCTTCTTCGCCATCATGACCAAGTAAAACAGAAAATTTTTCTTTTGCAAACTTTGTGGTTAAGGCTTTCAACAAAGAGGTTTCATCTTCCACAATTAAAATCTTTTTCATATTAGATTATTTAATTCCATTCTTTCCAGATCCTTTAGATGATTCAGTGCTTGTTCTACCGATCTTGCTGTTACCACCGAAAATTCGCCTTTTTCTAATTTCATCCGAATGGCATTTTGCAGAGGCATTTCATCTTCTAGCACTAAAATTATCTTATCGTTTTTAATTCCTGACATATAAAAATAGTTATAAAACTAATGATTTATTTAGGACAGCTCCTTATCTCCCTCTTTCTTTTTCATACCAACCAAAGGTAAGTCTACATAAAAAGTCGTTCCTTTATTTTCAACCGATTCAAACCACACTTTACCACCACTATGTTCGACAATTGACTTGATTAAATACAACCCCAAACCGGTTCCTTCTGTGTCTGCTGCCCGTACGTTATCAGCTCTAAATAACTTAGTAAATATTCTATCTTGTTGAGCGACCGGGATACCAATCCCTGTATCAGCCACCATAATTTCAAACATTTTGTCTTTAATTTTAATTTCTAATTTTATTTTACCTTTTTCCGGCGTATATTTTACAGCGTTAGAAAGAAGATTTTGAAATATAATTCCCATCAGCTTTTCATCTAACATCATTTCTTTTAGATTTTTATCATAAATTTTCTTAAAAACCTGTTTCTTTTCAGATATCTTGTGGTCTAAGTCAGCTATTGCCTGATCGGCTATTTTAGTGACATCAGTTATTTTCGGCTCAACCACAAAAGTTCCTAATTCTAAACGGGAAACATTCAAGAGCGAATTGACCAACTCTACCATCCTTTGGTTGCCCCGATATATTTCTTGTAAATAATCAGCTTGTTCTGGTTTAAGTTTCCCAGCGTCACCATTAATTAACATCTCAGCATACCAATTAATCGTAGAAAGTGGTGTACGTAGCTGGTGCGAGGCTAGCGACACAAACTCAGTCTTGGCTTGGTCGATTTGTTTTTCTTTAGTGATATCACGTTCAATACCCACAAAAAACAATATTTTACTATCCGCATTTAGTACTGGAGAAATACTGACAAGGGCATTATATAATTCTCCGTTTTTTCTCCTATTTTGTATCTCTCCAATAAACGTCTTTTTCTTGCTTTTTATCGTATCCCAAAGCTTTTGATAATACTCGAGTGACATTGGTACCCTCCAAAGTACACCAGCCTTTTTACCCAACGCTTCTTCCGGTTTGTAGCCGGTGATCTTTTGTATTGCTTTATTCCCATAAATTACAATCCCATCTGGGTCAGTAATAACGATATGGTCAGAGACATTATCTACAGCTAACTTAAATTTTTCTAAATCATTAGCAAAACTTTCTGCGTTATTTTTTTCTTTTTCTATATCTTCTAAAATATTTAAAATAGCTTTCTTTTGAGCGTCGAGCGCCTTATTTTTATCATTAATACTGCTCGTCTGTTCTTCTACTTTTTCCTCAATCGTATTTTTAAATTGCTCGACCTCCATCGTCATAGCATTAAAGGCTCCGGCCAAAGTACCCATTTCATCTTTAGAATCAATATTTACCCTATAGCCAAAATCACCTTGCCTTATCTTATTAGTCGCTAATTCCAAATCAATAATTGGTTTAGTAATTATCTTGGAGATCAAAGAACCAATTATAAAAAAAATAAATATCGCACCTAATAAAATTAAGGAATTGGCCACTGTTAAGATAACTCTAAAGCTTAAAGCATCTGCTCTGTCTACTTTGGTAATTAAACACCAACCAGCTTCTGGAATATAGGCGTGAGTGCCTATAACATCTATATTTCGATAATCTAAATTCTCCACTAATTGATTGCCAAATTTTTCTTTTAAGCCTGAGTAGCCATTTTTATTTACATACTCTACTTCTTGTGGATCGTAGCAATCGCTAACATTCTTAGTGTCAATTTTCTCTTTAAGAATAAAATCCTTATTCAAAAAACGAGAAGGAGTGATGAGCAATTTATCACTGTTAACTAAAAAATGTTCCTCAGTATCACCTAAACCATTTTCATTTTTAACAATTGAGTAAAAGTAGTCTGGTTTATATCTCAGCAATGAAACACCCAACAAACTACCATCGCTGTCTTTTATTGGGGTAGACACAGCATATGTTAATTCTTTGTTATCCAAAAAATAAACATCCTTAATAAATGTCCCTTCCTTTCCTTCTATAAAATATTCATCAGTAGATTCATCCCCTCCCTCCTCCTCTGGATCTGACGAAACTAATATTTTTCCATCCAAACCAATAATATCTAACTCAATAATATTTGGATCGGCGACCATAGTCCGTGCAAATCCCTTGATAATTTTTTCCTTTATTATCGGATATTGCGCGCTATTTATTGGTTCTTTTAGAAAATCTAAATAGACTGAGGCGGCCGACAAAATAACCGCCACCTTTTTCTGATCTTGAATAAACGTTCTAACATGTTCCGCCCTCGCTCGACTACTCGATTGAAGATAAGAATAAATATTATTTTTAACCAAGTTTGTCGCATAGGTCCCCATAAAAGCTGCGATGAGAGCGCCTATTAACAAAAAAATAATTAAAAAACTGACATTTATTTTAGTACGAATCTTCATAAATATTTTTAACAACCAAACTTTCTAAAACCCTAAAATTATAACTCACTTTTAGATTTTTTAAGTGTATTAAGTTCTTCCTTCAACTTAACCATCATTAATTCTCGACCAACCATCAAATTGTTTAATCTTTCTGACTCTTGTAATGCTCTTCTGATTTCAGCTTCAGATAACTCCAATTGTTTTGTCCTTGTCTCTACTTTTATTTCTAGATTTTTTTGTAAATCTACAAGATCTTTCTCAGATTGTTCGCGCTTCGTTATCTGCTGCCCAACCACTATGTAAGAATAACCGGACATAATCATGACGAAAGCTGCCAACAATGCTATAACAAAAAATAAAATATTAGAAAATTTCAAATACTTCGCCACCTCACCTCCGGTACGATTTTCAAACATAACATAGAAATCATCAATCGGCTGCATGATCTCGGCTTTTGCTTTATAATAATTTTCATCATTCATTAACTTGTTGGCCAATATCGAATCTGGTTCCTTTTTGATTGTAAAATTACCATTTTCATCATCAAACAAGCCTTTCGTGGCGTTCATGGCAATTGTTTCGGCTTTTACTAAATCATCAGAGTTTTTTTGTGCTAAAGCTAGTTTTTGAAATTCTGCTTCAGTAAAACCCTCTTTAACCATTAAATCATGCAAAGATACTGCTTCACCATCAGGACGTGGCTTTTTACCGGCGACATCCACAAAATCCCAATAAACACGATCATAATCTACTGGACGTGGGACTTTGCCGTTGCGAATATCCAAAATAGTCTGATAATTACGTTCGAATTCCGAGTTACCTGTCGCCACAAAGGCCCGCGCCATACGCGTAAGGTCATCCGAACTTTGACGCAATTCATCTGCTAGTTTATAAGAATTGAAATTAGTATCACGACTCTTAGCTAATTTAATTTGATTTTGATATAAAGAAAAAATAAGTATACCTAAGACAACAATCAAAAATAATTGGAAACCAAAAAGAACTGAAAAAGATCTTTTTAGAGAAATGTTAGTAAACTTATACATGCAATAAATTATTAGTACACTTAAAAAGAGATAACTACATCACAGCCAACCATGATAACAAACATTACAAGCCAACATTAACCAACACCCCAAATTTTTTGGGGTGTTAAAAATATTACCTCGACAAAACAATCTCTTCGCTATTCTCGTTTTCACAAGCGCGAATAAACAACGCACCATTATTCGCTATTTGTAAGGTATAGCCAGTATGGCCAACATCCCATGTTCCTTCACCATCCGGGCTAACCGGTACAGTTGAAAGATAGCCGCGCGATACTAAATCATTTACATTTACACAATATGAGCCACCAGTGACATCCGTATTACAGTGGTCATTATACGCTTGGCAACCAGAAGTTTCGGTACCAATCATATAAACACCTGTACTTGTCCCCATGACAGCAACAGAAGGTAAATATGCCCCTCCATGATCAACTTGATCTAATTTAATCGCATTCAATAGTTCGCTAACCTGCTGCCAACGAACACTATCACGCGAATCACGGAAACGCTTTAAAGGATCTAAGGCGACAAATACTATCACCGCCAAAATAGCCATAATAGCGACTACGATCAAAAGCTCAATTAAAGTAAATCCTTTTTTATTCATATATAATAATTATCTAGCCACTGAAATACCCGCTGGAGTATGTTCAGGAGCACAAGCTCCAATTTTAACAGTACCATTGGCGTACTTAACAATATAATAACCAGTAGCTGCTGCTGTCCCATTACTTGGGTCCATCGGAATTGAAGCTAAATAGCCACCTGTTACTAAAGCTGACAAATCTACACTTGCTGTGGTTGAGGCAGCAGCACAAGTACTTGTGGTTGTGCCAATCATAGCAGTAGTAGTATTTGCTAAACTACTAAGTGGCGACACATAAGTTCCTCTGTTATCAACCTGACTAATTTTAACAGCACTTAATATACCTGTTACATCTCCCCAACGACGAGAATCACGTGAATCTTGGAAACGAGTTAACGGATCCAAAGCCACAAAAACCACACCAGCGATGATCGCGATGATCGCAATAACGATCAAGAGCTCGATCAATGTAAAACCTTTTTTATTCATAGGTTTTAATATTAAACTAATTTATAAAGACAATCAACAAAAGTGTTTTTGCTAGATTGTTTAATTAAAATTTTGGTATATCAGGATCAGTCTTATCCCATTTTTTTTCTATTCCCCGCAAAGCCAAACCAATTGCCTCAATATGAAACAAAGGAATCTTTTCTCCAATTGACTTGGCTTTACCGATTTGTACTGCTAAACCTAAAGCTTTAGAAAAATATTCAACTAAACCAACTAACATACTTGAGCCACCAACTAAAACAACTTCTAATATTTCTTTTCCGGTTTCTGTTTTGTAATTAGCAATACTTTGCTTCACTTCTTCGATGATTTTATTCAATTCTTTTTCTAAAACTCCAACGACTTTCTTGTCTCGACCTTTAAGACCAAACCTGACTTTTTCTATTTCTGCCTTAGGGAAATCTATCTCCTCTGCCTCAGCGATTGCACGAGTAAAATCATTACCAGCCGTATTTATTACATACTCATAATGCAGGCCACTCTCATCAAAAATACCAACAAAAGTACTAGTAGCGCCAATATCTAATACAACAACTGGTTTAGCGGGCGAACTTATAAATAAATCCCTAAAAGTCGCCAAAATTTCTATATCAAAATTCTTTACTTCTAGTTTTAAATTCCTAAAAAACTGTGTCCACTCAGTGATCACCTCTTTCTTAGAGGCAACGGCCAATATTTCCACTTTTTCTTTTGTTTCTCCAAGAATTCGATAGGAATAAACCAAATTTTTACTTTCAATTGGTATGTTCTCCGCCAATTCTTTTTCGATGAGCACCTGCCTTTGGTTCTTGTCGTCAGTTGACAGATAGAAATGGTGAATAAAAGTCTGGCTCTCTGGTAAGCCAAAGTATATTTCATTCATCTTAATTGCTTTGGGCTTAGCTTTGGTTAAGGCTTCTTTAACTGCCAATGCCAATTTCTCCGAATCTTTAATTCTCCCTTTTTCTACTATTCCGGCTTCTAATTCTGCCCGGCCAAGACTTACCACTTTGCCTTTTCCAAAACTATCTTTTAACAAAGCTACCTCGATTGAGCTATCAGCTACATCCACGCCAACAAATTTTTTACCAAATAGACACATAAAATAATTAAATATCCAACAAGCAAACTAACTCTCAATTTCTTGCCAAGAATTAAGAGTTACTATTCCGTTATTAACCGTAACTAAAATCTGCAGTTTTTTATTAAAATTGTTTACGCCAGACAATACCGTAATCGTTCGGTTATTGCCATTGGCAACTACCTCTATTATACACGATCCGTCAGCAAAACTCAAAGTTCCACCCGACCAACTCGCATTCAACTGCAACTGCCGGAGCGCTTCTTCACCACAACCAGTTGCAAAAGAAAAAGACTCTTGCCCTTTTTGAGCGGTGTAACCCATATCCATCTCCACCATACCCAAAATCGATGCACTAAAGGCAATGACTAAAACAGCAGCACTAACAATGACAACTGTAAGAAGAGCGGCGACACCACGATTGTCAAATTTTAAATTCCTCATAGTTATTCTCTTAAGCTCGCACTGGTTTGTAAACTTTGTACAAATTGCAAATTAACATCTGTGCTAGTTACATATTGCACCGTTAAATTAATACCAATATTTTCTCGTGTACTACTAGCAGATAGGTTGGTAAAAACTAAGTTAGACACCTGAACACGGCCAGTAGTTATCGTTGTTGTACTGGCGCTCCCCTCTTTAATTTGCAAACCACCATTAACGCCCGACAAGTTTATTATCGTTGGACTAAGCGTGCTACTGGCCATGGTTAAATACAAAACCCCAGGATTAGTATCAAAAACTGATTGAGTGGTGCTAACCGAACTGGCGGATTGAATTTTTTGTGTTATCAAATTAATTGCTACTCGGGCATTGGCCTGCACCTCCTCTTGTGAATATGTTTTATTGCGCGCATTAGAGATGTTTAAACTAAAACTAATAAAAGTACCAATTATTCCACCAATAATGGCGATATATATTAAAGTTTCAACTAATGTAAAACCCTTTCTATTCATATCTTATTTATAATTAACCGTCATATCTCGAAATATTGGAGTGCCCACCCCATCTCCAATCAATTCCGCGCGATATTGTACCCATTGCCGCCAATTCAATGTTGTAGAAAGCAAGGTCTTTGCTGGATCAGCATAATAGGTTCCTAGTCCGCCTACACCATACCAACCGCTCCAAACTCCTGGGCTGCCACCACTATCCGGCGCTACCCGAAGTTGTAACTTGACATCACAAGTAGCACAACCGCCAACATCTTCATTCCAACTTAAAATTTGTACTGGCGAACTATTGCTCATGTTATACGCTGAAGAAATAAAATAGGCGGTAGAGGCATAACCACTACTACTACCTTCGCCCCAACCCACCCGTACATTATCTAACTCCACTAATTGACTGCCGTTACTAGACAGAAAAGCCTTAACCATTAATTTGCCAGTAGAAGTAGGAAAAGTAGAAATATTAGTATTGATATCGGTCGCGATATTATAGTTTGATCCACCGGCTGTTGTCCAAGCCACTCCATTCCAATACTGCCAAGTGGAGCCGTCATTGTCTGATAATTGATAATAAATCTCACCGCCATTTTTGGTAGCCGTCTCCACAAAAGTAGACCAACGATCTAAAGAAGTGGTGGCTATACTTAAAGATGTAGAGGCACTGATTGTTGGTTTGTCTGTTGGATAAAGTGCCGCCCCTGTCCAAGTACAAGTTTGGGCAGTACAAGTGGATTGATTACCATTACCACTACAAGGACTATGAGTCCCAGAACAAGAATTATTTTTTGTCCAAGTTAAAGATACATTGTCCCAGCCAACAGTATTGTTGGTATTTGGAGGGTTGCCAGTTGGTTTAATACGCCTAGCAACTAATTTTATGTAATAAGTGCCGGCGGTGGTCAATTTGGAAGCCACATTTAAATTGGAAACTGTGGCCCAACCTGTTAAAGAAGTAACGTTCTGTGACCAAACTTGAGTACCAATTGTTGGGGCGCCAGCAAAATTATCTACAAAAACATAAATAATATAACTGGTTAAAAATGTACCATTATAACTTTTTATACTCCAATTAAAATTAATGGTGGCAGTTTCTGGATTGTTCGCTGTGGTTGTAAAACTTTGTTGCCAATAACCAGAGGCAGTACCCGCCGCATTATTCCGACTAAGAGCAATATCTTTGTAATTTGTCGGGTTCCCTCCAGTCGTTGGACTACTACCACTAGCTCTGGCTCCATCTTCCCAATCTGCATACGTGCCCCAAGTCGTAGACCAAGCTGGTGAAGAACCAGAAGTTCCACCCCCCCAAAGACAATTGTTTTGTGCTGCACAAAGTGGCGAAGTGCCAAAAGTAGTACACGCACTGGGTATACCACCGCAAGATCCACCACCACCCTGATCTACCAAGCTGGCTTTGCCACTAGCCACAGTAATTTTTGCAGAATTGTAAGTATAATCACCGGCAGTGGTAAAAGGCCAATCGTATTGTTTCTCACAACTAATTTGTACATTGTCCAAAATAACTTGCTGTGTTCCATCGCCAGATAAAAATGCTTTAAACATTATTTGTGCCGTTGTAGTGGTAAAACTACCGATATTAGTATTAATTACAGAAGCTGTGTTGTAGTTAGTTGCTCCGGCTGTTGCCCAAGCGCTACCACTCCAATATTTCCAAGTTGAACCACCATCAGAAGACAATTGATAACTCACTTCTCCGCCGTTTTTGGTAGCCGTTTCAACAAAACTAGACCAGGCAGCAATCCCAGATACCGTGTGAGCGGCAACGGGATTAATAGTGGGACTGTCTGATGGATAACTACTCGCAGCATATACACTAGCCGGCGGAGTAAAACCGCTAGTCCAACGTGCGGTATTAGAAACTCGCACTTCATCAATTTTACCGTCAAAGTATGCTGTTACTCCTTCAAACTGAACTGCTGCTCCAATAAAAAAATCTGCGGGCTGATTTGAAATTCCACCACTATAATTATTCGAACCTTGCAAAACCCCATTAACAAAAATATAAAGTTTAGAACCATCATAAACTCCGGCCAAATGAACCCAAGAATTTAACGGCAAAGCAATGCTAGAAGTAACTCGAGAAGCTACAGAGCTAGTTCCATCCGGAGAAACATAGAAGATTGGGAGACTGTTTGAATCAAGTGTCAGATTGTAAGCTCGGCGATTTAAAGCCGAATTATCCCACTTACTAACAATCGATTGTTGGCTAACAGCGGCCGCTGTTTTGTAGACCCAAGCCTCAACTGTAATATTTCCCGTGATTCTTAAATTGGGTACTGTGGCATCAGTCCGATAACGCGCGCCATTGCCATTAAAATTGACAGACGTGCTAAATTTACCTGATTGGTTATAAGTTGGGGCTGTACCACGTAAATTATCCAGATGGTAAGCGTTACTAGAAGAATCAATGAAATTTCCACTGGCTTCATCCAAATGCCAAATACCTACAGTATTAGCATCAATACCAGCAGTGCCACTACTCTCCAGCCGTGCCACGCTACTAGTCACTGTGATTTTACTTGGCGTGTAGGTATAATCAGCTGAATTATCGAAAGACCAAGACTTGGTACCACAACTACTTCCAGCATTTTTTAATTTCATTTCTCCCGCAGTACCAAAATCAACATTGCCATCATCGCTTTCATACTTATTCACATTAGACCAGATATTTTGACCATTTCCTCCGGTCCAATCGGTTTGTGTCCAATTTAACGAATCCCAATTAGTCAAATACGTCACTTGTTGTACAGTATTAGTGGTATTTCTTACTGGCAAATCAACTCGCGAAATTACTTTTTTGGTTTGGATATCAGTATATGTTGCTGGACAATCAGCAATATTATTACTCCCATCACGACAGACTGGCCAAACACTAATTGTTCTCGTATAAGCACCGCTTTGACCGATCGTTCCTTCACCATCAAATACCCACTGTCCACTAGAAGTAGAAACTGTTGAAGTGGTAAAAATTAATTCATTCCAAGCTCGATCGCGAATAGCACGCACTGCCTCTACCCCCTCTTGAGCATAGACCTGTGCTTCTGTTTGTTCCCCCCCAACACTCAAAGAAACAAAACCACCAACTGACAAAGATGCCATCGCCGCACTAATTAAAGCAAAAATAGCCATCGCTATAATTACCTCCAACAAGCTTTGTCCTTTGGTATTAACCATAAATTATCTACTAGCCGTTATTACTGTGCCCTCTGCCCCACAAGCTTGAGCGCTAACCTTACCGCTGTTATCACGATTGACTACATAGTATGTTTTTTGAGGAGAACCTAAATTAGGATCCTGAGGGATAGGATTTAACTTGTTGCCCAAAACATTGGAAAGATCCAAACAAGCTGACTGAAGACCAAAAGATTGGCTCATAACAGTTGCACTGCCTTCAAGCATCACTTGGTCCAATTTAGGAGAAAACTGAGAATTTTCTGTTTCAAAATATGTTTTATATTGAAAATAACGATCAGCAAACAAATTTCCTAGAGAAAACGACGGCTCAACATTGCCAGTATTATCTAAATCCTGAAAATAAGTAGAGGCTGTACCATCCGGACCAACAAACGTTGGATTACTTGTGCAATTTGAATCAACACAAGTACGCGCTTGCATTTTCATATGAGCAACACCACGACGATATTGGTCAGCCACTTCACCAGCGCTCAACCCTCGATCATATATAAGCAGTTCATCCAGCATACCATCAAAATGGTACGTTGCGCTATGATTTACAAAAACTGACATTCCATTAGAAATTACTTTAAAATTTTTCACATCCTGATTAATTTTACTACCATTTAAATATAAAACAGTTGTAGATTTAGCACCATCCCATTGTCTTGTGACCACTGTATGATACCACTGCCCAGCATTTAAACCTGACATTCCTGTTGGAAAACTTAAAATAGTAGCCGCCGAACAACCAGAAGTATTTCCTGCACCAGTACACTTAGACGGATCAGACGGTTCATTTCTAATAGTAACCATAACTTTCCCATTAGAAATCGCTAAATAAGCACCCGAACCAGGAGTACCACCACGAAAATTGGAAATAAGAAAAGTCAGCGTAGGATAACTGCCCAGCTTAAACCAAGTTGAAAAAGAAAAATTACCATTCTGCATAAAATTTTGAATACTCGCTGTCGTTGCTGGAATAGTAAGGTATGGCAAATTACTCACAGCAGGCAAAAAATTAATTGCTTGAGCATTTTTCCCACTAGAGAAACTGATTGAATTCTTATTGTAAATAATTGGGTTATTCCCTAAGCCGCTCTTGTCCACAATTTGATTACCATTAACCTCGCCATTATCAAAACCCAACCAAGTTATTAACCCATTTGTACTAACATCATTATTCTGCGCCCAACTTAACTTAAGCCATGATGTACTAGTGCTACCACCATCTTTGATTGAAGACTGGTAATTTCCTGAACTGCCAGAACTCAAACGTAAATAATTGTAAACTGAATCATAGACAGTGTTAGAATAACTACCAGAATCAAAAGCTGTTTGTTCCTTGTCTTCAATTAAAACAGACGAAGCCTGCCCTCCACCATTTTCTCCACAAGCAACGTCACAGCCAGAGGTAGCAGTACCAATCATTTTCCAATTTTCATCAAAACCAACCGGCAACAAACCTTTGTTTTCTATCTGATAAAGACGAACAGCATCAACAATCGACTTAACATCAGCAGCACGACGAGAATTACGCGAATCTTTAAAACGCTCTATTGGATCAACAGCTACAAAAACCACCACCGATACAACTGCAATGATAGCAATAACGATGAGCAGTTCAACAAGAGTAAAAGCTTTTCTATTTAACACCATACTATTCTTCGATTTTACCTAAACCATTAATACTGACAGTTGAAACACCATCAATACTGTGCACCAGATCAAAGCTACCAACATTATTCGGCCTGCCAAGACCAGCAGAAAAATTTATATCAATATTGCTACCACTTAAATTAAGACTAGTATTCCTAATAGTCACAACATTGTCTAAAACCATCAATCGATCACTCGCACTATCCCTAGCAGCATACGAACTACCCTGATAAACAGTATAAGAATTAGGCACGCTAATTAAATCCAAATATACTCCATAAGCTGAGTTGTTATAACGACTGATAGAATTTTCTCTAGCCCACCTTAAATTCTGCACCAACTGAGCACTAGTTTCATTCAACTGCGATTTAACCTGCAAAGACCCATAAATTGGAATAGTGGCCGAAACCAAAATAATTGTAATAGAAATTACGATAAGCAGTTCAACTAAAGTAAACCCAGCCAAACCAGGTTTACGTTCTTCGTTATCAAACGACCCTCTTTTAATACTCAAACATCCAAACATAGGATAACTAACGATGAATATTACCAGTAATATTATAAATTGGCGTAATAATAGAAAGCGCTAAAAATCCCACAATCAAACCCACGACCAATAACAATATTGGTTCAATAGCAGTAGATAAATTTTTAGTAGAATTATCCACTTCTACTTCATAAAAATCTGCCAAATAAAGTAAAGTGCCCTCCAAATTACCAGATTGTTCACCAACAGTGATCATTCTAACAACCATCTTGGGGTATAATTTCAAATAATCCTCCATACTATCAGCTAACCGACTCCCTTTATTCACTCTCGCACCAACCTCTTTTAAAGATTTTTGATAATAATAATTACCAACTGTATCAGCGGTAATCTGTAATGCTTCATCGATATTTAAACCACTCTTTAACAACGTTCCTAAAGTACGTGAAAACCTCGCTAAATTGGTATTTTGAACAATCCCTTTTATCACTGGTGTTTTAAGTAACAACCAATTAGTAGTAGGACGAGAAAATTTTGCACGCAACACTACTGCTAATAAAATCACGCCAACAACAATACCGCCAAATAAGCTCGCTGTATTAGTGGAAACAAAATGAGTGAAAGCAATCAAAGCCCGAGTAGTAATTGGCAAATTAGTTTTCAGCCCTTCAAACAAAGGTATAATTTTAGGTAAAACTAAAAAAGCCATCGCTAGACCCAAACCAAAAGCAGCAATCAAAACCACAACCGGATAAAGCATCGCGCCTTTAACCTTAGAAGTTAATTCCCTTTCTTTCTGTAACTGTTCCGATAAATACTGAAGATTCTCCGCTAAAGTACCAGAGTTTTCTCCGGCGTAAACTGAACTCTTAAAAATTCCTGAAAAAACTTTTGGGTAACGTCCCAAAGACTCTGACAAAGTATTACCAGATTCCACTGATTTCTTTACATCCCCAATAATTTTTTTCATTCTTCCCTTAGCCGCATCTTCAATAATACCAAGAGACTCAGTAATAGTTAAACCTGACTGCTGCATGACAGCTAAGTATTTAGCTAACAACGCCTTGTCAGCCAAACCCGTGCCACCAAAGCTTATATTAAAATTAAAATTTTTTTTATCAGGCATAAAAAATAAAATATAAATTAAATAACTATTCCCTAGTCACTCTTAAGACTTCCTCCAAAGTAGTCACTCCATTCATAACTTTATCGATGCCGTCCTCCAACATAGTAGTCATACCCTGACTTTTAGCCGTTTCCATAATTTGTTGGCTAGAGGCACTGGCCAAAATCAATTTTTTTATCTCTTCACTCATTTCCAAAAGTTCAAATACACCGACTCTCCCCTTAAATCCAGTGTGATTACAAACATCACAACCCTCTCCTCTGTACATTCTAAATTTTTCTAACTTCTTACCCGCCTTTTTAGTAATAAGACTACTAATAAAAGAATCCGCCACCAAAGCATTTTTTTCTGCTTCGCTCATTTCATAAGAAACACGACAGTTAGTACAAACCTTACGCACCAACCTTTGGGCAACAGCAATATTAACAGTTGAAGCCACTAAAAATGGTTCAACCCCCATATCTAATAAACGCGGCAAGGTTGTGGCGGCATCATTGGTGTGCAAAGTGGACAATACCAAATGCCCAGTCAAAGCCGAATTAACAGCAATACCAGCAGTTTCTTCATCACGAATTTCTCCGACCATAATAATATTAGGATCCTGACGCACAATCGAACGCAAGCCATTAGCAAAGGTTAGATTTGTTTTAGCATTAACCTGAATCTGGGTAACCCCTTCGATATCATATTCAACCGGATCTTCAATCGTCGCAATATTAACATCACGTCGATTTAGCAACTTCAAAATTGCATACAAAGTGGTAGTTTTGCCCGATCCCGTAGGTCCAGTAACCAAAAACATACCGTGCGGGTGCTTGATTGCTCTCTGCACCTTTTTCATATCAGCCAAACTTAAACCCAAGTCTGATAAACCGAAAGAACGACTGTGGGCAGATAAAATACGCATTACCACATTCTCTCCCAATACTGTTGGCACCACAGAAACTCTAACATCCACTGTTTCGTTTTCAAATTTAAACCTAAGCTTCCCGTCTTGAGCAGCACGGTGTTCATCGGTTCTCATTTTTGACAGAATTTTAATTCTCGTCAAAACTACCTCGGCAAACTCATTGGGAATCTGCAAAACATCGTGCATAATACCATCGATTCTGAAACGAATTACTAACTTCTCGTTGTATGGTTCAACATGAATATCCGAAGCTTTATTCTGATGGCCATATTTAAGCAACGTGTCTACCATTGTCACTAAAATATCATCACTTTTTTCTTTACTTAATCCTGGTTTTTGCAAATCTACTAAAATTCGATTAAACTCATCTTTTAAACTTAATTGATAATTTGCCATAGCCTCTTCAAAGTCCTGCTCCATGGTAAAAAACGGCTGCACTTGTTGTTCTAACAATTTTTCAAGAACATGAACAGCATCATAATCATTAGGATCAAGCATAGCCACTTTTACCCCTTTTTCATCAGCCGCAAATGGAACTACGCCTTTGGAACGAGCTACTAACTCCGGTACTTTCTTCATTAAATCTTGATCAATTTTTTCATGACTTAAATTAACATAAACCTTGCCGTAATATTCAGCTAGTGCTTGACCAAGGATATCTTTAGTAATATGGCCGCCTTCTATCAAATACTCAACTAACCCCATACCCGTATCAGCCATCCCTTTTTCCACCTCTTTTATATCTTTCTCGGAAAGATAAGTTTCCTCTAATAAAATCTTTTTAATTTTGTCTTCTGTTAGTTTTTCTACCATACTATTTGTTAAGCAAAAAATTAGGTTTTTACGAAATCCTCCTAAATAATTATACCATAAAGACAAACCTAACGAAATAGCCTTGGCAAAAAAAGCAACTGTGATATAATAAGCATATCTAAGTAACATAAATAATTATGCAAAACTGGGTTTTTAAAGAAATTACTGAAGAAGTAAGGCACTTTATGGATTCTATTGGCGACGGGGTGCTAGTAGTAAGTAAAAATGGGGATATACTAATCTGCAACAAGGCTATTTGCAGTATTTTAGGATACGACAACAAAAAAAATCTCATCGGACAACCAATTCTTACCCTGCTTTGTCCAACCGATGCTACTGGTACACCAATTACTAAAAAGAATGCAGCTTTATTTAAGTCAATCAATGAAGGCAAAAAAATAATCAACGCCATCCGTCAATTTGTAAAAAAAGACGGCGGCCGAATCTGGTCGTCTATTACCACCACCCCCATTTTAGATAAAAACAATAAGGTGGAGGGTGCCATACTAATTATTCGAGATGTCACTGAGGAAAAACAAGAAGAAGAATATCGAGCAGATTTTGCTCATATCGCCAGTCATAATTTACGTAGCCCGCTTGGTAATGTAATGTTGGCAATTGAGTATCTAATTAGCCAAAAACCAGGAAAACTAAACAAAGAACAAGAAAATTATTTAGGTGACTGTTATAAAACACTTAAAGAAATGAATCGTTTAGTAAACGATCTTTTAAGTATCTCTCGTCTTCCCCAAAAAGGCATTAAGCCGGTTTTGAAAAAAATCTCTTTAGAAGAAACCTACGCAAAAGTATATAACGATTTGCAGTATTATGCTCGCTCACACAATGTCAACATCGAGTTAACTAATAACAACAAAAAACATTTTGTAAAAGCTGACGAAAATCACATACGTACGATCATACAAAATATTATTGAAAATGCGATTCGCTATTCTTCTGCTAATAACCCAATAAAAATAGAATTTAAAAAAGAAGGAAAATACGTCATTTTTTCCTGTACCAATTCTGGTATTGGTATTCCAGAAAACAAGAGAAAATTCATTTTTGCCAAATTCTTTAGAGCACCTAATGCTGTTAATAAAGAAGGACAAGGCACTGGACTTGGCCTATACATTGTTCATGAATTGGTAGAGCTCAACAAAGGCAAAATCTGGTTTGAAAGCGAAGAAAACAAAACTACTACCTTTTATATTAAACTCTTAGCCTATTAAATATGCCGAAAAAGAAAAAAATACTGATCATCGAAGACGACAGTTTCACAATTAAACTTTACACTCGCTTGCTTAATGACGCTGGTTTTGATGTTGTAAGCACTCCAACAGCCAAAGATTTTATCCCGCTAGCCAAAAGAGAAAAACCAAACCTGATTATAGCCGATCTAATGCTAGCTGACGGTAATGGTTTTGATGTAATAAAAAATGTTCGCACTACTACTCAGCTCAAAAAAACCCCTATCATTACACTCTCAAACTTAGGCCAAGAAACAGACATTAGTGAAGCACTACGCAAAGGTAGTAATAAATACTTTGTAAAAAGCAACACCCGTTTTGAAGAAGTGATTGAAGCAGTAAAAACACTAACAAAATAATCGGCTATTCGCCGATTATTTTTTTAACATGTTCTATCACTTCAACTATTGGTGTATCCGATTTTACAAAGTAATCAACCGCCCCTAACGCTTTCGCTCGCTCTACATCACCTGGTTGACTTAAATTTGTAGAAACAATAACCGGCATCTTATTAGACTCCTTTTTTAAAGCTTCTAAAACACCAAAGCCATCCATTTTTGGCATCATCAAATCAAGCAAAAGCAAGTCATAACTCGCTTTCTTAAGTTCACTAAGAGCTTCTTCACCGTCAAAAACTGCTTTGGCTTCAAAACCAGAGTTATTGAATTTTAATTCCAACGCTCGGGCCATTGGTTTTTCATCCTCCGCGATTAAAATCTTCTTTTTTGCCATATAAAATAAAAATTAGACAACTACTCCTCACCTATTATTATATCACCTTTTTCATCTGTCCGCCAGATGTCCACAGACATCCTTTCTAACTTCCTTGCCACCCGAAGCGATGGATGTCCAAACTTGTTTTTCCCTACCGATACAATCGCAACCTTAGGCCTAACCACCTCTAACCATTCTTCGCTAGTCGAACTATCACTACCGTGATGACCAATTTTTAAATAATCAGCTCGAAACTCATTGCAATTAATTAAACCGCTAGGACAAAAAGTTTTGATTAATGCCTCCTCTAAAAGCAACTCAGCATCGCCAGAAAATATAAACGACTGTTTAGGGGCTGTTAAAGAAAAAACCAACGAGCTGTTATTCCCTCCCCCATTTTCACTTGGCAAAAATTTAGCATCTGGTTTGTAAAAATTAACTTTTTCTTGATCAAAGGACCAAAATGTATACGGCTCAACTACAACCTGTCGATCGGCACCCTCTTTTTTAGCAAAATCTTCCCAGCTCAGCCAAAACTGGTCAGACGGCTTCTGTTCTCCGTTCTCAATTATCGTTTTAACCTGATAACGCTTTAACACATCAATACAACCACCATAATGGTCTAAATCTGGATGGCTAATGACTAAATAATCAATTACGCGATCGTAAAATGGCAACCGACCACCAAGTTTAGATAAAATATTACTATTCGGACCACAATCAACCAACATCTTTTTGCCATTAGAAAAATTAATCAAGGCAGAATCACCCTGACCAATATTAAAAAACACCACGCTAAAGTGATATTTTTTACTTTCAAAATATTGCCAATAACAGAAAAAAACTACCAACCCTAATAATGTTAACCAAAATATTGCCCTCCATTTTTTATCCATAAACTATATACAATTACAAAAATCAATGCGAAACCATCTTAGTAGCAAAATCAGCTCCATAAACAGCAGTAAAATCATGAAAGAAATTTGTCAAAGCAACCAAGTCCAGTCGCAATGCTTCTTGGTAACGTGCTAACTTTATATAAATACGAGTTCTTTCCTCTGCACCGTCTTTAACGTCATAGTGCTGACTAGTCTTGTATTGCGACGCTTCTTCAACCAATTTATCAATTTTGCGATTTTCATAATTATTTTGAATCGCGAACTGCAAATTGCCTGAAGCTTCAGTAAATTTTTTCCAATCTAATTGTGGACCAGAAAATTGCCGAGGCAAAGTTACGCATCGTGGACGTATTTCTTTGTAAAAACTCTGTAACTGACGCACTAAAACCTGAACATCTTCCGATAAACGCAACAAGTCCTCTCCCCACGATACCAGCTCTTCACTGGTTACTGTTTCTGAGTCATACTCTGGTAAAGTATCACCAGCAAAATGTTCTTTCAAAACCCCCTCACACAAAGCTGGCACTTCGCTCAAAGAAAGTGCTCGCTCATATTCCAAAGGTGTATTTACTTCTCCTTGAACTCCGCCTAAACCACGTTCGTTCGCAGACATAAAATATAATTAATTAAATATTACTTAACCGCTAAAATTATCTGATTAACCCAAACATCGTTCTCTCGAACAAAATCTTCACGCTCAATACTAAAAGCCAAACCTTCTAGTTTTTCTCTAATACTCTCTGGGCGGTGATAATATGAATCGATCTTTATCGCCCCTTCTCTAGTCTGCACCTCCGGTGGTTCCTTTTGGTTGATATTAGTTACTAAAAACTTACCCCCCACTTTTAACACTCGGTACACCTCATTAAAAAATCTAATCGGGTCTTTTAAATGCACAACTAGAAAAGCCGCTGTAACAAAGTCAAAAGTATTGTCACCAAAAGGCAAGTCTTCTGCCTCCCCAATTACAGCCTCGATTTGAGCATTCTTTCTTTTTAAAACCTTTAACATCTCTTCAGATACATCCAAAGCAGTCACTTCTGCCCCAGTTCGTGCTAACTCAACTGTTAGACGTCCCGTACCAGCGCCAACATCCAAAACTTTTTTACCTTTTAAGTCTCCTAATATCCCACTAATCCTACCTTTTTCAAAACTATTCAAATACCCTTCTTTTTTATCATAAACACTAGCTGCCAAATCATACCCTTTAGCAGAAGACAAAATTTTAACTTTAACTTTTTTTGACATATGTTTTTATTCGATAAAGCCAGAAAAGGATTAAAAGATAAACCAAAAGCATTGCTACAAACGGCAGACTAAAGGTTAAGCTACCCACTGCCGACAAATTACTAACCCATATAATATATCTTAAACCGACGTCGGCGGCAAATGCAACTAATAATCCTAAAGGAAAAACGACAAAACTAACGAGCAGTGCCAAAAAACCCAACAACATTATCACTGGAATAAAACCCACTACTAGAATATTGGCTAAAATTGCTAAAAGTGGAATTTTACCAAAATAGAAAATAATTAATGGTAAAGTAATTACCAACGCCCCCAAAGTAGTGAAAAAAAGGTCGGACACTAACTTTTTTACTCCCACCAATTCTTTACTACCAATAAAATATTTAGTTAATAGTGGGCCAACATAGGAAACACCGACGGTAGCGATAAAAGACAACTGAAATCCAACATCAAACATAATCCTTGGATTAAATAACAACATCGCCCCAGCAGCAAATAAAAGCGAATTTAACATTCTAGCTGGTCGTCCCCAATAGCTACCAAGCATAACAAATATTGACATTACTGCTGCCCTAACTACGGATGCAGTAGCACCAGTAAATAGAGTAAACAAAATTAAACTAATAGTTGATAACCAAAATGCTTGCCGACGCCAACAACCAATAAAAATAAAAACGGCCATTACTACTAAGGCGATAATACTAGTGTTGTATCCAGACACAGCCACAATATGCGACAAGCCCGAGTTGCTAAAAGAAATTTTTAATTCTTTAGGCATACTCCCCCGCTCACCATACAAAATCCCGGCCATTAACGAAGCTTGTGGTTCTGGCCACAAGGAGTTAATTTTCTCACTTAGCAACATCCGCCAATTAAACAAAGTTTTCCCTAAAAAATTTCCACCACCACTGCCCACTTTATCTAATTTAGCAAAACTACAAGTAGCAAAAATATTTCGTGTCACTAAATATCGTGCATAACCAGCTGACGTATCATCAGGGAAATCAAACTGACATAATATTTTTAACTTGTCACCATAAACATAGCGCGGATAAAGAGCGGCTTGAACAAGAATATCACCTCGATAATCATCGGGTTTAACAACATACGCTACTCCGTCAATTCCAAGCTGCACACCAGACACCGCCCCTACTACTGCAATTTTCTTCCCCACCAAACTCGCCACGTGGTCTCCTCCCAATTTAGGCATTGACCAAACTCCGCGCAAAAAACCAAAGGTAAATAACAATAAAAACAAAATCACTAAACGTATTTTAAAATCTTTGCCCAACCAAGAAAAAAGAAATAATAAAAATAACGTGGCAAAATAACTAACCATCAAAAAAGTCTGACGTTCTTTAACTAATACTAAACTTAAAAAAATACCAAAAATAAAAAGACCGCACCCCAATAAAAAAGTACGGCTTTTAGAATTAATCACTAAATTAAAACCCTCCCTTAAATCCATAACTACTTAATTACATGAAAAGCAGTAAATACTTTCTTTAAAAACAACGGCCCAGCGTCTACGTTAT
Organism: uncultured Gammaproteobacteria bacterium; assembly: GCA_964535515.1. Taxonomy (GTDB): domain Bacteria; phylum Patescibacteriota; class Patescibacteriia; order Magasanikbacterales; family GWA2-37-8; genus CAZHTA01. The sequence goes on from CAZHTA010000006.1 coordinate 29,991, forward strand.
CAACTGTCACTCGACGCCAAGAATAAAAGTTATCAACGCTTGGGCGTCCACCGGCTAACACTCTAACCGCCCCTAAATACCCTGCCTGCTTGGCTACTTCATATACTGAGGCATTAGCGAAACCATAGGGATAAGCCAAAACAAAAATTGGTACATCAAGCTTTTCTTCGATAATTGCTTTGCTGCCAGCAAACTCTTCTAACAAAACATCCTTTGAAATATTAGCAGAATATTTATGGCTCATCGTATGTGACCCCACTTCCACCAAACCACTATCAACCATCTCTTTTAACATTTCCCAAGAAACATTACCATTCTTCCCAACGTCCTTAGTAATCACAAATACGGTAGCGGGAATATTGTATTTCTTCAATAACGGAAAAACAATCGTGTAAAAATCTCGGTAACCATCATCAAATGTTATCGCCAATGTCTTACGATATGGTGACAAAAATGTAGAATTATTAAACGAATACTTCAGATACGCTTCCGTCATTTTTACAAAACTATAACCATTGTCCTGCAAATATTTAATTTGATTCTCAAAACTAGTTGGTGTTACTGACCAACGACTGTATTGATACTTTGGATTGGTACTAACACGATGATACATTAAAATACCAAAATCGGTCTGATATTTTTCTGGATAAGTAGACGAGGCCTGCATTTTAAACGTCGAAGAATTATCCAACAAGGTTTGATCGGCTTGACGCAACGACGCTAGCTGTTGGTCAGACGCATAATCTTCAATATCTAAACCCGAATACAAAAAAGTACTCCACCAAAACAAAAGCCCGGCAGTAATTAAAAATACAGCGCCGAGCGATAGTATCCACTTTAAATTTTTGTGATGGCTAAAAAATTTCATCCTACAAAACAATACTAACTAATTTGCCTTTTACATATATCACTTTCTTCGGTTCCTTACCTTCCAACCACTTCTGAACTTTTTCTGATTCTAACGCAACTTTTTTTGCCTCGTCTTCGCTAATATCAGCCGCTACTTCCAAAGTATCACGTAATTTACCATTAATCTGTACAGCTAGAGTAATAGTCTCATCTTTTGTTAAAGCAACGTCAAACTTTGGCCAAGCCGATTCAAACACTGTCCCCTTGCCATTAAATTGTTCAAACAATTCATCCGACAGATGCGGTGCAAACGGAGAAACTAATTTAATCAAAGTTAAATACATTTCTTTGTTTACCGAATCTGCTTTTGATAACTCATTAACAAAAGTCATCAACTGAGCAATGGCCGTATTAAACCGCATTGCTTCAACGTCCTCAGTAATTTTTTTAATAGTTTGATGTAAAGCAATAACCAGCTTTGAATCAGGTTCTCTTTCATTAATTTTTTCCTGCAGCGACCAAACTTTTTCTAAAAATCTTTTCATACCAACCAACCCTTGCATATTCCAAGCACAAGGTTGATCAAAAGGACCCATAAACATCTCATACAGCCGCATGGAATCAGCACCGTATTCTTCCACTACTTCATTAGGGTTAATCACATTACCCCAACGCTTACTCATTTTTCTTCCATCAGCCGCTAAAATCAAACCAACATTCTGTAATCTGGTAAATGGTTCCGGATAACTAACAACACCGATATCATACAAAAACTTATGCCAAAAACGTGCATAGATTAAATGGCGAGTCGCATGTTCTGCTCCACCAACATACAAATCAATTGGTGACCAATATTTTTCTTTTTCCTTATCAACCAACGCATTACTATTATTTGGATCAATATATCGTAAATAATACCAGCAAGAACCTGCCCACTGCGGCATAGTATTGGTTTCGCGTTTAGCTGGGCCACCACAGGTTGGACACTTCGTATTTACCCAATCAGTAATATTTACCAACGGCGATTCACCTGTTCCACTTGGTTCGTAATTTTTAACTTTCGGCAATTCCAAAGGCAATTCACTTTCCGGGACTGGAACCCAACCAGAATTTACATTCCGAGAAAATTCCTCTGTTATTTCTGGAAGCTCATTAACTCCGGACCCCGCACTAAAATGACCCTTATTTTTAAATACCTTTACCGTCGCTTCCAAAGCAGAATAGTCTCCTTCCACGTTCATCGGAATATATGGATCATTATCAGATAAATAAACAACTCTTTCACTAGCAAGATTTTTTAATTTGTCTAAATCAAAATTCTGCTTATTAAACGACCGAATACTCTCAATACTCTCTTCTTTGCAACCAGCCTTCGACAAATTATCCCAATTTGCCTCTCCTTGAGACACGCCGGTTGGTGCAACTAAAATTAATTTTTCAACTGCTAAATTATTTTTTAATATAAATTGACACGCTGCTGGCGCTCCCAAACTATGACCAATGACATACAACTTGTCTTCTTTGGTCAATCCCAACTTTGAAAGTTGATCTGTCCATTCTTCCAAAGTAGGGTGTTCGGCGTTAACCATATCTGGGATCAAAACATCAAAACCTTTGCTCTCCATTTCTTCTTTAAACCAAGGAAACCAATTCTCTTTTGAATGGCCGCATACACCGTGAATTAATAGAATCTTTAATTTTTTGTTTTTACACTTCTCACAATGCACAAGCGGAATTGGTTCTCCCCAATATCTTTGACGAGAAAAAACCCAATCACGTAGTTTATAATTAGTTGTCAATTTACCACCAGCAAATTCAGTAATTACTTTTTTAGCTTCTTCAGAATTCGTTCCACTAAATTGACCAGAATTTTCTAAAATTCCAACACCAGAATAAAGTTCATTACCTCTCACTCTTCGCCAAATAATCTTCATATCTTCGTGAGTGACAAAAGAATCCATTTCTTCTGATGTCAACCATTTTATCTCATGCAAAGCCTTTTCTTTCTCTTCTATCTCCGCCTGCTCACCATCTTTTAATTTAAATAACAATGGCACAAAGTGCGCAAAACGATTCTCCTGCTTAGCTGCCTGATAAAACTGTGCATGGACAGTGCCTCCAACGAACCCAACAAATTCTACATTCTTGTAACCAGTCTCTTCAGTAATTTCTCGAGCTCCTGTTGCGCTTGGTTCTTCTCCACTTTCTACACCGCCGATAACAAAACCCTGCCAATAAGTATTGTTCCATCTGATACCCATGTATTTGTCTTCACTCCAATGCTTTACCACACAAACTACAGCATTACGCTCTTTAAACGGCACCCCATCTTTAACTGCGTCAGGTCCTTCGGTTCTCACGGTTAAAGGCGCAACCACTTCACGAATTGGCAAATCATACTTCCTTGCAAATTCAAAATCCCGCTCATCATGTGCTGGCACTGCCATAATCGCACCCGTGCCATAGCCAGTTAAAACATAATCAGCAATAAAAATTGGCAATTCTTCTTTATTGACCGGATTAATTGCCTTAATACCTTTTAATTCCACACCTGTCTTGTCTTTTTGTAATTCTGTACGTTCTAGCGAAGTTTTCTTTCTGGCGTTAGAAATATATTCTTCGACACTATCCCAATTTTTAATCTTCTCACTTAACTTTTTCACCAGCTCATGTTCTGGAGCCATCACACAATATGTCGCCCCAAACAAAGTATCAGGCCGAGTGGTAAATACCTCTAATTTATCTTCTGTCCCTTTGATATCAAATTTCAATAATGCCCCCTCGCTCTTACCAATCCATTCCTTTTGCATTAATTTTATCGATTCTGGCCAGCCCTTCAACTGATCCAAATCCTTAAGCATACGCTCAGCATAGTCAGTAATCTTTAACACCCACTGACGCATTGGCTTTTGTTCTACCTGGCTACCACAACGTTCACACAAACCATTATCCAAATCTTCATTCGCCAAACCCGTCTTGCACTCTGGACACCAATTAATTGGCTCATACGATTCAAACGCTAAGCCACGTTTAAACATTTCAATAAACGCCCATTGTGTCCATTTGTAATATTTTGGATCAGTAGTATTTACTTCTCGATCCCAATCATAGGTAAAACCTAAAAGACCAAGCTGTTTTTTAAAAGTTTCAATATTCTCCGCTGTAGCAACCGCCGGATGTACTTTGTTTTTAATTGCGTAGTTTTCTGCTGGCAAACCAAATGCATCCCAACCCATTGGATGTAATACATTGTACCCTTGCATCATCTTCATTCGTGCAACAATATCGGTCGCAATATATCCCTTCGGATGACCGACATGTAAACCAGCGCCAGACGGATATGGGAACATATCCAAAACATAGTACTTTGGCTTATCACTACCCTCTTTAGTTTTGTAAGTCCCATTATCTCCCCAATATTTCTGCCATTTCTTCTCAATTTTCTTATGGTCGTATTTTTTCATATGCTATATTATTACAAACTCACTTTCATTCATTAACGATTTTAATCGCAACAACTTTTCTACTATCCCTGGTATCGTCGCAATCTTTGGTTCAAAACTTTCCAACTCATTTAGTGGCACCCACACATAATCGGAATATTCTTCGTTCAATTTAACCTCACCACCAACATGCTCACAATAGTAATGCGGCAAAACCATGTTACTTCCATCTTTTTTAAGAAAATATACTGTTGTATTAAAAACTGGATATAATTTAATTTTAAAATTACTGCCTACTTCTTCGTTCTTCTCGCGTTGCATACCAGCAACAATTGATTCATCAGTTACTTCCATCTTCCCGCCGACAAAAGAATACACCCCATCAAAATCATTTTCGCCTTTCCGCCTAGCCAAAAGCACTGCTGACCCATCAGCAGAAAAAATCACCAATTTCTGACAATTTTGAAAACAATACTGAGTTTGGTGAGTTTCTGACATAAGAAAAAATTACCTTTAAGGGTAACTTGATTTTACTAAAATAACAGAAAAAAGGCAAGAAAGCTATTCCTGACAATTCGGACAAAAATGTGTCCCTCGACCAGCAACACGAATTTTTTTAATAACACCCTTACAATGTCGACACTTTTCCCCTCCCCGCCCATACACTTTTAAAAACGTTACATGACTACCGCTTTTACCTTCGCTATCCACAAAGCTATTAAACGTCGTCCCCCGGTTCTTAATGGCTAATTGCAAAACTTTGCTAATACACTTAAATAATTTCTTCTTCTCAGCTTCTGTAACTTTATCTACCCTTCTCTCTGGTTTAACGCCAACGCAAAAACAAACTTCGTCAGCATAGATATTGCCTAAACCCGCAATTAATTTTTGATTCATGAGTAGTGCTTTAATATTTGTTTTTCTTTTGACGAATAATTTGGCAAAAGGCTGATATTTAAAATCAGCGGTTAGCGGCTCAATACCAAAACTTTTTTCTAAAATCCTATCCTTCTCCTCCCCAGTTACCAATTTAAAATATCCAAAACGACGCAGATCATTAAAAAACAACTCCGAACCGTCAATAAACGTAACAATCACCCGAGTAAATTTGTTAGGCAATTCAAAATCAATACTACCCAAACTATGCCCACCAGCAGTAATCTTTTTCTTCTGTCGATAAATTAACTGTCCGGTCATTTTTAAATGTATTAACAAAAACAATTTACTCTTTTGAAAAGAAAAGTACAACAACTTGCCTCGACGGTTAATCGCTGATATTTTGTCGCCTACCACTACTTGTTTAAACTTTTCCACTGGATAATGGACAGACTTTTTTTGTAAAACCAAAACATTAACAATTTTTTTACCAATTATCTTTTTTTCTAAATCCCGCCTAATTGTTTCCACTTCTGGTAATTCTGGCATACATTTTAGAATACTCAGCTATTGTACAAATAATAACAAAAACAATCAATATATCCGTTAACCTTGACTAAAACACTAATTATGGTAATATCCTAACCAATAGTGCGCAAATTGGAGGGGAGGGATACTCATGCTGAGAACAACGTTCAAGCGCATGGCGCGCGATCTCTTCGGCAACCTCGCGGTTGCCGGAATCACCCTGGTGGCTCTGCCACCACTCCTGGGTCTGAAGGCGGCTGTGATCACGACCGCCGTCGCTGCCAACATGGCCGAGGCCGCGGTTCACGCCGCGGAGAAGACCATCATCGCCTTCTTCCTCGTCCCCACCGAAACCTAGCGGGAACACCGCGTTCGGCACCCGCCGAGGAGGTAATCTTGCTGGACATTGCAAGCGATATCGTCGAAAAAGGCTACGACACCCTCACCGAGCCCTTGCACCGCCGCCGGCCACTGGCTGGCGACCTGGTCGAATTCATCCTGTGCATCGGCACCCTCCTTGTATTTGGCGCCGCCGCCACCCTCTTCACCCAAGAAGGGCGAGCCTGGGCCAAGCGCATCACCACCTTCAACTGACAAAGTTGAAACCAGTTATTCCTGCCAACTGGCCAAAAAGGCAGGATCTATCGAAATTAAAATGAGCTCCGAATTTACGGAGCTCATTTATTTTTCTAAATTTTAATCTTACTTGCTACCCGTTCAACCGCCTTAACAAATGCGGCCGTACGCATATCAATGTCGTACTTCTCTTTTGTCTCCCACACTTCACTAAACGCCAACACCATCATTGGTTCTAATTTAGCAAACACCTGGGTTTCCGTCCATTTCTCGTTTTTAATATTTTGTTCCCACTCAAAACAAGAAACTGTCACACCACCCGCATTAGCTAATACATCTGGCACTAACACTACTCCTAGACTTCTCAAAATCTCATCTGCTTCCGGTGTAGTTGGACCATTGGCCATTTCGATTATTACTTTCGCCTTAATGTTATTAACGTTATCTTTCGTAATCTGATTTTCCATTGCTGCTGGCACTAAGATATCTACCGGCAACTCCAACAGCTCCTCGTTAGTAACATTTTGTGTTCCTGTTAAATTTTGTACTGAGCCAGTTTCTTCTTTGTGTTTAAACACGGCATCTAAATCTAAATTCTCTGAATACACACCACCTTTGGAGTCGCTAATTGCTACTACTTTGTAACCTTCACTTTTCAAGATCTTGGCCATAAAACCACCGACATTACCCATACCTTGAATGGCCACTTTGGTAACACTTGGATCTAACCCTAATTTTTTTGCTAATTCTTTTACCACATATACCCCACCTTGAGCCGTAGCAGTTTCGCGCCCTTCAGAACCACCGTCCGCAATTGCTTTACCAGTAATTACACCGGGATCAGCATGACCTAAAAGTTTTTCAAATTCATCACGCATCCAGCCCATAATCTGAGGAGTGGTATACATATCTGGTGCTGGCACATCTTTGTCTGACCCAATCTCACGCCAAATTTTTTGAATATATCCTCGTGACAATCTTTCTAATTCACCCACTGATAACTTTTTAGAATCAACTATCACTCCACCTTTGCCACCACCCATTGGAATATTTACAGTTGCACATTTTACCATCATCCAAAAAGACAAAGCTTTTACTTCATCGACTGACACATTCTGGTGATACCTAATACCACCCTTGTAAGGACCCATGGCGTCATTAAACTGCGAACGATACCCGGTGAATACATTAACCTCGCCATTATCCATCCGCACTGGGATAGCAACAGTTAAAATGCGATCCGGTTGTTTCAGTATGGCATGAATATTTTTATCAAGATTCATTATCTTGGCGGCCTTATCAAGCTGGGCCATGGCGTTAGAGAAAGGATTACTGTTTTCCATATCTTTTATATAGCTAGATTATATTAATTAAAAAGGAATATCTTTGTTTTAAAAACCCACCAAGTGTTTAGAGGGTAACTACATTTTACGCCTTCCAAAATTGACGTCAAGGGAACAAAAAACCATAAAATACAAAACCCACCATAACAGGCGGATTTAATGATCATACAGCAAGATTATGAAGAAACTAATATAAATCAGAATGAGTACCAATAGTGATAAATACAACCACACCACCTTGATCTTCAAATATCGCCCGGTAATCACCAGTTACATTAATACTACTGCAACTAGGATAAGCTTTGTCTACCAAATGGTTATTAAGTGTTTTATCAAATTTATCTTGCAAAAATATATCTAATCTTTCGTAGAACTGTTCTTGTATTTTGAGGGGAACCTTTTTAAATCTTTTCTTAAAATTTTTATGGAATCTAATTTCCATAAACTACGCTTTTAAAAATTTTGCTGCCGCCTTAGCTGAAGAAAAACTTGGTGAAAGATTTTTGCCTTGAGCAATATCCTTTAAAGCACCGCTAATTTCTTTGCCGGCGGTAGCATTAAATTTTTCACTACCAACCAAACCCAAAGTTAAATGACCATCAACGAACGCTTTAGTAGCAAGCTTAAGAATCGAAGCAAAAGCAATCCCTTCATACTGAGCCTTGGCCATCGCTTGATCTTTGAGCTTTTTGTCGATTTTAAAAATCACTTGAGTGACCATATATGCTATTTATTATAATAATTAATACGTATATATTATACATATATTTTAGTTATATGTCAAGCAAAAGCCAACTACTCATTTGCCAAAATATTAAAAAATACCACAGATAACAGAAAATTGACAAGAGATCGTCTTTGTGGTATAAAAACATGTTTGAAATTGGCTCGTTTCAGTCAAATTTGAACATCGTCCTTTAACATCCAGAAGATCACCGCGGTTTGGAAAACCTCGGTATCTGAGAGTTCGCAAGGGCATATCGCCCAAACCTGGCCGCGAGGTGTTCGCGGTATTGTTTCCCCAAGGAGGTTCTCATGAGCGCGCTTTTTCTGGCCCTACTCGTTGCGGCAGCTGGGATCACCCCGCTTCTGATCGCCCGCGCGGTCGTTGGTGCAGCCATCACGGCGACCATCAGCTTCTTGGTACTCTGGTTCTTGCTGTACGTTGGCAACCCGTCACTGGTCTGGCCGCTCGGCGGCGCCATCGGCGCGTTCATCGTCGTCATGTGGATAGCGAGCACCCTAGTCGCCAGCATGATCGACGAAGACAACCTTGGCAAGACCATCTGGCTGCCAATTGTCGGCGTCGTCATCTACGCTATTGCTGGCCTCATCGGCAGCGAGATGTTCCGCGCGAACGACTACGCAAAGCTCATCGGCGACTTCGAACAAAAGGAGTGGACACAGGACGTCCAGCCGGCTGATCCGAAGCACATCCGACTGGTCCCGGAGGAGCTGGCGCTGTACTTGGCCGACAAGCAGTTGGCCCAGGCGCCCGGCGCCATCGGCAGCCAGTTCGTGCTGGACACGAAACGCCCGGTGCTGCAGCGAGTCAAGGGACAACTCTGGTGGGTCATTCCCTTGGACTACAAGGGGTGGCGCGTCTGGACCTCAACCGATGGTGTACCAGGCTACATCATGGTCCACGCTGATGACCCGACCATTCAACCGGTCCTGGTGCAGGACAAGATGGTCTACACCCCCGGCGCCTACTTCGGCGACAACCTGGAGAGGCACGTATGGGCAAACGGCTACATGAATATCGGCCTCACCGACTTCACGCTCGAAGTAGACGAAGACGGCAAGGCCTGGTGGGTCATAACCACCTTCAAGCCGACCATCACGTTCTGGGGCGAGAAGATCACCGGCGTGGTGATCGTTGACCCCATCACGGGCGAGACGAAACACTACATCCACAGTGCGATCCCCGAGTGGGTAGACCGCGCGATCCCCAAGGAATTCGTAGACAACTACGTAGACATGTGGGGATCACTCCAAGAGGGTTGGTGGAATACCAAGTGGTCCCACAACAACATGATGAAAGGCGAAGTGCCAGCCATCGTGTACGGTTCAGAGGGTGACGCCTTCTGGGCAGTCGGGACCACTTCGAACAACGAGAAGGACGCGTCCCTGGTAGGGCTGTTCTACATCAACTCCCGAACCGGTGACACGGTCAGATACCACGCCACCGGCGCAACCGATACCGCTGCCATCCAGGCCATCGACAACCAGGTGGCGTTCAAGAAGTGGCACGGCATCTCGCCCACGCTGTACAACCTGTATGGTATCATGACCTCGGTCGTGCCCATACTGGGTGTCAACCACACGTTCCAAGGTGTCGGCCTCATGCGAGTCGACAACCAACAGACCGTGATAGCCGACAACCTCGCTGACGCCCTGCGTCAGTATCAGAAGTTGCTGGCTGGAAGCGGCAACCAAGTCGCTCCGGAGAATGCCCACAACACGGTGTTCGTGGAAGGCATCGTCGATCGTTTCGCACAAGAAGTACGCGGTGGAAACTCGACGTACTACGTGCACCTGATCGACTTCCCCCATCTGTTCACCGGTGGCGGAGATCAGCTGTCGGCACCGAAACTGCCGATGACCGAAATCGGCGAAAAGGTGAAAATCGGGTATATCGCTTCGGACGAGGACGTCCTCCCGATGATCTCCTTCGACAACCTCGACCTGCCGCTCACTACGAGCCCTGCCCAAAAGCAGATGCGCGAAGAGACGGAAGTGCGGCGCGAGGACGCAACCGTTCGTGCTGATGCGCACGACGCTAGGGTAGAGCTGCAGAAGCTCTCACCCAAGCAGCTCCAGGAGCTGATGCGTCTGCAGAAGCAAGCTGAGTCCGCCGCGACCGCCCCCTCGGCGCAACCCGCCAAGTAATTTCCACATCCGTCGTTCGCGTATGACGACGAGGTGTTTCCCATCTACTACGCCCAGTGACGCGCAAGCGTTCTGGTCCACCTGCCCCGATCTCTCGGGGCACTCACAAAAGACATCATTGAAGAATGGTGTTTTTTGTTTGTAAAAAATATACTACAAAAAAACACCCCGTTTACACGAGGTGTTTCTAAGTCATTTTTTATCTCTTAAAATTCATCCCTTCGGAACGTCGGCGAGCACGAAGCACTAACATTCGAACTACCCAAACAACTAAAGCAATTAAAATCCAAAGAGGAATGAACACAGCAAAATATATTACCAAATTCGCCAAACTCTTTCCTACCACAATCAAACCACGTACAGCCGCTTTCAAAACCGCCAATGGTTTCCATTCATTTGAATCTTCAATGGTTGGCAAAACACTTGGATCAGTAGAAAGATATACAGTTAAAGAAGACATGTCCGCACTGGTCTTTAAATATTTCATTCTACCCTGCAAGACTTCGATATTACTGCGCACATCAGACAACTCTCTTTGTACAGCTAAAATATCCGTGATCTTCTCGGCTTTAGCTAAAATCGCTAAAAATTGTTTTTCTGTCGCCATCAAATTACGTAAGCGAGAATCCAAATCAACATATTCTTCAGTTACATCTTGCCCTACTACATTCTCACGCTGGACATCACCTAAAGATTTTACTTCTAAAATACCCTTTTCAAATTCCTTAGATGGAATACGTACGGTAATTTCACCATATGGCGCTAAGCCACTTTTTGAAATCTGGCTGTTAACTACAAAGCCACCATTCTTCTCCGCATAGTTAGCAATACTTTTGATTGTTACGGGCACATCTTTTACCACTACAGAAATTTCGCCAGTTTTGATAATCAAACGCTCAACCAGGCGCACTTCGTTAGAAGACACAGGTGTTGGCATACCGCTCGTGTTTTCTCCTACCATTTTGAAACTGTCAGACGCTAAACCACTACCCATACCTATCTCCACATCTCTCGTTGTTGGCTCTATCCCATATGATCCATTGGACGAACCCACGGTAAAATTACCTCGATACCAATTAAAACCGGCTAACAACAAAACAAAAAATGCGAGAACAATAACAATTGTCTCTAATAATATTTTTACCCACCTTGGCATATGTTTAAGTTAAGAGTAAAGATGAAGAAAATTATTGCATTGCCTTGTCGATCATCTCTTTCAATCTTTCCTTCTGTACACCACCTACCATTTGATCAACTACTTGCCCACCCTTGAAGATTAAAAACGTTGGAATACTCATGACATTATGCTGACCAGCAATATTCTGATTTTCATCCACATTACATTTACCAATTTTGATATTCTTGCCTTCGTACTCTTCAGCTAACCCAGCGATGATTGGACCCATCATTTGGCAAGGACCACACCATGGTGCCCAAAAATCTACCAACACTGGTAAATCCGATTTTAAAACTTCCGCGTCAAAATTTGCATCGGTGAAAGTATGCTCCATATATAAAAAGTATTAAAGAATAAAAACCAGAGATTAAAAATCTCTAATTTCTTTTCTCTAAACAGTTAACACCAATTTCTTTTCTTTCTTTTCTTCTTTGTATGCTTCCAACACATCTCCTTCTTCCAATTTTAACTTACCATCAAATTTAACGCCACATTCACTACCATCCGGCACTTCACTCATTTCTTGTTTAGAAATCTGCAATTTAGATAGTTTACCTTTGCCGATAATTTCCTTCTCACGCTTAACCCGAACAAAACAATCACGGATTAATTTCCCTTGTTCAACTCGTCCGCCAACGATCATCGAATTCTGGTCAGTACGGAAAATAGCCAACACTTTAAAGATACCAAGTTCAGTAACAATTAATTCTGGGTTTAATAATTTCTCTAAACGCTCTTTAACATTATCTAACAAATCATAAATAATACGATACTGTTCAAACTGAACATTACCATTTTGCATCATTTCATTGGCCAATGGTGTAGTATTAACATTAAAACCGTAAATCACTGCACCAGTAGTTTGTGCTAAGGAAGCATCGTCTGCGGTAATATTACCCAAACCTTTACCAACTACTTTCACACCGATCTCATCATTTTTTAATTTTTCTAAAGATGCACAAACTGCTTCTAAAGAACCAAGCACATCAGCCTTCACTACTACGTTAAACCACTTGTGTCCTTCCTCTTCAGTTTCGCTAGCTACCACCGGTCTCTGACCAGCACCCGATTGTTGTACTCTCTTGTTTTTTAAATTAACTTCAGTGGCACTAGAAAATTTACCCACGTCTAACACATCCCCCACCTGTGGTGCCATTTTAAAACCTAAAATACGAACTGGATTAGATGGTGCAGCAGTAGTTATCATTTCACCGCGATAGTTTCTCATCGCACGCACTTTGCCATATACCTCACCATTTACTACCAATGGATCATTGACTTTTAAAGTTCCCGTTTGTACTAAGATTGTTGCTACTGGCCCTTCACCTTTATCAACATGTGCTTCAATTACTGTGCCGGCTGCCGGACGATCTGGGTTAGCCTTGATCGCATCTTTATTCATTTCAGCAACCAACAACAACGTATCTAAAATTTTATCAATATTAGTATGTTCTTTAGCAGAAATTTCTACCACCGGCACTTCCCCGCCCCAATCATCAGCTAACAAATCATATTGTGCTAATTCAGTTCGCACACGCTTTGGATCAGATCCCGGTTTATCAATTTTGTTAATTGCTACTACTACCGGCAACTTAGCGGCTTTGATAATATTAATTGCTTCCACTGTCTGTGGTTTTACGCCATCATCCGCTGCTACTACCAATACCGCGATGTCCGCTACTTTAGCACCACGACTACGCATTACCGTAAACGCTTCATGACCAGGAGTATCAATAAAAGTCAAAGGACTTTTTTCTTTTGTTTTTGGATTATCCCAAACAACTTGATAAGCACCAATGTGTTGTGTAATACCACCGGCTTCAGTTGCTACTACATCAGTACTACGAATAGCATCCAACAATTTTGTTTTTCCATGATCAACGTGACCCATCACTACCACCACTGGCGGACGAACAGTAGTCGCTCCTTCTTTCAAAGCAGTTTCTAAATCTGCTACATGAACAGTAGTATCAGTAGTTTGCTCTACACGATCTTCGCCACGTACTTTAAAACCCATTTCATCAGCAATGATCGTAGCAGTGTCACGGTCAATATTTTCATTCTGCGCTGCCAAAATTCCGTTCTTCATCAACTCCAACATCAACTTGTTAATTGGCACTTGTAGCTTATCAGCAAATTCACGCACGGTTAAAACCGCAGGCAAAACAATTTCTACTCCACTCTCCCGACGCATTTCTTTTTCTAATTCTTTCTGCTTTTCTAATTCTTTCATTTCGCGTTCATCCAAAACAAATTTAATCCGACGCCAAGAACGTTGAATTTGTTGTGCTACCCGATCATCAATCTTAATTGACTTAGCACCAATATCAAAACCAAACTCTGGCAAAATTTCCAAGAGCTTTTTTGGGTGGATTTTTAATTGTCGTGCTAATTCAGTTACGTTCATGTGTTTATATATTTTGTGCGTTCATTATATATAATATAACCACATAAGTCAAATATGTGGCTTAAAACAAAAACAATCCGCTTAACAGATTGTTTCGCTTCCTCTTCACTCACAAAAGTACAAAGGAAGGGGTGGGGGCAAGAACTTGCCCCCTTAGAAAGAACGGACGGCCGGGAGGTTGGTGGCGAGCAGGTACTGCAGGATGTCGAGGACATCCACAGTCTCCGCCGACAGACTGATCAGCGGGGTGGTCTCGCTGTTCAACCACTCCACCGGAACAGCACAGCCGAGTTCCGAACCAACGACCGCCCAGTTGATGAACCGGTTCGTGTCGTCACCGGCGCTCTCGGCAATTGTCAGATTGACGCAGCGAGCCTCGTCGATCAGCGTGACCGCGCACTGCTGTTCGACTGCTTCACGGACCGTAGCAGGAGGAGGCAGCATGGTGACAGGCGGAACCGGAAGAACGTTGCGGGAATACTCCAGCGTGCGCAGATACTGCAACACGTCGAGAGCGTCCCCATTCTCGATGAAGATGTCGGCCGGCTTCGTGGTGTATACGTGTTCCCACGAAACGCAGCGGAACCCCTCGCCGAGGATCCAGTCCGCAACGTCCTGCGGAACGAAGTTGTGAAGTGCGACGTTCACAACGTTCGCACATGGCGTGTCTACCATCGTGAGTTCGCACTCACGCTCGACAGCCACACGCACGGTAGCGGGCGGAGCCTTCGCCTTCAACCTGAAGGCGAAGACAAGCTCCCTGCCGGTCCCGACTGCCAAGAGGAAGCTAAAGAGTGCGAGGAGGCCGTAAAGGGCTCTCATCGGCCACCATTCCGTCTTGAACACCGCCGCGCGTACGAACATCGCCGCACACACTAGGTAGGCCAGGAGCAGAAACACCGACTCACCGCTCATCGGCGGCCTCAAAGTTGTAAAACTACCCAAACATTAGCATAAAACAAGGGTTTTGTCAATAATCTAGCCAAAAAAACTCTTTTCTGCTAAGATACTAAAACTATGGAAAAATTCCTTTTAATAAACAAAGAAGCGGGTTGGACTAGTCATGATGTTGTGGCCCGTCTAAGACGCGAATATCCCAAAAAAACCAAGATCGGCCACGCCGGTACGCTTGATCCTTTTGCTACTGGTCTTTTAATTGTTGGCGTGGGACGTGACGCCACTAAACGATTGGATGAATTCAAAAACCTCCCGAAAACATACGAGGCAATTTTATTTTTAGGTGCCACCACTGACACGCAAGACAAAGACGGGGTTATCACCCCGACTGGTGTAGAAAAAAAATATACTGAAGATGAAATAAAAGAAACATTAAAAACTTTTGTTGGACCACAACTACAAACACCACCAATGTATTCGGCAAAAAAAATAAACGGCCAAAAACTTTACGATTTAGCTCGCCAAGGAATTGAAGTGGAAAGAAAACCAAACGCAATTGAGATATATGATATCGAATTACTAAACTACAATTACCCTCGTTTAAAAATTCGTGTTAATTGTTCGACCGGAACATATATCCGCACCCTTGGATATGACATCGGACAAAAACTAGGTTGTGGTGCATACTGTGAAGAACTAGAAAGAACTTCAATTGGAGATTACAAATTAAGTGATGCGAAGAAAGTAGACGAAGTGGAAAAATAACAAAACAAAAACTGCCTTCTACCCTGGCGGTTTTTTTAAATCACCAAAGCAGAGGAGGCAGTTTGAGTTCAAACAGATGGTTAGTTCACAAACCCCCTACTCCGCATGATCAGCTGAGGTTGGGATTGGCGTGAACTACGCCGAAGGAAAGAACAGACGACGGAATGACCCGTCAGCGCCGAGATCAACGAACGTTGACGCTCGACTTATCGAACGGCACCTGGAAACGGGAAAGGATCGGGTTGAAGAAGGAACTGACCGCCTCGATCGGATCCCGCCTGCGCCTCGTCCAACGAGCACGGGCACAACCCCCCGATCTCGGAGACGGCGCCAGGACTACTCTCGAGGAGTAGCATGACAGCCGCTTCCAACGGCCACACATCCCCGGGATAGTAGATCACCGGCTCGTTCCAACCATCGCCGGCCACACCTTCACCCTCGAAGAGGGCGAAATCGGGAGAATCGCTCCCGCCGTTGGTTTCGCCGCCGTTGAAGTAGTAGACGTTGCACTGGGGCGGCGACGACGGGCACATCTCTTCGAGCGTTTCCTTTACCCACGGACGCTCGAGGAGCAAGGCCACGATGGCCACCTTCAGAACCTCGGAGTCGACCGGGTCGTAGATCACGACACCGATCGAGCACCTGTTCGGATCGTCGCACTCAGGCTCGCCGTCGTCCTCCCAGACCTCGGTCTGGGCCCCTTTAGAGATGATGACCACATTGCCATCGGGGACGACATCGGTGGGGCCGACGTAGTACACGTCGACCGACCAGACACCGGCACCGAGAGCGTCAGTCGGAGCGACGGTGGGCGCGGCATCGGGGACATCCGCCGTCGCCCGCGCCGAGCTAGGATAGGCCACCACGAGCAGCATCGCAATGAACACGATCTTCCAAAACAGTTCCATGGGATGGCTCCTTATGCCATCAATTGATTAATAAAACACTAACACAAAAACCTTGTTTAGTCAATATAACATTGACATTTTGGCTCATACATGTAATAACTATTAATAGTTCTTGGGAGTGTTTTGTTCTATAACGAACCTCTAGGGGGAAATCGTGCTTTACGAACTCTATGACCGACTCAAGGTCCTCGTGTCCTGGATCGCGCTGGCGTTCTGTACCTGTGGCTTCGGCCTGTTGCCCAAAAAGATCGGCCGCAAGCTGAAAGGCGGCGGAACGATCGGGAGTATCGTCGGCCTTCTGCTCGCCGCTACTCTCGAGTACACGGGCAACTCGTGGATGTCGATTGGGCTCATCCCGATTCTGTTCATCCTCGGACGTTGGGCAATTCCACCGGCCGAACGGCTCTTGGCCCTACGTTGGGGTCCGATGCGACGCCACAAAGGCGAAAAAGAAGTAGTGCGGGACTACAACGTCGTGAATATCGACGAAGTGATCCCCGGACTGCTCTTCGGCCTCATCGCCTGCTTCCACAGCAGCTGGTGGATGGCCGAAATCGGAATGACCATCATCTTCCGATTCGTAGATAGCAGCAAGCCCTGGCCAGTGAACGTCATCGAAAACAGACTGCAACGCAGCTACCCGCTCGACGTCCTCGTGGACGATCTGGCAGGAGCAGTGTACACGGTTCTGATTTACGAGGCGACCAACTGGTACTTCACGCAGCCCTGGGTGTACTTCAGCCTGTGACACCCAGGCAGTTCGTAACGCATGAACGCCCGCGACTTCGGTCGCGGGCTTCGTGTATATATTAAAAAACACCGGACCGATTAAGTCTGGTGTTTTGATTTAATTTTTTTGAAAACTTTTAACTCATTCCTTTGGCTTTACGTTTAGCATCATCCTCATCTAAAACCATCTTTCTAATACGAACACTTTTAGGAGTAGCTTCTACTAATTCATCATCGCCAATATATTCTAACGCATCTTCAAGTCCCATGGTACGAGGAGTATTAAACCACTCTGATACACCATCGCCTTTGGAACGCATATTAGACAACGCTTTAGTCTTACAAACATTCACGCGCAAATCGCCAGTATGTGAGTTCTGTCCAACCACTTGTCCTTTGTATACTTTAACCGCAACACCAAAAAACAATTCACCACGTTCTTGAATGTTAAGTAAACCATACATATTAGTAACACCCGTCTCGTGCGCCACAAGAGAACCCTGATCACGTTCTCTCCAAGCACCGCTATCTTCATCATACCCAGCAAAAGTGGTATTGATAATACCCAACCCTCGTGTATCAGTTAAAAACTCATGACGAAAACCAAACAAACCTTTAGTTGGAATTAAAAATTCAAGTGAAGCAATACCATCAACATTTTGAATATTTTTTAAAATACCATGACGAGAACCAAGCTTTTGAATCACAACACCAGAAGTTGCTTCTGGGGTTTCGATAAACACCTGTTCAAAAGGTGCTAAAGTTTTCCCATCTACTTCTTTTAAAATTACCCGTGGACGTGATACTTGCAATTCAAACCCTTCACGACGAAGACGTTCAATCAAAATTGCTAAATGTAATTCACCGCGACCAGCGACAATCCAATCACCGTTGGTTCCATCTTCTACTTGTAAGGCCACATCACGTTCTAGTTCTTTGTAAAGTCTCTCACGAATCTGACGAGAAGTAGTAAACTCACCTTCTTGACCAGCAAACGGAGAATCATTAACCATGAAGGTCATTTTTACAGTTGGTTCTTCAATCGTCAAAACTGGTAATGCAATTGGGTTGTCAACCGCCGCAATCGTGTCCCCAATAGTAATTTCTGGGATGCCGGCTAAAGCCACGATATCACCAGCTGACGCTTCGGTAACTGGAACTTTTTCTAAACCAGAAAAAGACATCATCGCGGTTAAACGACATTTTTTCATTTCTCCTGTACGACTGATGTGCATTATATCTTGATTGGCTTTTAAAACACCGTTGTAAATTCTCCCAATCGCAATACGACCAAGATAGTTATCGTAGTTAGTTGATACGGCCAACATCTGTAATGGCGCAGCAACGTCTCCACTTGGTGCTGGTACATATTTTAAAATACTTTCAAACACCGCGCTGATATCAGTCATCTTTTCCATGTCTGGTTCAAGACCGGCTTTTCCTTGTTTAGCAACAGCATACACCACGGGAAAATCTGCAATCTCATCACTTGCTCCTAGCTCTAAAAACAATTCTAAAGTTTTATCTAATACATAGCTAATACGAGCAGCTGGTTTATCAATTTTGTTAATAACTACAATAATCTTGTGGCCCATCTGCAGCGCTTTCTTTAAAACAAATCTAGTCTGTGGCATTGGCCCTTCTTGCGCATCAACCAAAAGCAAACAGCCATCAGCCATCTTCAAAACCCGTTCTACCTCACCGCCAAAGTCCGCGTGGCCTGGGGTATCAATAATATTAATTTTAGTTCCCTGCCATTCAACGGCGGCATTTTTAGAGAAAATGGTAATACCGCGTTCACGCTCTAAGTCATTGCTATCCATAATACAAACCTGATCAACCACCTCTTTTTTAAGGGTGGTTTTGGATTGACGAAGCAAGGCATCCACAAGTGTGGTTTTGCCGTGGTCAACGTGAGCAATGATAGCGACGTTACGGATGTTTAACATAACTTAAATAAAATATTGGCTCGAGAAAAGCCAACAAAGACTAACTTGGCCAAATTATACCTTATTTATTGGGTTTTGTCAACCTGTCCCCAATCAGATTGACACCTCCACCCTTTTGTGCTACAATAATGATGCTTATTTTATTATTAACACGGTTGTTCTCTGCCCATAGTTGTAGAGAAAACGATAGTTAAGAGCAAACTCCGTCGTCCAAATATACCACTACTGGAACGGATAAAATATGATTTTTTACATGTTTTCTAACCTTTTGAAATCTTTTTCTTCTCTTGAAGAAACTCTCAAAGGAAAGTCATAGGACTCTTCTCTATTTGTATTTCTCTAAAACTAAAGGCAACAACCTTTGAAATTTTTTGTATATGAACGAATTAATTATCCTAGCAGTTGCTTTGATCGCCGTTGGTGCTGGTTTTGTCATTGGCTACTTTTTACGTAAAAAGTTAGCCCAAGCCCAAGCCAACTCAATCGAAGCTCGAGCGGAACGAATGTTGATTGAGGCTAAAACCAAACAACAGGAGTTTATCTTAGAAGCTAAAGAAAAGGCCGTAAAAATTATCGAGGAAGCCAAACGCGAAGAAAAGCAAACCCGCCAAGAACTACACAGTGAAAAACAACGTTTGGAAAAACGTGAAACCATGTTTGACCAAAAACTTTTGGAATTCCAAGATACTCAAACCAAACTACAAGAAAAGGTAGAGCGAGTAAAACAGATCAAACAAGAGATCGAAAATTTGAAATTGCAAGAAATGGAAAAACTCCAAGTAGTGGCAAACATGACCAACGAAGAAGCCAAAATGGAGTTACTAAAAATGGTAGAGGAAGAAAGTCAAGCCGACTTGCTAGCACGCATGATGAAACTAGACCGAGAGTCTAGTGACAAATACGAAGAAAAAGCGCGTGAGATTATCATCGACGCTATTCAACGTACCGCTTCTTCTCATGCCGCTGAAACCACCTCTTCCATCGTCACTTTACCAAGCGAAGAAATGAAGGGTCGTATTATCGGTAAAGAAGGACGCAATATTAAAACTATCGAAAAACTAACTGGCTGCGAATTGATCATCGACGATACTCCAGAGTCAATCATGATCTCCTGCTTCTCCCCTATCCGTCGTGAAGTAGCTAGACTATCTTTAGAAAAATTAATGGCTGATGGCCGCATCCAACCAGCTCGCATTGAAGAGTTTGTTGAAAAAGCTAAACAAGACCTATCGCTTGATATTAAAAAAGCCGGCGAAGAAGCCTTGTACAAAATGGCGATCACTGGTATTGATCCAAAACTAGTAAACATTGTTGGTCGTTTAAAATATCGCACTTCCTACGGTCAAAATATTTTAAACCACTCGATGGAAGTGGGTTACTTGTCTGCTCTAATCGCCGCTGAACTTGGTTTAGACCAAGCCAAAGCCAAGAAGGCTGGTTTGTTCCATGATATTGGTAAAGCTGTTGACCAAGAAACCCAAGGTTCTCACCCAGACATCGGCTATACTATTCTTAAGAAATTTAACGCTGACGAAGATATCTGCCAAGCCGCTCGTGATCATCACCTTGATAAACCACAGAGCGTCTACGCCACTATCGTCAAAGCCGCTGATGCTATCTCTGGCTCACGTATTGGTGCAAGAAAAGATACCTACGAACACTTTGTCGCTCGTCTAGAAGAATTAGAAAAAACTGCTACTGGATTCCCTGGTGTTGATAAGGTATATGCTATCCAAGCTGGTCGTGAAATTCGTGTGTTTGTTAAACCAAACGAAATCGATGACTACGCTGCTGTACAGCTATCTAAAGATATCGCCCACAAGATTGAAGAAGAATTGCAATATCCTGGTGAAATTCGTGTTACCATTATCCGCGAAACTCGCGTGGTAGAATACGCTCGCTAAGCTTGTGGACAACTTTTTGGCTAATCTAGCCAAAAAAAAGTCGTGATGATATAATGCAAGTGTTGAATACGCAAATATTTATGCGTAATCAGATATATAATAATCTACCTTTAATAAGAAAGGGGGTGAATCTATGAACAAAGCTGAATTAGCACAAGTTTTAGCAGAGAAATTAAACACTTCTAAACGTGAAGCCGAAGATATGATCAACACTTTAGTTGACACTATCATGGCTACTTTGAAAAAAGGTGACGAAGTTGTGTTGACTGGTTTTGGTGCTTTCTCTGTAAAACAACGCGCTGGACGCACTGGTGTTAACCCACAAAACCCTACTGAAAAGATTCAAATCCCACCAGTAAAAGTTCCAAAATTTAAAGCTGGCAAGGCCCTTAAAGACGCCTTAAAACACAGTTAAAAAAGTAAAATCCCCAAGATACTTATCAAGGGGATTTTTATTTACACATTTTTTATCAAACCTTTTATCAGACCCATCATCCTATAATATTCCTGCCTGCTATTCACTCTTATGTCTAGGGTCCCAAAAGGTAAAATATTTTTTGGCCTCACCCCTGCACTAGCAACACTAACTTGATCAACTATTCTAAAATTACTAATCGGCAAACCTGTTGCTTCAGACCAAAAAACCTTCGCCTTTCTATAATTTAAATTCGGATGTATATGAATGTGAGTACGTATTCTTTTATCATCTATATTTAAAATTTTCCGAATAAACTTCATAAAAATTACTACCATCTCTCGATCGGAATTAGTAAAACTTAATTTGGGATGCCTGTTGCTTTTATACCCTTCACCCCAATAAAGAGCCGCCCCTATAAGCAGCATCTCTCTCTCGTTTATGTGGCTAACCTTAGCGACTGACTTTAAAAAAATATCTTCATTTTCTTTCTTTATTCGTTCGGAACGCTCAACATTAAAGGCTAAAATCCCTCTTTTATGAGCCAACGCCATATTCTTACTTAATTTATCTTGTGCAGCATTGGTTAGTTTAATATCCTTAAACCAACAACTTAACGTCCCTTTCGATTTTAAACCTAAAATTTTTATAATTTCATTGTAACTTTTCCCTTGCAATCTAAACTTTATGGCTTGTTCTTTTAATTCTTTATGCATAATAACTATTTAAATTTGAACTACCTTACATAATATATTGTAACATATACTATAAAAATTAACAAAGGCATTGACTTTTTTCTCCAAAATAGTATAATGCTTTCATCGTTTCGGCCTCATCGTCTAATGGTTAGGACATCTCGCTTTCAATGAGAAAATACGAGTTCGATTCTCGTTGGGGCTACCAAATTAAAATCCACTTATTATAGTGGGTTTTATTTTTTTATTAAATTGACAGTTCGCTATTTTACAGATAACATTTTAATTAACTCGGAAAGGAATACACGATGCGAGTATAGCAGACGGTCAAGAAGGTGTACCACAACGCCTTCAACATCCGATTTGCCATCATCTCCGCCGTATTCAACGGAATATGGGTGATGGCAATCAACAGCCCACACGGGTTTCCTGTGTGGCTTTGTGCGGGAATGACGCAAGCTGTCTCGAGCTTCTGTTCGACAGGGGTAACTGCCAGGGTGGTCCAACACTTCTCTCCAATGCATAGCGCCTTCAAAGCCTATACACTCGGAAGTGTCGTCCCTGCGATGTTGACCAGCGTAATGAGCGTGGGTGCTCATCTGGCTAACGGAACTCCTGAACCAATCTCGAGCTCGGCAATGGCCATCGGGACCAGCTTCGTCACGAGCTTCGTCACCAACTTCATCACGCGGCGTGGGTTCTTTCGCCCGCCGAACTATCCGACCACGCGGCCGTGAGGTAGAGTACGTCTGCCCACGGCCGTACCCTACTTCTTATATTAAACTGCTGATAATTCTGTATACCATTTTCTAATTTCCTCAAACAAAAAGTTCGACGGTCAATAAAATGATCTAAATAACAAAACACTACCTAAATGTTGGTATTTTGTTATTTATATGGTTCGATGAAAAAACCGGCAGGACTAATGTCTGTCTTTTATTTGTACAATAATTATCATAAAATAACAAATATGCTATAATATTAAAAGAAAGAATGAAATAACTTCACTGGCTAGAGATTTTTTTAAAATCAGAATCTCCTCCTCCCGTGAAGGACTATCACAAGACGACGGCAAACATAAATTAAAAATAGATGGCATTACCTCTTACAATCACCAGGTAATAGAAAAATGGTACAAAGAAGCAATCGCAATAGCCGAGATTGTTGTTGCTGTAGAAAAAGAATATTTTAACCACAAAGAAAAAATAACATCGACTAATTAAAAATCTAAACCAAATTACCCAGAATACCCCAGTGCTAATAAACGTTTAAATTACCAACATAACAAACTATAACTAAAAACCCCACTATTTAAGTGGGGTTTTTAGTTACATAAAACATCGAACAACTAAACTAAAGCACTTTCTCTATCTATTAGCTAAAATTATACAACTTAACACAAACGCTATAGTAAAAAAGATCGCTCCATAAAAACACGGCGTTAAAAAAGGATTTACTCCAGGCATACAACCAGTAGTACATGTATTTTTTTTAATCCAACTATATAATTCATAACCAAAATTCCCCCAAGCAAAAATCGTACCACAAAGTAAAACGATAAATTGTGCCAAGATGATCTTGCCCATATATAATTAAAAATTATTTTATTGCGGTAAATAACCGCATATATTAATATTATACCAAATTTCCTTTAAACCTAGCAACGTGTCTACCATAAAGAGTAATGCTATGGTAGAATAACTGAAGAAATAACCACTAATACAACAACATGCCCAACAAAAATACCCGCCTAATATTTTTTATAATATATTTCTCAATATTTTTTGTTCTACCTATTTTTATTGCTATCCCCCATTTTAATCCCGACCATGACCTTAAAATACTCCTCTACGCTTTCTTTTTGGTCTTTACGATCTCATACCTACGAAACGAATGGAAAATGTTCCCCAAAGAAAAATATCTACTCACTTTTATTCCGTTTATACTAAACCTGCTAATTATCACCTTTAGCCATAACTGGAAATCAATATCAAATAATATACTAATTAGCTGGGCAATAACATTCACCAGTATAATGTGTGCAGAAATATTACAATCTCTCTACAAAGAATTTACAATAGTAAATATAAAAAAAGAAAACTGGGAAAACACCGAAACCCCTTTCCTAAAAAAATATTGGCGACAAAAGTTTTTTAAACAAACAACCTACCTAGGAGGCCCACTATTCTTATTATTCTCGTCCTCAATAATCAGCTTCTCAATATTCCTGGTCATAATATATCCCGATTATATAAACACCTACCAATACCCACAAAACCTAACGGCTGGAATATATGTACTAATATCCTTTATTCTTGGCACAATCAACTATTTACGCGTTTTCAAGAATCAACCAACTGACTAAAAAAATAACACCGATTAAAAAATACCTAAACAAAAACTCAGCAATAACTGAGTTTTTGTTTTTATAATCATTGTCCACCACCCCCAAAGAAACTCTAAAGTTTATCAAACAACAACTTAAATATTTTCTTCTGAAACTCTGCAAAAATTGGACTTTCAATTAACGTTGCAGTTTCTGAACGAAAATCAATAAACGCTACCTTGTTCCCATATATCAATTGCGTAATGTCAAAATCAAACAGACCATACTTTGGCGGTACTACTTTTATCAACCGTCCCAAGCGTTGTTTTTTTTGTTGTCTAGTGATCTCGTTCGTAATAATTAATCTTTCTACTTCAATGCGATCACGAAAACGCAAAAGATATTCGTTGGGAATATACTTACGCGCTGCCTTATAGTTCCGCGGCGATTCATAGCGGTAAAAAATATCACCTTTCTTACAAGTTGAAACCAAATCTTCATAAACATGGCGAACACCGTGCTCACCTTCAAAATAACTGATGATCGGTTTAGTCTCAGAAACATTGTACATCTGCAATAGCGCCGGCATCTGCCCTTGCACTTCAACTTTAATACTTTCGGCAATCTTCTCTAGCTGACGCGGCGATTCAGCCAAATATACTTTGCGTTTACCATGGCGCGATTCAGCCACCAAATCTTTGTTCACAAGTATGGGAAGGTATTTATAAACCTGAGGACGATGTAATCCGGTTTTTTGTGCAATCTCCGCAACCGACATTGCACCCTGAGACATTAAAACCTGATAAATCTTTGCCTCAATAATCGACAAACCAATTTTAGTAAGTATTTCCATAAAATGTATATTAAAAGATACACTATATATTTAATATATAACGCCTGTCATTATTAGTCAAATGAATAAACATACACAATCCTAATTCATATTTGTATATAAATTAATACAGAATTATCGAAACAACATATAATTGCAGTAGTCCTTTAACAACCCATAGGAGAAAGACATGCTCCCCCTCAACCTGGTCCTTGTTCGTCACGGAGAGTCCGAAGGCAATGTCGCCAACAAACGTTCACGTGCAGGAGACAATCACGACTTCACCCCCGATTTCCTAAACCGCCACAGTGCTAAGCTCCGCCTTACGGAAAAAGGCAAAGAGCAAGCCAAAGCTGCGGGGCAATGGTTAAAAGACAACGAGCTGGCGCAGTTCGACCGCCACTACGTGTCTGAATACACCCGTGCCCTGGAGACCGCAGCTTTACTTAACCTCCCTGACGCACGTTGGTACATGGATTTCCAACTCCGTGAGCGTGATCACGGCCGTGTCGACATCGTGTCCGATGAAGTTCGCCGGACACAGTTCGCTGAGTATCTGGCTCAGCGGAAACGACACCTGTTCTATGCTCCCTGGCCCGACGGCGAATCCATGGCTGAAACCTGCGATCGACTCCGTAACAACATCATCGGCACACTCCATCGGGAACTGGCGGACAAAAAGGTAATCATCGTGTCGCACGGCGACATTATGAGAGCCTTCCGCGTCATTCTCGAAAGAATGCCTGCTGATGTCTACCACACAGTCGACAGTGAAGACCAACCTTGGTTCAAAATCGGCAATGGACAAGTCGTCCACTACACGAGGGTCGACCCGTTCGACTCCAAACATGTTTTGCCTCGCATGGGCTGGGTTAGATCGGTCAATCCGTTCGATCCAGACTTTGCGGGTCACGACTGGAAGGAGATCGTTCGCAAAACATACTCGAACGAAGATTTGCTCGCGCTGGCCAACAGCTCGGCGCGACTCATCAACGACGAGTAGAAAGGAGGACTAACTGGCGAAGCCTAACAAGCTTCGCCTTCTTCTTGATTAGAAAAGCATTTACTCTCTCGCTCTCTTGTGTTAAATTATACATATTAAATAATCAACTACAATTAAGTAATATGGCTGAAATTAAAATTTTAGTAGAAGGATACGCCGAAGAACTAAAAAAAGGCTGGAAAGCAAGTTCTACTTGTTGTTATATAAAATCCGGAAACAAAAAAATAATCACTGATCCAGGATGTAACCGCAAAAAACTACTAACTGCTTTAAAAAAAGAAAAATTAAAAACTTCCAACATTGATTATGTATTCCTCTCTCATAGCCATATTGACCATATATTATTAGCTTCACTTTTTGAAAAAGCTAATTTCGTAACCTTTGACACCAATCTGTTGTACAACAACGACCTGATGCTTGAATTTGATAAGCACGTGCTAGGAAAAGATATAGAGATTTTAGAAACGCCCGGGCACGTATCCGAACACCTTTCTCTTCTTATTAACACTTCAAAAGGAAAAG
>CAZHTA010000007.1:0-50221 GCA_964535515.1 uncultured Gammaproteobacteria bacterium
AAGCTAATAATACCTTGCAATACTCCGGCAGTAGGAAACTTTTTCCCTTTTGCTGAGATTGCAAAATCTTTAGCTGCTAATTTTAATAACGACTCACTGTCATCAGTATCTAAGATAGAAAAGTTTTTTTGATAACCCAAAACTTCTGCATGACGACGAAGTAGTTTGTGACCAATACTATGAAACGTGCCCGCCCAAGGTAATTTTTCTTCTTGCCCCGTTAATTTTTTTATTCTTTCTACCATCTCCCCTGCTGCTTTATTCGTAAAAGTCGCCAACAAAATATTTTCAGGATTTGTTTTTTGTTCTAACAAATACGCAACCCGATAAGTAATGACACGCGTCTTACCTGAGCCCGCACCCGCTAAAACCAAACACGGCCCATCGCCGTGTTCAATAACTGCCAACTGTTCAGAGTTAAGTTCTTGAGAAAAATTAATCATTTTAATTTAATTAAAAAGTCTTTCAGGGGTCGCCGCACGAATGCGGCGACCCCAGTCATCTGGTTCGTTCTCTACCGCTTCCCCCCGCCCCGGCGAGGATTCCCGCCACGACCACCACGGTCGCCGTGGTTTCCGCGACTCCCACGATCATCGCCTCTGCCCTTCGGGGCATTCTTGGGGTCACCTTTCAGATCCCCCTTCGAATTGCTCTTCTTGGCGGAAGGCGACAACACGGGCTCGAAGCCCTCTTTGCCCGAAGACTTCTCCCTCAAGCGAGGGGGTCCATCGTGCTTCGGAGCGTACGTGGGGGTTGCGTCTCCCACGAAACGACCCTCGGGCTCTTCACTCCACGGCAGTGGCCCAGTGATCGGGATTTCCCGCACTTTGGCGCGCGAGGCATCTCCTTCTTCTACCAAAGCGAGACTCATCCGGCACCTCCACACACGATGAATGTGCCTAACTAAAAACGAACCTCCTCCTTTCATTGATTTAATGATAACAAAAATATCATCACACTGCAACTGGTTGACAAAAGCAAAAAAATCCTGTATTTTAGCCATATTATGAGCTTTTTTGAACTAACACATCAGGACAAAAAAAGCCGTGCTCGCACTGGTATTATTCACACCGATCACGGTGATATTCAAACTCCAATGTTTATGCCAGTAGGCACCCAAGCTACTGTCAAAACACTGGATTCTTTGGATTTAAAAAATCTTAATGCTGAGATAATTCTAAGCAACACCTATCATCTTCACCTTCGTCCCGGAGAAGATCTAATTGATTCGGTTGGTGGGCTACATAAATTCATGAATTGGGACAAACCAATCTTAACGGACAGTGGTGGTTTTCAAGTTTTTAGTTTAGGCGAACAAAAAACCGACAAAGGACAAGGTGGCCTAACAAAGATTGACGAGGAGGGTGTAACTTTTCAGTCACATATTGACGGTTCTAAACATCGCTTTACTCCTGAATCAGCCATTCAAATCCAACACAAAATTGGTGCTGATATTATCATGGCCTTTGACGAATGCACGCCTGATGCTGCTGAAAAACAATATGCAATCGAAGCAATGGAACGCACTCACCGTTGGGCCAAGCGTTGTTTAACCGAACACCAAAAAGAAACTACTCATCATGGATACAAACAATTTTTATTCGGCATAATCCAAGGATCAAATTACGAAGACTTGCGTAAACAATCGGCCGAGTTCATTTCTAATCTCGATTTCGATGGTGTTGCGATTGGCGGCGAGTCAATTGGTTACAACATGGAAGCTACCGCACAAATTCTGGATTGGGTGTACCCAATATTACCCGCCAACAAACCACATTATGCTATGGGCATCGGGTTAGACCCAGCTGATTTGTTAGTTGCGATTGAAGGCGGTGTAGACATGTTTGATTGTGTTGCCCCCACTCGCCTTGCTCGTCATGGCATGGTTTTTACTTATCAAAAAAACAACAACAAACACCGAATGAATATCAGAAACAAAGAATTTGTTACTGACCAAGGTCCACTAGAAAAAAACTGTACCTGTCGTACTTGCCAAAACTATACTCGCAGCTATCTGCACCATCTTTTTGCCACTGACGAAATTACTGGCATGCGCTTAGCTTCAATTCATAATCTACATTTCTTAATCAACTTAACGAAGGAAGCGCGCCAAGCAATTTTAGAAGATCGCTTTCCGGAATTTAAAGCAAATTTTTAAATATGAATTTGCATTTAATTTGTTTAGGAAAATTAAAAGAAAAATATTGGCGAGAAGCAGAGGCAGAATATTTAAAAAGACTGTCGCCGTATTACAAAATCAACATCCACGAATTAAAAGAAGAAAGTTTCTCTGAAAAAGACAATAAGGAAAAAGTAAAACAAAAAGAGGCAGAAAAAATTATTGCTGTTTTAGAAAAAATAAAAACTGATAATGTAATAATCCTTGACGAGCACGGCAAACAATATTCTTCAACTGACTTTTCCGACCTGATCTCACCATTAACTGATTTGTGTTTTATCATCGGTGGCCCACTAGGTTTGGATGAAAAAATTCTACAATTAAACAAAAACAAAATCTCGCTTTCCAAACTAACCTTTACCCACCAAATGGCGCGCGTATTCTTGTTTGAACAAATATATCGCGCAACAATGATAAAGGTAAATAAAAAATATCACTACTAAAAAATCCCGATAATTCGGGATTTTTTCTTCTATTTTATCAATGCCTCGCTAGTCATTTCTGGCGGTTGATCCAACCCCATCACTTTCAAAACCGTTGGTGCAATTTGATGTAAGTACCCAGTGTTTTCTAAAACAATATTTTTGTCAGTAATCACTAATGGTACTTCATTAAAAGTATGCGCAGTATGTGGTTCGTTATTTTCCCACATGTGTTCAATATTTCCATGATCAGCGGTAATCAAAACTGTATAACCATTTTTTTCTGCGGTGGGAATAATTTGAGCAAGCGCTGCGTCAACCGCCTGTACTGCCTGAATACCCGCCGCCAAACTTCCAGAGTGCCCTACCATATCACCGTTGGCAATATTACAAACAATCAAATCAAATTGCTTGCTCTCCAGCGCTCGCACTAATGATTTAGAAACTTCCGGTAAACTCATCTCTGGATTAGACGCATAGTTTGTCAAACCTAATGATGGTATTATCAAACGATCTTCACCCTCAAAACTTTCTTCTCGACCACCATTTAAAAAATATGTAACATGAGCTTGTTTTTCTGTCTCGGCAATACGAAGTTGCTTCAACCCTTTGCTTGCCACCCACTCACCCAGAGTATTGGTTGGATATTCTGGTGGATACATTACCCAAACCTCGCGATATTCTGAATCGTATTCGGTCAGACTTGCCAAATAAAGATTTTTTGGAACAACGACTTTCTGTTGTTCGTTGTGTGGTGCTAACTTTGTAAACAACCGCACCAACTGACGCATACGATCAGCACGAAAATTAAAAAATATCACTGCGTCATTTTCTGCCACCACCCAATCATTAAACCTGGCGGCTTCAACAAATTCATCCCCTACTTTTTCCTGATAACTTTTTTCCAAACACTGTTCGGCGTCATTAAAAGAAATTTCACCTGCGTTCGTCAAAAGATTAAAGACGGAAATTGTTCTTTCCCACTTTTCTCCTCGATCCATCGCAATTGAACGACCACAAATTGTTGAAATTTGAATAGTACTATCTGTTTCTTTTAAAATCGTTTCCCGCAAAAGCTGTAACGCACTGGTTGGTGGCATATCACGCCCATCCAAAAACAAATGCAGTGCTACCTGCTTAATTTTTTCTCTTTTCGCCCAGTTTATTAAAGCAAGAATGTGATTAACGTGAGAATGAATACCGCCATTACTTAACAGCCCAACCAAGTGCACTTTCCCACCCTCTTTTGCTAAGTGTTCTTTTGCGCCAACCAACACCCTGTTTTTGTCCCAACTTCCATCAGCGATAGAACGATCAATTTTTGCAACACTTTGCCAAACAACCCGACCGGCACCAATTGTCACATGGCCAACTTCTGATCCAGACAAACAACCACTAGGTAAACCAACCGATTCTTCCTTACAATGAACCAAAGAATGTGGATATTGTTCATACAGCTCATTCCAAAACTTAGGTTTTGCTTGAAAAACAGCATTGTGATCGCTGTTTTCTCCAATCCCCCAGCCGTCTAAAATTAAAAGAAGTGCTTTTTTATTCATATATATTGTTTAGAGCAAATATTCTAACATAAAAATAAAAAAAGTAAAAGAATAAATATTTTCTTCTTTTTTCAAAATTTGTATACACTAGTCTATACAAACTGTGGATAACTCTGTGCACAACACCCCTTTAATGGGGATAAGATTCTAAAATTTTCTTAATATTTTTGCTAATTTAAGAGAAATGACATGATAAATAAAATTTGTATACACTAGTCTATACAAATTTTATGACAAAAATGGCTGTTTTCGGCCATTTCTTGGCTTAAACTAGCAAAAATACCCCATCCTTGACAGTACTTCTAAAATATGGTATGATATATAGCGTGAGTTAGTTCATTCACATTCAAATATCCACCTTGTGTGGATAAATACCATATCGACTTCCCAAAATGGAAATGGATCGGCTATTGCTATTAACAACAGCTAAAACAGCAGTAGTAGATCCGCACTTCCTCTCTGGTAACTCCAATTTTTGTGCCAACTTGCCGTTTGTGCAGCTGGCGCACGGAGAAATACCTCCCAGGTGGTCGGATGGTTTACCTGCTAAAAGTTCTG
Source organism: uncultured Gammaproteobacteria bacterium (assembly GCA_964535515.1). Taxonomy (GTDB): domain Bacteria; phylum Patescibacteriota; class Patescibacteriia; order Magasanikbacterales; family GWA2-37-8; genus CAZHTA01. Next base: position 4,719 of record CAZHTA010000007.1, read on the forward strand.
GTTCTGCCGCGCAAGCGACAACAATCTGCTTTTATGCAGGATGCCTAAGGGCGAGAACCTTAAAACAATTTTTAATTTGGTTACTACGCCCTTTTTTTTTACAAAAAATTTTCCCCACCTTGTTTTTAACTACACCGACCACACAGTATCATTGACTAAAATCAGGGGGTATAATATAATAAAGGCATATTGAGGCATCTGGCCTTTTTTGCTTTGTACTAATATGACTAATAAAAAATCTTTTTTTTCTGATGATTTCTTAGAAAAAATCCGCGCCACCCTTCTAGAAGAGAGAACCCGTCTTATTAAAGAACTCCCTTCTGTTTCTGATAATGCACAAGATGGTGGGGCATTTCCTTCCTATGGCGATAAAGAAGACGAGAACGCTGCTGAGGTAGCAGACTACGCTGCCAACCTAACACTAGAAGACACGCTAGCAAAATCTTTGCGTGATGTTGAACAATCATTAAAGCGCTTAGATGACGGCAGCTATGGTGTTTGCAAATATTGCAAAAAACCAATTGAGGAAAAACGTTTGTTGGCTCGCGCCACCTCCTCTGCTTGCGTTGAATGCAAAAAAACTATCGTTCAAGAGGTTTAAAAAATATGAAAAAAACAGCCCATTACTTTTTTGTTAGTGGGCTTTTTTTTATTATTGACCAACTATTGAAGTGCTTTTCTCACAGTATTTGGCCAACCCAACACTTGTTGTTCAAATACTTTGGTTGGAGTCCTTTTAAAAATTACGGCGTTGCTTTTGGCCTTCCTTTGCCCGGAATATTAATAGTAATATTTTCTTTACTAATTTTATCTTTACTAATTTACCTATTAATTAAACAACAAATTACTTCTGTTGGAAAATTTGGAATGATCCTAATAATCACCGGCGCTGCTTCTAATTTAATTGATCGAATCTTTTTTGGTTACACCCTTGATTACCTCTTAATCTTAACTGGGGTGATAAACCTGGCAGACATAATGATTGTGGTGGGGTTTGGCTTATATTTCTTTACGCTACGCGGACAAACAGACAAAAACTAACCCACCGCCCATCAATTCCACTCAAACCTTTCTAATAAAAACTTTACAAAAAAACACCCCGACTAAAGTCGAGGTGTTCGGATTTCGATTTTTTACTTTTTCGCCACTGCCTTAACCTGATAATATATCTCTACTTCAACTCGCTTCACACCAAAAGAATTAACTTCGGCACGAGGAGCGTCCATCCAGATATCCATCCGGCCATAACCATAACGAGCGTTCATGCGATCGTCCACGGTAAAGATTTTATCACCATACAAAGAAGGGATTTTAATCTTTGTACCCATCGGCAAGAAATTAGCCGCAATCATACCGTCGTAAACACGCTTGCCTGAGGCCGCAATAAACGGATCCTCATCACATTGGTCAACAGTGGAAGAATAGGCGGTAATAACAGCGGTAAGCTTCTTATCTGGCACTACAAACGCTGTTTTTGGATAAAACATGCGGTTGGTTTGAGTAGAAGACAGGGTAACTTCACGGTCTTTTTGGCTAATTATAGCAGTTTCTAGGCTGTTTTTAGCCAAAACAATAACCGGATTAAAGGCGTGCCACAAGAAACCAGTCAACAGAGCCAAACTTACCGTTGCTTCAAGTGTCTTTTCAATTGTTTTTCGCTGAAATAAGCGCATATTTTAGAAACTTAGGAGATCCTTAAATAGGGACCCCGCATTTCATAACTGCGAAGTATACCAGAAAATGGCCAATTTGTCAATATGACCGAGGTAAGATATAATTAGTAAAGAAAAATCTGAATTTTTGTTGTTTTCTTTTATGCCAATTCCACAACTCAAACGTCGTGCTCGTACCTATGGCGAAATCGAGACCGAAACACCTCGTCGCCGCCACACCACAAACAATCGGGTGTGGTTAAAAAAAATATTAATGGTTGGCGCTGCTCTAGCGGCGGTCGGCGTAATCGCCGCCACTATTTTGGTTGCTTGGGTTAGTCGTGATTTACCTGATCCCAACAATTTGTCTGATCGCCAAGTATCACAAAGCACAAAAATATACGATCGCACCGGCGAGCACCTACTCTATGAGATTTATCAGAACCAAAAACGAACCACCGTCCCGCTTGATCAAATCTCTCCTTGGATAGTAAAAGCCACCATCGCCGTAGAAGACAAAAATTTTTATGAACACGGCGGCATTCGGCCGATAAGTATTATTCGTGCTGGTGTAAACAATTTACTCGGACGATCTGCTGGTTCTGGCGGCGCCTCAACAATCACTCAGCAGTTTATTAAAAACTCAATCGTCGGTGACGAACACTCTTTATTTAGAAAAATAAAAGAGGCAATCTTGGCAATGCGTTTAGAAACCAAATACAGTAAAGACGAAATTTTAAAAATGTATTTAAACGAGGTGCCCTATGGTTCAACCAACTACGGGGTTGAGTCGGCCAGCCAAAGTTACTTTCACAAAAAAGCGGTTGATTTAAGTTTAGAAGAATCAGCAACGCTCGCAGCAATCATCAAGGCGCCAACACGCTATCTTAACAACCCAGACGCACTGCGTGATCGACGTGATTTGGTTTTGCGTTTAATGTTTGATCAGGGACAAATTACAGAGCAAGAAAAAACTGCCGCCCAAAACTCCGCCCTACGAATATATCGCGGTGGTGGAATAATGGACGCGCCCCATTTTGTTTTACACGTTAAACAATTGTTGGCTGATCAATTCGGAGAAAAAGAAGTAGACACGGGTGGATTAAAAGTAATCACTACTTTGGATTATGACAAACAAAAAGCAGCCGAAAAAATAATCAAGGAACAAGGCGACAAGTTTGCAAAAGAGTCAAACGCCAACAACGCATCGCTCGTAGCAATCGACCCTAAGACCGGACAAATTTTAGCGTTGGTTGGTTCGCGTGATTTTGAAAACGACGAAATTGATGGTCAGTTTAATGTAGCAATTTTAGGCAAACGCCAACCCGGTTCTTCTTTCAAACCTTTTGTCTATGCTGCTGCTTGGGAAAAAGGCTTCACACCTGAAACTGTTCTCTATGATGTTAACACCAACTTTGACCGCCGTTCTGGTGGCGACTACTCTCCAAGCAACTATGACGGCAAGGAGCATGGCCTCCTGACCATGCGTAAGGCCCTACAAGGGTCTCTAAACATCCCAGCCGTAAAAACACTTTACCTCGTTGGTCAGGAGAAGGTGGCGGACGTTGCAGAGCGTTTTGGCTATACCACTTTAAGTAAAGAAATGGTGGAGCGAGCCGGATTAAGTTTGGTGTTGGGTGGTGCAGAGGTAAATTTACTGGAACACACCTCGGCCTATGCTACTTTAGCTAACAACGGCGAGCGTTTTCCAACCGAAAGCATTCTAGAAATTAAAAATGATCAAGGTGATAAAATTTGGGAATGGAAAAAACCAGAAAGCACCGAGGCAATGAAGCCTGAAATCGTGGCGTTGCTTGATAATGTATTGTCTGATGATAAAGCCCGATCATACATTTTTGGTGCTAACGGCAATCTTACCTTACCGGACCGACCAGTGGCAGCCAAAACCGGTACCACCAACGACAACAAAGACGCTTGGACAATGGGATACACCCCATCAATCGCCGTTGGTGTTTGGGTTGGCAACACGAATGCCAAACCAATGAAGGCGGGTGGAAATGCTTTGGCTGGTAAAATCTGGAACTTATACATGCGTGAGATAACAAAAAATACTCCAACAGAAAGCTTTCCTGTTCCACCAGCAAACGACGCTACCAAACCGGTATTAAAGGGTGGAGATGGCGGAATCAAAGTTTTGGTAAACAATTCAAACGGAAAGATTGTTGCCTCTACCACACCAACCAGTTTAATCTCGGAAAAAACATTTTTACCACCACACGATATTTTACATTATGTAAACAAAGATGATCCGCGCGGACCAATTCCAATGAACCCAACTGACGACCCACAATACGAGAATTGGGAAACCGCTCTAAACGATTGGGTGGCGCGCCTACGAAAAGACGGCAAGGATGTTTCTCTCGAAGAGCCTCCAACCGAGGTTGACAACCCGCTTGCCAACGAGCTGTCTCCACAAATTGAATTTGTTTCCCCAACCGAAGGACAAACAATTACAAACCGACAGATGGTCTTGGAGGTGCGCGCAACTTCCCCGCGCGGAGTAACACGCGTGTCTTTCCAGGTTGATGGTCAAACCGTAGGATCAGCGACAGCCTTCCCTTTCAAAACAGACTACTTCGCAAAAATACTTACCAACGGAAAACACACTCTTCGAGTACTAGCCGAAGACGACCAAGGAAACTTTGGTGAAAAAGCAATTGAATTTAATTTAAACGCCGAGCTTGGCCCACCTGATTTTAGTTGGGGAGAGACAAGCCCTCTAACACTAACCAAAGAAGATTTTCCGCGCTCAATCACCTTGCTGCCTTTCCGCTGGAACGAAACAAAAGATTTAAAAGTTTATTTAACTAGCGGAACAAACAAAAAATTAATTTACATTTTTAATTCACGCGACGACAAACCAACAACCGGACGACTAATGTTTACTTGGAAAAACTTTCCTGGTGTTGGCGAACATGTTCTAACCGGCGAAATGACTGACAACAACGGGAACATTAAAACATACGACTTGGTGGTAAGCGCCCAATAAAAAATAATTCTAATCTAAAAAACCCTCGCTGAAATGCGGGGGTTTTGTTTTCTTATTTAATTTTCTTTTACTGTCTAATTGGCATTACAATATACAAGAAACTTTCGTCTCCTTGTGGAGCAAACAAACATGGGCTGTCGGCATTAATCATTTTAAATACTGTGTTTGGTGTTTTAATATTGCTTAGCCCGTCCTGTAAGTAGCGGTGGTTCAAAAGAATATTGTTGTCGTCGCCAACGATCTCTGCTTCTAGTTGTGATTTGTATTCGCCGGTTTGAGAAGAGGTTGAGGCAATCACCACATTACTGTTTTCTTTTTCTAAAAAGAAAGAAACCGCATTAACACCGGTGGTGGTAAAAAGTGCGGCTGCTTTTATTTCCTTACTTACTTGGTTGGTAGAAAAAGTTGCGGTGGTAGTAAATGTTTTTGGAATAATTTGAGTGTAGTCTGGATATTGTCCGTCAACCAAACGAGACACTAGTTGGATATTAGAATAATTCAAAACAATCTGGTTGTTGTTTAAAAGAATGCGTGCGCCTGTTTCGCTTCCTTCACTTGCCGCCAAAGATAAGATATGAATAATCTCTTGTGCGGTACGACCAGGAACAATCACTTTTATTTCGTCTTCTCCCTGACTTAGTTTTATTTTCTTTTCTGCCAAACGATAACTATCAGTAGTAGCTAAAACTAATCCTTTGTTCTCACCAACATTAAACCCACAAAACACACCGGATAGTTCTGGTCGGATATCGTTTCTTGCTAAGGCGGAAACAACTTGTGAAAGCCCTGTTTTTAGTTCTTCGGCAGAAACTAAATATCCGCTACCTTCGCTTAATGCCGGAACCACAGGAAAATCATCTGCTGGTGTTCCTTTAATTTTAGTGGTTGAACGATCACAGGTTACAGACAGCTCGTTCCCTTGTAGTTCCATTTCTACTTTTTCACCAGACAAAAGGTTTACAAAGTCGGTTAGGGTGCGAGCGGGAACAGTAAAAGAACCAGGCTCGTCTATTTTTGATCTTAGGGTGGCAACAATTGCTACTTCTAGGTTGGTAGAGATAATTTCTGTTTTTTGGTTATCTGCGCGAATTAAGATGTTGCTAAGAATTGGTAAATTTATATTTTTACCTGCTACTCCTCCAACCAAGCTTAGTGTCTGAGAAAGGTTCTCTCTCGTGCATGTTATCTTCATAGTATATATGTATATATAATATATAATAGTAATAATAATGGTGTGGATAGAGTGGATAATTCGTTTTTTTGGCTCAGTTAAGGGACAAACGGTGTTGATAACTTTTTAATAAGTTTTTTGTTTTGTTATTGTAAAGTGGATAAGTTTGTTGTTTTTTTGTTTTATCCCCCACCCTTGTTTATAACCTGTTATTATTATTAGTTTTATACACACCCTTTAGAACAGCTTATCAACAGGTTTTGTGCATAACTTAGACAAGATTTTTGATTATATTTATGAGGTAGTAAAGTTATTAATATATATCTTTTGTTTAATTAACTCCACCTCTTGCTTCAGTTTTATATCATTTTCAATCTCTTTGATGATTTTTTCACAGGCATGCATTGCTGTTGTGTGGTCGCGGCCACCCAACTCATCACCAATTGATGGATATGACATTTTTAGCTCTTCACGCAGCAAGAACATTATTATCTGTCGTGGGAAAGACAGCCGTTTTTCTCTGTTTTTAGTTAAAATATCATCGGGACTGATGTTGTAGAAGTCAGCCACAGCGTCAATTATCTGTTTACTTGTTACCGAGCGTCTAATTGCGGCGTTGCTTATACCAGAAACTAGTGGTTTTACTGATTCCACAGTTGGTTCCATGTTCTTTAGTTGGTGGTAAGCGATAATTTTGTTTAAAGCACCTTCTAGTTCGCGGATATTGCTTTGAACAGATGTGGCAACCAAATGTAGGATTTTTTGATCAAGGACAAAGCTTTTTTCCGAACATTTTTTCTCTAAAATTGCCACGCGAGTTTCAAAATCAGGCGGAGAGATATCCACAATCATTCCCCACTCAAAACGTGATTTAAGGCGGTCCTCAAGGGCGGGAATGGCCTTTGGTGGTCGATCAGAGGTTAGGATAACTTGTTTGTCTTGTTGGTGTAATTCGTTAAAAGTGTGGAAGAAAGACTCTTGGGTTCGGTCTTTGCCGGCAATAAACTGGATATCATCAATTAAAAGTACGTCAATTAGACGATAGCGGTTCTGAAAATCACGAGCATTGCCATCTTTTACCGAAGAAATGAAGTCGTTCGAGAATTTTTCTGCACTAACATACAAAATGTTGATATTTGGCCGGTTTTTAAGGATTTCGTTGCCAACTGCTTGAATTAGGTGGGTTTTTCCCAAACCAACCCCGCCGTAGATAAACAAAGGGTTGTAGGCCTCTCCTGGGCGGTTAGCAACTGCCTGTGAGGCGGCAAAGGCCAATTCAGAACCGCTGCCAACAACAAAGCTAGAGAAGGTGTTTTTTGGGTTAATTGGGAATCCACCAGAAGCCGGTGCCGGCTTGGGTGTGCCGTAAGCAGGGGAGACGCCAGACTGGGCCAACTGTTCGCCTTGGGTGGTTTTTTCTTCTAAAACCGGCTGTTCAACCACGTTTTTGATGTTTTCTATCCGATACTCCATCTTTTTGATCGGTTTTCCCGTTACCCTCTCTAAAGACTTGATAATCTGGTGGTGATACTTCTTTTCAATCCAGGCCTGGTTAAAGGTGTTTGGGACACAAACAATCACTTGGCTATCTTGAAACGAAGAAATACCAGTGTTTTTAAACCAGGTATTAAAGTTTGCTTTAGAGATAGAAAGCTCTAGTTCTGCTAGTACAGCTTGCCAGGTTTCATTGTTTGTCATAACTTTTAATAATTTTTAGGTTTGTAAAAATATTCTACCACACTTTGTTTTTCCCTCAAACAGGCCAAAAAGGGGGAGGGGGACAAAGTGTGGATAAACTGTGGATTGGTGGTTCTTTAGCCAAAATCTTGACGAACTGTTTTTTTTGTGGTATAATGTTTTTGTGGTTTTTAGAAGAGCGCCTAAAGAGGCGATTTTAATTTAACAATATGTCAACCAAAAGAACATATCAACCAAACAAAAAGAAACGCGCCAAATCTCATGGTTTTAGAAAGAGAATGTCTACCAAACAAGGGCAAGAGGTTTTGCGTCGTCGTCGCGCTAAAGGAAGAAAGAAACTAACTGTTTCTGATGAGAAGAAAGGCAAGCGCTTAAGAAAGACTCGTTAAACAAAACTCCGCCACCTAGAACAGGGGCGGTTTTTTTGTTACAATATACTTACTATGTTACAAACAGAAAATCGTTTAACAAAAGTTCGTGATTTTAATCTGCTCTTAGCGCGCGGGTCGTGGTTTAATTCGGTTAACTTTAGTTTGCGCGCACTTGATTTAGAAAAGAACAAAAACTTTTTTCCTTCCAAAGAAGACAAGGATATTTTTGCTAAACAACTAAGGATTGGTTTTACGGTTGGGTTGAAGTTGTCTAAAAGTGCCGTTATTAGAAACAGACTAAAACGACAGATGCGCGAGGTTGTTCGTTTGCTTGTTAAAGATGACAAGATAAAAACAGGATACTATTTTTTTTTTGTCGCCAAAGCTGGCGCGACTGGTTTGAGCTATACACAAACCGAGGCGCAGCTTTTGGAACTATTTAAAAAAGTTGGGTGTTTGGTAAGATGAAAAAGTCTGTAAAATAAAATCCGCCAGATGGCAGATTTTATAAACAGCTCTTCTCTGTCTCCCTAAAAAAACATAATTTTCTTAGGGAGCTGGCAGAGAAGAACGAAGTTGTTCGTGGGGTAGACCAACTCCTTGTCTGGGGTGGGGCTACCAACTGAGAAGGTGGCACGGCTGATCAGCAAGACGGTATTTGCCGTCGGGATCAGCGTAGCACCAAACGGTGAGGGTGCGATCGCACCAGGGCTTTGGTTGCTCACGGCACGAATGCAAGGGGGCACAGTAGACGACGTGCTCTCTTCCTGTGCCGCTGGGACAGCAGAGCAGGGCGTAGGCCACGCTTTCGTGGGCCGGCATGCCGTCGTTTCCCGGCTCGACCGAGGGAAGAGGCCTTCGCAGGGTCGCTTTCACCAAATTCTGGGGCACAAGGCCCTCCGAGGAGGTTGAACAACCACAAAACGCTACTATTTTTTATGAAATTTGTCAAGATTATATACTATCCCCGTGTTCCTTTTTTGTGGCTGATTCGCTTGTATCAAAAAACAATCTCTCCGGATCACGGTTTTTTTAAATCTTTGTTTACCCACGGGTATTGTCGGTTTTATCCAAGCTGTAGTGAGTATGGGTATCAGGTAATTAAAAAGAGAGGGTTGCTTATTGGGCTGCCGTTAACTATGTGGCGGATTGTGCGGTGTAATCCATGGAACAAAGGTGGAGTAGATTTACCATAATATGACGTGGAAAAAAGATTTTAATAAAGGAAAAGAAATAACCTTGGTGACGGCAACAACGAAGGGTGTTCCGAACGCCAACATTGTCGTCTCGCTTGGTTTTGTCGAAGGAAAATTGTTGGTCGCCAATTGTCAGATGAATACGACAATTAAAAATATTAAGGAGAATAAAAGCGTTTGTGTGGTTGGTGGATATTATCGGCTAAAAGGAATAGCAAAAACATATACCTCCGGGAAGTGTTTTGATTTGTGTGTGGAGAAGAATAAAAAATATCGCGTTGATAGTGCGATATTAATTACAATCAAAGAAGTGTTTAATTTAGACAAGGTTAAACCAGTAAAAATTTAATCAATTTCGACAATCTTGTTTTTGCTCGTCAGACCACTGACGATTTTTATTTTATCTTTTTTTACATCGTAGTGTTTGGAAAGGAGTTGTATTAGAGACTCGTTGGCTTTACCATCCACCGGGGGAGCGGTTAGTTTTACTTTTATCGCACCATCACTCATTGGACCAACAACTTCATTTTTTGAAGAGCGTGGCACTACCCGTATTTTTATTTTCATATACTTAACCACGAATCTTTTTTAATAGCTCTAAGTCTTTAACTACACCAGCGGGGTCGGTTTCCAAAACAAAGTTGATGTTTTTCGTTGCGGGGTGAGCGAACAAACTTTCAAACCCGACTTGACCAATTAATCCAGCACCAATATTTTCGTGGCGATCTTTGTGCGAACCAAGTTCGGTTTTTGAATCATTGCAGTGAGATAGTTTTAATTTTTTTAAACCGATTGTTTTGTCAAATTTTTTCCAAGTATCAGCAACTGCTTCGGGGGTGCGAATATCGTATCCAGAAGCAAAACCGTGTTGGGTATCATAACAGACACCGATGTTATATTTTTTTAATTTTGCATGGTTAATAATTTCGGCAATTTCTTCAAAGGTGTCACCAATGATTTCGCCTGAACCAGCAGAGATTTCAATTAAAAATTGCGTTTCACCAGAATAACCAGCCAGCACTTCATTTAATCCGCCTACTAATTGTTCTAAGCCAACATCATGTCCCAGGTCTTTGTAGCTACCAAGATGAGTCATTAGGTATTTGGCGCCCAGCAAGGAAGCACGCTCCAATTCTTCCCGTATTACGGTAATGGAGGCGTGATAGATACGTTTGTTGCCAGAAGCGAAGTTGATAAAATACGGGGTGTGGACTACCCATTCTTTTTGGTTGTATTGTTTACACAAAGACTTAAATTCAGTAGCGATTTCTTTGTTTAATGGAGCAATATACCCACCCTGAGGAGAGCGGGTAAACATTTGAAAAACCTCACAACCAATATCAGCCGCATTTTTTGGAGCATTTGTTAAACCACCAGCAATTGAGACGTGAGCACCGAAGAGCATATGAATATTTGTAATAATGGTTTAATAATATCATTAAATAAAACAAGATTCAAACAAAGAGGTTGCTTTGTTTTCTTTTAAATCAACCCCCGCCCTTTTTCCAGCAGAATGTTTTCAAAATTTTGATAGAAGTTTTTTAGAATATCAATCACTGGAAAATTATTTTTAATTTCAGCCACCAGTCGTTCTGCTCTAACCACATCTTCTGGTGTTGCACCAATACCAAGCATAAAAGTTTTTGAAGTTTCTGGTGTTGGTTGTTGAGAAAAATATTCTTGTAATAGGTCGTGCCACCGACGCAAGTCGTTGGGGTGTATTTCAAAATTAAGTTCCTCTGGTAGGACGTCGTTAAAGTATGATATATATTCTGGCCAAGTTTTAACCAGGTTATAGAACAGAGAGTCTTCAAAAACTTTGATTGCCCGCACTTGTTTGTGAATAGGAGAAACCATTTCATAGACACCTTGTTCGATAATGTGATTTTCTCGTATGTTGTCTAAAATATTGTGAAATTTTACACCAGCAAGAAAGTCAGAATCTTCTTTTTTTATCTGCATATCAGGAGGGTGGGTTTTTTCTTTGGCAATAACTTTTAAAAAACGTATATCTGGGAAGCAAGTGCCAATAAAAAAATCCCGCTTGTTTCTGGCGGGGAAAAAAGTATTAAATATTTTATCAGTGAAGACAATGTGTGTTATCTGAGCGGGCATATGTTAGTAATATATTTTAAATATTATCATACGTTTCTTTTGGTAACAAGCGCAGTGTTGACGGATGGGAGATTATATGTAAAAATGGTGTCGTTCGCGGGCTGAAAGTTGGTAGTGATCATGGCAGATGGACGTTGTTTGAAAGAGGACGATCGTCCTGGGCGCGCCCAGAAATTCGTTGTGGACATGAGTGGACACTCCGCCAGTCTGAATGACTGTCTAGGGCTCGGTGGGACCACCCTGGAGCACGCTGTGCTGCTTTGCCGAGTTGGCAGGTCAGCGGGTGATCGGTGTGATTGCTCGTACTTGTCTCAGTGCCAGGCTGCGGCCACTACCACCAAGGTAAAAGCCTGAGAGGGTGAATCACACGCCCGTGAACACCTCTCACAAATTAAAAAGACCAGCTTTGTTAGCTGATCTTTTTTGTTTAATCTTTTTACTTTTCTTCGCACTTGCAATCTTTGTCTTTGCATTCTTCTCCAGTACACTTCTCGTCTTTGCAACAATCTTTGTCAGCGCACTCTTTGTGGTCGTGGTCGCATTTTTCATCATGAGTATGAGTGTCGTGTTGGTGTACGTTTTCTTTGCCCAAGATTTTTTCTTTTAAAAATTGTACCACCTTACGATTTTGTATGGTCATAGCGAGAGTGTCTAAAACCTCTGGGCGCTTTAGTGCTTCTTCTACCTTTGGATCGTCTTTGTAAGTCATGCGGACCATTTCAACTTCGTTTTTAATTTCTTCTTCATCTACTTTAATGTCGTTGTCTAATGCAACTTGGCGAGAAATCAAAGCGGCCTTAACGCGGGTAGTACCACGCTCAGTAAAGTCGGTAAAGATTTCTTCCTCGGTCTTTTTCAAATCTTTTAAATACTTTTCAAAGTCAACACCATTACGCTCCAAGTCATGTTTAAGTTCATTAAACATTTTTTGTTTTTCAGAGCGAAGTAAAACATCTGGAATCTCGCTGAATTCGGCGGCAGCAATAATGCTTTCGAGGATTTCACCCTCAACACGTTGTTCTTCTTTGTGTTCTGCTTCGTGGGCGAGATTTTGCTTTAATACACCACGCAGAGAAGTGATATCTTTTTGGCCAAGTTTTTTAGCAAACTCGTCATCGAGTGCTGGAAAGTCTAAAGCAAAAACATCTTTTACCTCAATTTCGAAATCAACATCTTTACCAGCCAAATGTTTTTGATAATGTTCGGTTGGGAACTTTAAAGTGAATTGTTTTTTGTCAGCCTTCTTTAAACCTAATAGTTGTTCAGCAAAACCAGGAATGTAGTGTGGTTCATTTAAGTAGACCTGGTGACTTGGTGCCTGACCGCCTTCAACCGGCACTTTGTCGATGAGCATGTTCATTGACACTACAACTTTGTCTTCTTTTACCGCTGGTCCCTCTTTAGGAACCTCTTTGCCTTGCATTTTTTTCAAGTCTTCTAAAACAGCGCCTACTTCTTTTTCACCAATATTAACCGGCTTTTTAACGACTTTAATTTTTCCTAAATCAGGTAATTTTACTGTTGGTAAAAGCGCAACAATGGCTTTAAAAACAAAATCATTACCCGGAGCTAGTTTTTCCAAGGTAATTTCGGGCATGCCAACAGTTTGCATTTTTTCTTTAGTAACCGCTTCGAAGAAGTTCTTCTCGACGATTGTTTGCATGGCCTCTTCCAATATTTTTATTTCCCCTAATTGCTGTTTAATAATATCATATGGCGCTTTGCCTGGGCGAAACCCGTGAATTGCGGCACGTTCTGATAGCCGAGCCGCTGCTGCCTCCATATCTTTGGCGTATTCAGCTGGGGTAATAGTGATGATAAACTCAGCTTGCGATTTTGGTAGGTTTTTAAATGTATGTTGCATATATTTGATATATTTAATAATGAACCCAAGTTTAATAGAAAAAGGTGATTTTGTCAATCTCGTGAACTTTGCTAGAATGTAGGTATATGGAAACATTTGATATTGTAAATGAACAAGACAAAGTTGTTGGTGTAGCCACCCAAAAAGAGGCGTATGATCAACAACTAACACATCGTATCGCCCATGTCATGATTTTGAATAATGGTGGAGAAATTTTATTACAAAAAAGAGGCGAGACTTGTTCATATTTACCAGGGTTTTGGAGCACCTCAGTCGGTGGGCATGTTCGTAGTGGTGAAACGTATGAAGAGGGGGCACAGCGAGAGGCCGAAGAGGAGTTGGGGATAGAAGTGGGCGATTTGAAATTGTTAGGCAAAGAAATGTTTTTGGTGCGACCAGGTTTCCAAAAGTTTTTATCAGTCTTCGTCTCTAACCATCCTGGGCCGTACACAAACCTGCCGGGTAAGGTTTCTGAGTCAACTTTTTTTTCGGTGGAAAAGATAAAAGAAATGATTTTGCAAGGAGAAAAATTTCACCCCGAATTAATATTTGTTTTGGAAAAATACTTTTTTTAAAAAATAAAACTATTGACAACCGATCATAACAATTGTTATGATTTTTTTATGTCCTTTTCACCGGGGGAGTCCATGTGTGAGCCTGACTGCGTAGAAGTCAACTGTGCGGCCGTGGAATGTCTGTACCACCCATGCCTGCATTGCTCGGGGAGAGAGCATTGCGAGGGCAACCCGATGAAGTGCACGAGGCCTTCGCCCAGGTTCATTCTGCGGTTGCCGCGCGCTGTTTCGGCTGGCGGTGCCAGCCGTTCGTCGGGTCATCTCCATGTCTGATCGTTCGCGTCGCCCCCCCCCCCTCCTGCCCCGCACACTGTTCACTCGCCTTCAAAGGTGTGTGTTCGACGCGGGGCGGGCACATACTTTAAACAAAAAAGACACTCATTGATTTGAGTGTCTTTTTAAATTTGTAGATTAGCGCATTAGTAGTCCGACGATTAGAAGTGCTACGATGTTAGCTACTTTAATCATTGGGTTAATGGCTGGACCAGCAGTGTCCTTGTATGGATCACCAACAGTATCACCAGTAACAGCAGCTTGATGAGCAAAGGATCCTTTGCCTCCGTAGTTGCCCTGTTCAATATATTTTTTAGCATTGTCCCAAGCACCACCACCAGTAGTCATTGATATAGCAACGAACAAACCAGTGACGATTGTGCCGATAAGCAAACCACCTAAGGCCTCAACTCCGAGCAACCAACCAACCAAGATTGGAACCAAGATTGGAAGAGTAGCAGGCAAAATCATTTGATTGATCGCGCCTTTGGTTACAATGTCCACAGCTTTTCCGTAATCTGGCTTAGCAGTACGTTCCATAATGCCAGCAATTTCTTTGAATTGTCGACGCACTTCTTCTACCACTTGGCCAGCAACTTTTCCTACTGATTCCATCAACATTGCACCAAACAAATATGGTAGTAAACCGCCGATAAACAAACCAGCTAAAACTTTTGGATCGTTAATTAAGAATTTAACCGAGTCTGGTAATTTGTGAGTGAAGTCAGCAAACAAAACGAGTGAAGCTAAAGCGGCGGAAGCAATGGCATAGCCTTTGGTTACAGCCTTGGTAGTGTTACCAACCGCGTCTAATTGATCAGTAATTTCACGAACGTTTTCTGGTAGTTCAGCCATCTCAGCAATACCGCCAGCGTTGTCAGTGATTGGACCATAGGCATCAATTGCAACGACGATACCAGCCATGGACAACATGCTCATAGCAGCGACAGCAACACCGTAGATGCCAGCTAACCAGTAAGAAGCAAGGATAGCAGCAACAATGAATAATACTGGCAAAGCAGTGGATTTCATTGAGACAGCTAAACCAGCGATCACATTAGTGCCATGACCAGTTTCTGAAGCTTTGGCAATTTTCTTTACTGGGCCATATTTTGTTGCGGTGTAATATTCAGTAATCCAAACCATTAAAGCGGTAAGGATTAAACCGATAATCGAAGCTAAGTAAATTTTGTTAACACTGTAACCAACTAGGTCGCTCATTAACCAGCGAGTCGCTGGGTAAAATCCAATCAAAGCGATAACAGCCGAAGCTGCCAATCCTTTGTATAGGGCGTTCATTACATTTTTTGATTTACCTAAGCGGATAAAAAGAGAACCAAGGATGGAAGAGATAATTGAAATACCACCTAAGACAAGTGGATAGATAATTACTTTTTCATTTCCGACAAACATCAGACCACCTAAAACCATTGCGGCAACTGCAGTCACAGCGTAGGTTTCAAAAAGGTCTGCAGCCATACCAGCGCAGTCGCCAACATTGTCGCCAACATTGTCGGCGATTACTGCTGGATTGCGTGGATCATCCTCAGGAATACCTTTTTCTACTTTTCCCACTAAGTCAGCACCCACATCAGCAGCTTTGGTATAGATACCACCACCGATACGAGCAAATATTGAAATTAAACTTCCGCCAAAACCTAAACCGATAAGAGCGGATAAATCTTTAGTTAAAAGATAAAAACCAGAAACACCGAGAAGGCCTAAGCCAACCACGAGCAATCCAGTGATAGTACCACCACGAACCGCAACGTTCATTGCTTCCTTAAAACCAGTTTTGGCAGCTTCGGCAGTGCGCACATTAGCACGAACTGACACGTTCATACCAATCATACCCGCGATGCCGGAGAATACTGCTCCAACAACAAATCCTAGACCAGTTACCCAATCGATCGCTAGGCCGATAATTAAAAAGACAACCACAGCAACCACCGCGATTGTTTTGTATTGTCGTACCAAGTATGCTTTAGCACCATCTTGGATGGCACGAGCAATTGCTTGCATACGTTCGTCCCCAGCACTTAACTTGTTAATCCAATAAATTAACACGCCGCCATAAATAATGGCAATGACTGCTGGCAAAAGAGCAGTTAGAGCTACGATCATAATGATGTAGTAATTAAGAATTAAACTGTGAAGCTAGTTTGCTTCGCCTCATATGATATGCTAGAATAAGCAATGAGTCAAGTTATGAAACCCAAAATTTTGTTGGCCTTTTTAAGGTTTTTAATGTATATCAAGCAAGTTTTGTGGTGGTTAGGCAGCCGCCTGTTTTTTGTTTTTGGTAAGATTTTAAGCCCATTATTTAGGGTAATAATGTTTTTTGCTTATAAAGTCAGCTATCTTTTAAAGAAGCTGGGGATAAATGACGGCAGAGGGTGGTTGTTTAAAAGAGAGTTTTTGCAGCTTACTTTGTTTTTGGCAGCATTTTTAGTCGCTATCCCCCAAACCAGCTTTGCTTCAAAAAGCCACGATTTGCTATTTGGGCAAAGAACTATTGCTTTTGCTTTATCGAGTCCAGACGAGGAATATAGTTTAGAAGAGATTGCAGCGACAGACATGGTTGTCCGAGAGGTGCCGTCAGAGAATCGTTTGGGTGGGGCAATCGGTAGTAGTAATTTTGGCGCAGTTGTTTATGGTGGTGTTCCTAACCAGGACCTTTCTAGTATTGTTGCTGGCGGAACAGCTTTTTCTAAACCAACATTGTTACCGGGGGCGGTTGTTGGTACTACTCGCACTCAACCGGTAGAGTATGTTATCGAAGCCGGTGATTCACTTAGTAGTATTGCTTATCAATTTGGTGTGAGTGTGGCGACAATCATGTGGGAAAACAAGCTGGGTTTGCGATCGGTGTTAGGCCTAGGCGATAAATTAATAATCCCACCAATTACTGGTGTTACGCATACTATTAAGAAGGGTGATAATTTGAAAAAGATTGCAACTTTGTATGGTGCGAAAACGGAAGACATTGTTAGCTTTAATAAATTAAAAGAAGATGGTACGGATTTAGTAATTGGTGAAAAGATTATGGTTCCAGGCGGTGTTAAGCCAGAGGAACGTTCTTTGGTTACGACTGCACGTACTACTCAGAGCAACAAGGTCGTGGCTCGGCCACCAGCATCAAGACAATCACCAAGTGCTTCTGGGTATGTTTGGCCAGCAGGTTCGCGTTTGATTACTCAGTACTATGGTTTGCGTCACCGTGCGATTGATGTTGCGGGTGGTCCGATGGGCACGCCAATATATGCTTCACGTGCTGGTAAAATTACTGTGTCTCAATGTGGTTGGAATGGTGGTTATGGCTGTTACGTAGTAGTTGACCACGGCAACGGTGTTAAAACATTGTATGCTCACAACTCGCGTTTGTTAGTTAGTGTTGGCGACGAAGTTGATCAGGGTCAGACGGTTGCTTTAATGGGCAACACAGGTAATGTGCGCGGTCGCACAGGTATTCATTTGCATTATGAAGTTCAGGTAAATGGTGTGCGTGTGAACCCACTTGGGTATGTGAGATAGGGGGTTGAAAAGATATCTTTTTTGTGATATTCTTCTCCTTGTAATTTGGTACCGTAGCCAAGTAGAAAGGCGTCGGTCTGCAAAACCGACATGCGTGGGTGCGATTCCCACCGGTACCTCAAAAACTGTCTTTTATTAGACGGTTTTTTTGTTACCCTCTTGACGGGAAATATTTTAAATATTAGACTATTTAAGATCGGGTTTGCTGCGGTTGGATCAAGTTGGTAAAAAACGGAGGCATTAGGAACCCCTCCAGTTGTCGACAATGTTGTCGACTAAGAACCAACAAAAACCAAAGCGACCACATGTCACCCTGGACAAGAGGAGGTGCAACCATGACGAAGGCCATCTTCGTCGCCCTGTTCCTCGCGATGTTCCTGGGCGCTCCGGCCCTCATGCGCGACGAGACGACCCAGCTGTCCGACGACAACAACGGCAGCGCGGTCACCCTGTTCATGGACGCCACCGACGCCTCGTCGTCGCTGGTCCCCATGGACGCCACCGACAACTCCGAGTTCAACCAGGTCATCGCGTTCATGAAGATGCGTGTGACCCCGGCCACCGTGGCCTGCGGCTCGACCAACGACGACGCGCTGTCGGCGACGGTCAACTTCGGCGAGGACCCCTACAGCGACGCGATGTCGACGCAGAAGGACGAAGTGGGCACTACTACGCGCCACCTCATCTGCCATCGTACCGGCATGGACAACATGACGGGCAACCTCAACACCACCACCGCCAACGGCACGATGTCCGACGGCGGTACCCAGGTCGCGATCGAGCTCCTCTTCGAGCCCTCGCAGCTGACGGCGCAGAAGGCCGCCATCATCATCACGTCGACGGCGGAGACCGTGCGCTCACCCGGGATTACGGTCGCCCTCATCGGCATGTTCGGCGTGGGCTCGCTCGGGCAGAACTTCTCCACCATGAGCACGACCTTCGGCATCACCAAGGCTCAACAGCAGGCCCCCGCGTGGGCCACGATCGTGGAGGGTGTGGCCATCTCGGCCCTCCCTGTGCGAGACGTCGCCTACATCCACGACCATGACGTGCTCGACGACGCGCAGTTCGGCGGTTCGGCCCTGTGGGCCTGATGGGCTTCCGGCGTGAACGCGGGTCGGCCCTAAAAGGTCGGGGCCGATCTGCAGTGTGACGCTCTTGTTCTTTTCTTCGAGGGGGTACGGTTTCTGACCACAGAGCGTGACACACGTTCGCTGGTGAGCCGTCCCCCTCCGACTCACCTTTTTTAAAATCACTTTACCCAGGTGTTTTTTTGTTTGCTAAAAACAGTTAAACAGCGTAAAATATTGAGGTATAAAAATAAAAATATGTCTCGTTTTGTCATTATCGACGGTAATGCCATTGTCCACCGTGCCTATCATGCCATCCCACCACTTACCACCAAAGACGGCTTGATGGTTAATGCGGTATATGGATTTACCTCCATGCTTTTGAAAGTATTAAAGGATTTAAAACCCACTCATTTAGCAGTGTCATTTGATGTAGCAGGCGGAACCTTTCGGCATGTTAAATATGATAAGTACAAAGCTACACGAGTTAAGGCTGATCAAGAATTGTATGACCAAATGCCTTTAGTGCACGAGATTGTAACAGTGTTAGATATTCCAGTTTATGAAAAGAAAGGATACGAGGCAGATGATGTGATTGGTACAGTGGTAAATATCGCCAAGAAAGAAATTGACGAGGTGTTTGTTGTCACGGGTGATATGGACACAGTGCAATTAGTGGATGATAAAGTAAGAGTGTACACCTTGCGTAAAGGAATGAGTGATATTGTGATATATGATCCAGAGGAAGTGCAAAAGAGATATGGTTTTGGTCCAGAGATGTTGGTTGATTACAAAGCTTTGCGCGGAGACACATCTGACAATATTCCGGGGGTTTCTGGTATTGGTGAAAAAACCGCTAGCGAGTTAATTGAAAAAGTTGGTGGGATTAAAGAGATATATGAGAATATTGATAAGCTGAAAGAAAAAGGAATTAAAGAGTCGGTGATAAAAAAATTAATGGATGATGAAGAAGGAGCAAAGATGAGTTTTGAACTCGCGACTATTGATTGCCATGTTCCAGATCTAGAATTTAATTTAGACAGTTGTGTGGTCAGAGAGTTTGATCGTGACAAGGTTGCAAAGTTGTTTCAAAAGTTTGAGTTTATTTCTCTTTTGAAAAGAGTGCCCGGTGGTCCGATAGAGGAAAAGGAAGAAGTAAAAACAAAGATAGTAAAGACAAAAAAGAAAATGGAGTTTAAAGAACTGGTAAACGCCGCCGAAGCAAAAGAGTTAGTAAAAAATATTTTAGAAGAAAAAATGTTTGCCTGCCGCGAGATTGCGAATGGTAAAGAAGTTTTTACTAGTGAGTTGTTTGGTTTAGGTATAATCGTCGGATCGGTTGGGTATTATTTACCCACCAATTTGTTGTCAGATTTTTCTTCAATATTTTTAGAAGAAAAAGTAGAAGTAATTGGCCACGACTTAAAACAATTAGTTAAATTTTTGGCAGTAAAAAAGATAAAAGTTAAAAACAAGTTGTTCGATGTAATGATCGCATCTTACTTGTTAAACTCGGGTAGCCGAGCACATGATGTGGCCAGTGTGATATTAAAAACATTAGGAGAAGAGTTGGGTGTGGGTGCAGGGCAGGATAGTTTGTTTGGTGTTAACAAGCAAGTAGAGTGTGAAGAGCTGTACAAGATATATCGGGCGGCAGATAAGTTAAAAATGGAACTAAAGAAAACCGATGATTTGGGTTTGATGGAAAAGTTAGAGATGCCAGTAATTTTAGCTTTGGCTGATATGGAGTTAAATGGTATTGCGATTGATGTTGAGTTGTTACAAAAACTATCAATTGAAGTTACCGAAGAGATTAAAAATATTAGTGAGAGGATATATGAAATGGCGGGAACAGAGTTTAACATCTCTTCGCCTACTCAATTGCGCGAAGTCTTGTTTGAGAAAATGGATATTCCGGTGGAAGGAATTAAAAAAGGTAAAACCGGGCTTTCTACTGCGGCTGAACAGTTAGAAAAGTTGCGTGATCTACATCCGATTGTTCCGGAGATTGAAAATTATCGTGAATTAGAAAAATTACGCAACACCTACATTGATGTATTACCAACTTTAATTAACAAAAAAACCGGGCGCATTCATACCACTTTTAATCAAGCAGTAACAGCGACCGGCAGGTTGTCTAGTTCTGATCCGAATTTGCAAAACATTCCAATCCGCACCGAATTAGGACGGGGCGTAAGAAAAGCATTTGTGGCAAGCGAAGGAAATATTTTAGTAAGTGCAGATTATTCGCAAATTGAATTACGTATTGTTGCTTCACTGGCTGAAGACAAAAAGATGATGGAGATTTTTGAGAACGATGAAGATATTCATAAAGCCACGGCAGCAGCAATTAACAATGTACCACTTGAAGAAGTTACTAAAGAGATGCGGCGTGCAGCTAAAGAAGTAAACTTTGGTGTGTTGTATGGGATGGGAACATATGGTTTAAGCTGGCGAGCAGAAATACCGGTTTGGCAAGCCAAGCAGTTTATTGAAAAATATTTTCATGAATTTAATGGTGTAAAAGAATATATTGATCGAACATTAAAATTTACCAAAGAAGCGGGATATTGCGAAACACTTTTTGGTAGACGGCGATATATTCCTGAACTACATGCACAGAATTTTCAACTGCGTGCAGCTGCTGAGCGGATGGCAA
Organism: uncultured Gammaproteobacteria bacterium; assembly: GCA_964535515.1. Lineage (GTDB taxonomy): Bacteria > Patescibacteriota > Patescibacteriia > Magasanikbacterales > GWA2-37-8 > CAZHTA01. Next base: position 25,907 of record CAZHTA010000007.1, read on the forward strand.
TTAATCACCCGATTCAAGGTACAGCCGCAGATTTAATTAAGATGGCAATGATCGAAGTGGAAAGAGCGCTAGAAGATTGGTCAGACGCCAAAATGATTTTGCAGGTACATGATGAGTTGGTATTTGAAGTAAAAAAAGGAAAAGAAAAAGAATTTGGTGCAATGTTAAAAGAAGTGATGGAAGGAGTGGTAAAATTACGTGTACCAATTAAAGTAGAAGTTAGTTACAATAACAGCTGGGGTGAGATGAAATAGTTTTAAAAAAGAAGAAGGGCGCCACGAGCGCCCTTTGTTGTTCCCTCCGATCTTCATCGGTTGTTGTCGCCGTCCCCTGCGATGTCGTCGTAGATCACGGACGCGTAGCCCACGACCTCGAGCACGACTTCTCCGGCCAGGAGCGGTGGGCCGATGAAGGCCAAGACCACCGCTATCCCGCTTTGGACCAGAATGTCCCGGCCCAGTGCGTTGGCCCGGGCCAGCGCGTCGGTCGCCCGCTTGCGGTTGGCAGCGCAGATCTCGCGGCGCGCTTGTGCGTCGATGATGCACAGAGGCAGCGAGATCCCCGTGACCATCGCCACGGCAGGTACCGCGACCGTGTAGTCGAACAGAGTTTCTCTGAGTGGCTTCATTTCTGTTCCTGTGGTGGTCTGTTATTCATATCCAATCATATTTATGGGGTTTTGTAAAGGTTGGTGCCTCGGGTTAGAGGAAGTTTGTTTACAATTAGTTGACAAAAGGAAAAAAGTATGGTATAGTATTATTTGTATACTAATTGTCAACTAATATGGACGTAAAATCTCTTATCTTAGCGGAAATACAGAAGAATAAACAGGTTAGAACAGCGGATATAACCAAGAAGACTGGTTTTAGTCGTGCTTATATTAGTCGTTTTTTTCAAGAATTAAAGGAAGAAGGCAAAATTCTTGTTTTAGGTAAAACAAAGAAGGCTTTTTATGTTTCATCGGATTCTGGTGATTTTAATGATTTAAGAAGTCAGCTATTAGAATTTGAGAAAGAGTTTGTTAATCAGAAATTAACTGAAGATGACATTTTAAAAGAGATCAAACAAACGACAGGTGTTTTTTCGATGTTGCCAAGCAGCATAGAAAATATTTTAGAATATTCTTTTTTGGAAATGGTAAATAATGCAATCGAACATTCTGGTTCAGAAAAAATTAAGATTAAAGTTAAGAAAGAAAAAAATGATATTGTATTTGTAATTGAAGATAGTGGGGTAGGAGTTTTTGAAAATATAAAAAACAAATTTGACTTACCTGATACACTGACCGCAATTCAAGAATTATTAAAGGGTAAAAAAACTACCGAGCCAACCCAGCATTCTGGGCAAGGTATATTTTTTACTTCTAAATTGGCGGATAGTTTTACGATAAAAAGTTCGGACAAGATTTTGATGTTTAATAATATTGTGAACGATTTGTTTATTGAAGACAGGAAAACGCGTGTCGGCACTACGGTTATTTTTTCAATCAATCTAGATACCAAAAAAACTACCAAAGAAATTTTTGATGCATTTACAAATCAAGAATATGAATTTTCTAAGACCCAAGTTAAGATAAAATTGTTTAGAGTTGGGAAAAACATTCTTTCTCGTTCAGAGGCACGTCGAGTAATGATTGGCCTAGAGAGTTTTCAGGATGTTATTTTAGATTTTCAAGATGTTGATTCGATTGGCCAGGCCTTTGCTGATGAAATATTTAGAGTATGGAAAAACAATCATCAGGGAACAAATATTACATATCTAAATGCGAATGAAAATGTGGAGTTTATGATTAAGCGAGCGTTGTAAGTAGTTTAACAAACAAAAAACCAGCGGTGATGAGTCGTTGGTTTTTTGTTGGTGGCTTTGTTATCTTATTTTCTTTTTATTTTTTTGTGTTGGTAGAAAGCTTTGTTTAGAAACAACTTGTTTGCCAGTACTTAATTCAAAATCTTTTTTTGCACGTTTAGCTACTCGCCCGCCTTTTTTAGCAGCGGTGACATTTTTGTTGTAACCAGCGGCCTGTTCTTTTTCCGCTATACCTCGAGTAGAAAGTTCGGCTAAAACAGTAAACAGCAATTCTTCATCTGTCATGTGATCGCGCAGATTTTCTGTGTGTAAGTTTTTAATTTTCTTGTGTTCTCTAATTGTTAGCTCAGTCCACTCTTTGTGGATAATATTAGTTAGTTTGGCAAATTCGTCACTTTTTTCTACCCCATGTTCATCCCAATAATCTGTTAATTTGTTTCTGATTTCCTGCCCACGCATTCTCTGTTCAATCCATTTTAACGGTCGGCCTAAAGCCAGCCAATGTTCGCGAGCGCGGTTTAATGCTAGTTCCGGGTCAGCTGTTTCTTTTAACCTTTCATAACCAACTTTGGCCAGCCACAGTTTGAAAGGTTCGGCCTTTGGTGAAGGAATTGATTGGATGATACGAAACATTGTTTCAGTATCAGCGACGTCGGTTTCTCTGTTTTTGCCGTCTTCGGCCAATAATTTCAACTGGTTACAATTTGTAACCGTTTGGTCGCTTCCTTCTTTAATCAAACGATGTTTTAGTACTTTCCAATAGGTGCGAGCATCTAGACTGTTAGTTAAAATTCGCACAATATCCACTACACTAAAATACCACTTTTCTTTTTTTTCATCCCAAACACGGCGCACTGGTTGATTCTCAAAGACAGCGACTGTTTTATTTTTTTTGGCCATAACAAAATTTTAATAAAAAATTTGAATTTAGGTTGTTGATATTTTACCATATTTAAATTCTCTCAACAAACAAAAAACCAGCGGTGATAAGTCGTTGGTTTTTTGTTATCTTCTTTAGCTAAACAAGAGATGTGGCCGTTTGTTGCGGTGGCCACGAACCTTTGCATGTAGACCGACATGCGGCAGTTGTGGATTGTTTGGCCTAGAATCGGCCAGCCAATCCAACGAGGAAGCGAGCGGGGTGAGTTGTGCTGCCGTCGACTTTTTCAGGGTCGATCGGCATCCAGCTCAGCCACGCTGCTACGGAAGGGGCGGTGGGGAGGGAGATCTCGACGAGCGGGCCCGTACCGACGGGGCGCCGGTACTTTGCTCCGATTGCTAGCCAGTCGGTCACCGTGTACTTCGGGGTGAGGTCGAACCACACACCCGAATCGTCTCCCTTGAAGGACTTGGGATCGAATTCCACAATGCCCAAGAAGGAGAACGATTCGTACCCGGTCCAGACGGAGGCTTCGAAGCGGGGGCTCACCTTGCTCTCGGGGGCATGCTCGAAACCGACCGCGAGGCCGAGCTCGATCCAGTCCTTCGGTGCCCAGGTGGGGCCGGCGTAGAACTCTGCCCAACCCTCAGTCGTGAGGGCGAAGGCCGAGACGCCGAAGGTACTGGACTCGAAGTGGTGTGCCAGGAAGATGTCGGCGCTCGGATGAGCAAGCGACCCTTCTGGCCGGAAGAACACTTCGACGGTTCCGGTGGTGCCAGCGAAAGCGGTGGGGGCGAACAGGGACATCGCAACGAGCAGGAGGGCGACGGACGTTTTCACAGGGCACCCCAAAAAGGTTGTTTTCCTCCCAGATTTATTTTTCCTGGGCGGCATATTGGATATATTAATGATGTATATCCATTATGCCGGCCAGGAGTGTTTTTAAAGAGCGGTCTGTTAACGTTAACAACATATTGTATCATAAATATGGACAAATGTCAAGGTTGTCACTTGACTTGTGGTGACATTAATGTTATGATATTTTTATCTCTGTATAGAGCAAAAACGGCATGTAGTGTCATGGCCATAGTGACAAAACAAGCCAAACTTGATTTTAATGCTTTTATCTTATCCACACCAGTATGCTTCTAAAGGATCTACAATCTATTGGTTTTACCAAGAATTTGGCTGGGGTTTACTTGAGTTTAGCCCAATTAGGCGGACAAGCTAAGGCGGGTGAGGTTATAAAAAAGATTAGTTTACATCGAAATATTGTATACATATGTTTAGATAAGCTGATTGAGAAGAAATTGATAACTAAAACCGAAGAACGAGGGGTGACAATCTATAAGACGCTTGATCCAATGAGGATCATGAATGAAATTAGGGAAAAGGAGCAGTTGGCAATCAATATTATTGAAGAGATTGAAACACTTAAAAAACATCCAGACACTCAGGAGGTTATAGTGCACGAAGGCTTGGAGGGTTTTAGAAATTATAGCCTGTCTGTTTTGCAAAAAATGGAAGAAGGTGGGACGCTGCAAGTGCTTGGATCAATTGGAGACAAATGGTATGAGTTTATGGGATCAGAGAAATATAGAAAATATGAAAGTTTGCAGGTTAAGAAAAAAATACATTGGCAGATGATTTCATATTTTGGTTCTGGGCGGGACGAAGAACTTGTTAAAGGCCATCCCGATTTGTGCAGCGTTAAATTATTGCCACAACCATATAACAATCCGGCGAATGTTAATATTTTTGGTGATACAGTAGCGTTACAAATTTTTACTGAACCATTTTCGGTGATTGAAATTAAAAATCGTTCATTAGCAGAAGTTTATCGTAACTATTTTGATCTTTTGTGGAATAATAATATTTGGACGTTAAAGGGTGCTAAGGGTGCAAAGATTTTTATGGACGATACTTTGAATTATGAGGATGTTTATTGGATTGGCGGTAATGGTGGAATGGAAAAGTTTTATCCAGAGATTTGGGGTGAGTACAAAACAAAAAGAATTGATAAAAAAGTTTTTTGGCATGATTTGATTACTCCTGGTATGGTGTTATCATCGCCTCAAGAAGATAAAACAATTTTTAATGATCCATATTATGAATATAAATTTTTACCAGCCGCGGTAGCTGGCCCGCATGTGATTTGTTTGTATGGTGATAAGATGGCAAGTATAGTTTGGAAAGAAGATTCAGTGATAAATATTATCGAAGACAAAGAAGTTGTTGAAACATATAAGAAGTATTTTAAATATCTTTGGGATCAGAATATAAAAACATATAAGGGGTGGGAAGAAGTAGAGAAGTTATTTTTTGAAGAGCTCTTACCTAGTCAAAAGCCGGGTGATCAATTGTATTGTTCTGGTGGTGGTTATGGTGTAACAGGTGAAGACAAAAGAGTGGAAGATTTTTATTTAAAATATAATGCCGCGAGGATAAAGAACCAAACAACTCTAAATGTGTTGTTTTATGAACATCATCGTGAAAGAGCGTATAAAGAATTCGTTGACGCGGGCGATCCAGAGTTTAAATATACTAATATTAAATTTTTGCCTGCCTCGTATTATTCTCCACTGCAAATACATTTAATGGGAGACAAGACAATCATTGTTACTTGGGGGGAAGAACCAGCGGCGACGGTGTATGATCAAAAAGAAATTCAAGAAAGCTTTAAAAAACAATTTGATTTATTGTGGAATCAAGAAGTGCAAACATACCGTGGGTGGGAAGAAATCGATCAGATTTTTCGTTCTAATTTAGAAGAAGGTTATACTCATGATGTTTATGGTGCTAGCTATGGTGAGGGAGACAAAGGAGAGCGCGAACAAGCTTTGAATTTTTATGTGGAGTATCATAAAAAGACTGCATATCTTAAACCCAAAAAACGTTTAGTATTTTTTGAACAAGAACGCAGGGAGGCCAATAAAGAGCTTTCGCCTTTAGATATAACTACAAAAGAAAATATTCAGTTACGTTTTTCATCAGATAAATATTTTTCTCCGATGGAAACACATGTTTTTAGCAATAAGGTTATTTTGTTATTTTCTTTTGGTGAACCAATTGCTACTGTTTACACAAACCCAAAAATAGTTGAGGCATACAAAAAACAATTTGATTTATGGTGGAACACAGCGGTTGAATAAAAAAATTTATAAACAAAAAACCAGCGATGATAAGTCGTTGGTTTTTTGTTATCTTCTTAGATCTAACAGGAATGGTGCGCACTATTGAAAGCGGTGCGCGCGCTGTTTGGGCAGTCTCTACACCTAGAAGGTGTAGGAGATGCCCGGCTGGAAGAGCAACGACCAGAGCCCTCCTTGCAGCACCTTGGCGGGACCGACGTCGAATCCGAGCGAAAGACCGTTCCCGATCTTCGTACGGACGCCGATTGATCCGCCGATGAGGTGGGTGTGAGTCTTGCCGCTGTACCCGTAGTTGAACTGGTACAGGACCCCGACTGCCGCCGACACGCGATCGGTCAGGGCGTAACCGGCACCGATAGCAACCCTGGGGAAGGGTTTGAATTCGGTGTTCGGGGTGTTGATCCCGAAGGTTACGGACACCGAGGTTTTCGGAGCCACGGCCCAGCCGAGCCCCAAGCCGAACCGGGTGCTGGCCGAGCCAGGGGTGACACCGTCCTTAAACAGGACGAGGTAGCCTTCGGCGGCGGAGACCGTGATCTTGGGGGTGCGGTTGCTCTCCTCGGCAAACGCGTGGGTGGTGGCGAACAGGAACATCGCAACGAACAGGATGGCGGCGACGGACGTTTTCACGGAGCACCCCAAAAAGGTTGTTCTCCTCCCAGATTAACTTCTGGGCGGCGTATTAGATATATTGATGTATATACCCAGTATGCCGGCCAGGAGTGTTTTTAAAGAGCTGCCTTGTTACTTTTGTATCGTAACAGCACAGTATATCATATATTTTTATACTTGTCAAGGGTATTTTGGCTAAGATTAGCAAAGAAAGAGTCAGCTAAAGTCTGGTTAGTACGAGTAAAAATTGACATTTTTGGCTAATGTTAGTATAATAAAATTGTCATAAAAAAGATGATAATATGTTAGAAAATCAATTAGAAAAACTTGGTTTACATAAAAACGAGACAAAAGTGTACTTGGCGCTATTTGAATTAGGTAAAGTTAAAGCTGGCCAGATCATTGAACAAACAGGATTACATCGCAATTTGGTATATACTGCTTTAGAAGAACTTGTAAAGAAGCTATTGGTTTCTAAGGTTGACCACAGCGGTGTAGCAATGTTTTCAATTAATAGTCCAGAGCTATTGCGGGAAATAGCAGAAGAACAGGTTAATATTGCGAACGAGGTGATTGGTGAGCTAAAAAAGAAACACGAAGAGCAACCACGCGATATTATTATTTATGAAGGAGAAGAAGGCTTAAAGCGTAGTCGTAACCGAGTTTTGTCATATGATCCAGGGGATACTATGTATGTGATTGGGTCTAAAGCGAGCTCAACCCCAGAGATGGAAAAATATTGGCGCAAGTTTCACTCAAAGAGGGTAGATAAAGGAATTGGCTTAAAAATATTGTATGAACAAGGGGTTGATCCTGAAGATATAGAGTGGCGCAATAAACTCCCTTTGAGTGTGGCAAAATATTTGCCACTTAACATTGATATGCCGATTTGGTTTTCGGTTATAAAAGATTATTTAGAGATTGGTATTCCTGGGGAAAATCTTTTGACTTTTGGTTTGCGTAGTTCAGCCGCAGCAGGAGCGATTCAAAGATTTTTTGAATATTTTTGGAACCAAGAAATCAGAGTGGAGACAGGGGTGGAAGCGCTAGAAAGAGTATATGCAAACATGCTAGAAGAACTTTCTCCTGGAGAAGAGTATTGTAATATTGGCGCATCTGACGGTCGGTCTGGTCCACTAGTAAAAGCGTTCTATGACAATTTTCATATTAGTAGAATTAAAAAAGGTGTAAGGATTAGAGTGTTGGCATACAAAGAATCTTTTGAACAAATAAGACAAAGATATATTGATGCTGGGGATAAAGATTTTAAGTTGAGTGAGGTGAAGATGTTTATTAATGCCCCCTTTAGTCCAATACAGACAGTGTTTTATCACAACAAGATGTTCATGTGTGTGATGGCAGAAAATCCGACGGTAATATATTTTGATCAACCAGAAATAGCAAAAAATTTCAAACTTCATTTTGAACAAGTTTGGAATCAGCGTGTTAGCACAGAGAGTGGAGTTGATATTCTAAAGAAAACAATTTATGAAATGTTGGATGAGTTAAAAACAGGCGAAGAGTATTTTGTTTTAGGTGCATCTGTTGGTGGTGGTGACGAAAGAATACAAAAGTTATACGATGAATTTCATGCTGATCGTATTAAGAAAGGTGTAGCGGTTAGTATGTTGGTTTTTAAAGAGGGTTACAAGAAAATTATGGATCGGTTTAATTATTGCGGTGATCCTTTAGGGAAAGTTAGTCGTGCCAAAACTTTTATGTCAGCGCCACCAATACCAATGCAGATAAATATTTTTAAGAATAAGACTTTTTTTATTCTATATGGCGAAGAGCCAACAGTTACTAGTTTTGATCAACCAGAAATTGCACAAGTGTTTAAGAATTATTTTGATGAGTTGTGGAACCAAGAAACCCAAGTGCTGAAAGGCGCTGAGGCATTACGCGAATTGTGGCTCGAAGCAATTGATTGTGGAGAATTACGCTGGATTGGAGCCAAAGGATATTTTATTGCTCGTCATCCAGAGATATATGAAGAAATAAAAGCTAAAGCGGCACGTACTCCAGGTGTGGTTTGGAAAAACATTGTCAGCGCTGATTTTAAGGGACATCCGCTAACTAAATTGCCGTGGATGCAAACAAAATATAATCTCGGTAAAATTCGTAATCCTAATGCTATTTGGTTGTTTGGTGATAAGGTTTTAGTTGTTAATTGGGCGGAAGATGTCCCGGTGATTTTTCAGTCGACCAATAAGCAATTAGTGCAAACGTATAGCGACTACTTTGATGAGCTGTGGAAGAAAGGTGAATAAGTGAGTTTGTGTTTTAGAGAGATACATATTAAGATGGTTGTACTATGGTTATCTACATTTACGGCGAAGATACGTTTCGTAGCCGACAATATTTAAAAGAACAGGTAGAAAAGTTTAAAATTGCCCGTGATCCACAGGGGTATAATGTTGTGTTTGTGGATGCAGTTAAAGCTGAACCAGGTAAAGTGTTGTCAGAGATTACGTCTGCACCATTTTTGGCAGAGAAAAGAATGATTGTTGTAGAAAATATTTTGTCTGGTAATGATGAGCTTTTAGGTGAATTAAAAAGTAGGATTGAAAGTAAAAAATTACCTGAGTCAAATGTAATAATTTTTTGGCAAGGAGAAAAGGTTGTGACCAAAGGCAAACAAAAGAAAAATGTTTTGGCAGATGAATTAGAAAATATTTTGTTAAAAGAAAAATATGTTCAAGAGTTTTCTAAATTATCTGAAGACAAGCTTTTAGTTTGGATTGGTCAAGAATTAAAAACATTAAATAGTAAAATTAGTCGTCCAGCAGCTTTGTTTTTATCACACAATGTTAATGGTGATATGTGGGCGTTGTCTGGTTTGTTAGAACAGCTCTCGTTGTATGTTGGCGAGAAAGAAATTGGCTTATCAGACGTGCAGTTGTTTTTAGGAGAAAAGGCCGATGATAATGTTTTTAATTTGGTCGAAGCGATTGTTTCTGGAAATCGTAAGCAGGCGTTTAAGCTATTGTCTGATCAAGAAAATCTAGGGGAAGATAAGTTTAAAATTTTTGGTTTGATTGTTTGGCAGTTTCGGTTGTTATTACAGATGCGTTCATTGTTTGAAAGCGAAGATGATTTAACGAGTGATAAGGCGGCGGCTAAATTAAAAATTCATCCATTTGTGGCGAGAAAGAACTGGGTGGTAGTTAAGAAATATTCCTTAGTGAAATTAAAAGAAATTTATAATCAGCTATTAGAAATTGATATTAAAACAAAAACTGGCCAAGGCGACCAGTCGATGCTTCTTGATTTGTTTGTTGGTAGAAATTAGTTTTTGTTTTGTATAAATTAAAACCCCAAGCTAAATTGCTTGGGGTTTTGGTATGTTTTTATTTTGATGCTTAAGCAAGTTTGTTTACTTTTTTCATTAAACGAGAGATCTTGCGAGCAGCAGTGTTTTTCTTGATGGTTCCGTGCTTTGCAGCCTTATCAAGGGCTTTTTGAGCAACATGAGCGGCCTTTAAAGCTTCAGCTTTAGTAGCGGCCTTGGTAGTTTCTTTGATTGCTTTCTTGTAAGCAGTCTTTTTTGCCAAATTAAGAGCGGCGCGTTTGATATTTTGACGTACGGCCTTCTTGGCACTTTGTTTGTTAGGCATAATTTTATGATTAAATAATTGTAGAGCGTTGATGCCCAGTATACTTGGGTTTTATAAAAATGTCAAGTTAGTGGCCAAAAGGCTAGTCTTCGTTCTCAGCTGTAGGTTTTTCAATTTGTAGTAACTCGATTTGTTTTTTGCTATCAGTAATGCGAGCGACATCTTTGTCTATCTTGTTAAACTCTTTTGATGCACTGTTGTAACTGTTTACAGTAGTAGATAGATTGTTGCCTAATTTTTTTAAGTATTCATCGTAGGCTAGCAGATGTCTCCCTAACTCCTCTACTCGTTCGCGTATTTCTTTTGCGGATTCCTCGATTTGTAGTGCGCGCAATCCTTGCATTACGGTTTGTAAATATGCGAAAAAAGAGGTTGGCGAAACAATGATTACGTGTTTGTCTCTGAAGGCGTATTCAATTAAATCATGGGTATTAGATTTAATTGCCCCGATTTTATTGACTAAAAGATCATAGTATATTCCTTCGGCGGGGATAAACATAAAAGCAAAATCCATTGTCCCCTCTTTTGGTCGGATATATTTGCTAGTTTCGTCAATGCGATTTTTTAAGTCAGCCTTAAATTTTCCTTCTAATACTAATCTTTGTTCTGGATCTTTTTCATCTAAAATGCGGTTGTAGTTTTCTAAACTGAATTTGGAGTCAATTGGTATGACTTTATCTTTAACAAATACAGCGGCGTCAACGATGTCGCCGTCAATAAACTTGTATTGCATTTCGTAGCCGCCAGGTGGTAATACATTTTTTAATACTGTTTCTAAATAGTACTCGCCCAAGATGCCGCGATGCTTTGGGTTTTGTAGGGTGTCTTGTAATGTTTGGAGTTGTCCAGCAAAGCCGACTACTTGGCGGTTAGTTTCGTCTAACTTGGTAAGTCGTTCAGTAACATCGGTTATTATCTTTATACTATGACCAAATTGTGACTGGATGGTTTGGTTGAGGTTGGTCTGACCGTCGTTAACCATTTTGTGAGTGTCAGTCATTTTTTGATCGAACACTCGTTCTAATTGTTGTATTTGGTTTTGTAACATTACAAATAAATTTTGGTTGTTAGTGTCTGGTTTTGCCATTTGTGTTTTACGTAAGAGTAAAAGAATCGCGATAGACGCGACGATAATTAGCACAACCAGAATAGTAAGTAAAAAATATAGCATAAGAAAGTATTAGTTGGTGGTATTATAGCCGGTATTGTGCACAAACTCAATATAAAAAAGCATCCTTGTATTTTTTTGTTTTGTGAATAAGGAGAATGTTGAGTTCGTGTTTTCGTCCCCCCACCAGGAATTGAACCTGGATCAAGACGTTAGGAGTGTCTTATTCTATCCGTTGAACTATGGGGAGATATAATTTTAGTTATTTGTTTATTTATAGCAGATATTTTTTTTAAAAGCAAACCGCCTTTTTTAACTCGCACTCGACACATGCCAAATTTTAACTTGCCCGTTTTTTTGCCAGACAGCACATTTATGCTTACATTGTTATTCAAATCAATTTTTGTGATACTTGACCAGTGCCGGATACATTCATTTTTATCTAAATCTTCGTAAATTCTAATAGATATTTTAAACTCAGAATTACTAATATTAAATTCAGACCGCAGCGTGTCCATAAAAATAGCTATCATTTCTGGGTCAGTATTAGTAAAACTCAGATCAGCTTTGTTGCCCTCAGCCCAGTACAAGGCACAGACAACCAGCAGTCTTTCTTTGTTGTTTAAGCTGTTTATTAACGATTCAGCCTGTTTTTCTGCGATTTCCCAACTACGGTTTGACATGATTTTGCTTGCATTTCTGCGGTTTAGCCACCGTTGCTTATATTTTGGTAAAATTGGGATTTTTATTGCGTGTCTGTAGGCTGATGTTTTGCTGATATTTAAAATTTGGCTGATTTCAGGTATACTGTGACCTTTTTTTCTTAAGTCTGCAATCGCTTTTTTTATGTTTTGTTCTAATAATTTTGGCATATGTTTGTATTGTAACAGATATAGCAAAGCATTACAAGAACTAACTTGTTCTATTTGTTAAGGGTTAATCTGGATTAGCTGTTTTAAAACTTTTTTTCTATATTTTTAGCAACACTAGTTCTTCCCCTGTTTGTTCGTGGGGTATGTTAATTATATATTGCACAATTTAGCCGAGGAGGTAGAAATAGATTTTAGATGATTTAACCAATTGGCCTTGATTTATTTTTTAACGTGGCGTATAATTTGTAAAAATAGAGTTTTTTATGTGTCTATATGGCTTGAGGCTGGTCAGATGCTTTTGTGCGTTGCGGGGTGGGTTGTTGAGATAAAACAAAGATTCTTTATGGGCAGAGCGCGGGCTTATGGTTCAGTGGTAGAACGCGGCATTCGCATTGCCGAGACGGCAGTTCGATTCTGCCTAAGTCCACAAAAGCAGGTTTTTACCTGTTTTTTAGTTTGTAAAAATGTTTCACGTGAAACATTTGGGGGTAAGGCTGTATATTAGTAGGATTTGGCTGGTTATTTTGTTGGATTTAGGTTCTTTAATGTGTTTTTGGTGGTATTGTTTGTTGATTCGGTTGGTTGAATTAAAAAAATACGGGCTAAGTAGTACACAAAATCTGTGGATAACTCTGTTGATAAAGTCGGTTAACTGTGGAGATTTGTATACACTAGTGTATACAAATCTGGCTTTTAGAGGCGATTTTTTTATGTAATTGTTATTTTTGAATAGGTTTGGAATGTATTCTCACTAAAAATGTTTCACGTGAAACATTTTTAGTGAGAGAGTCTTATTTGCATAACAAAAGTTTGTATAGATCTGTGTAGACAAATGTTGTCTTGCTGCTTTGTAATAGTAGCACCTTTTCATAATGCTTGGTTAAAGAAACAAGGTGCTATTTTAATAAAACGATAAAAAGTGATGTTTCTTCTGCATAGCCGAAGACAATAAGGTATAAATAGTACCAAGAATGCGGGTTGTATGTTTATATATTCTAAAATGTTTCACGTGAAACATTTTAGGGTGGATAAGTCACGACCTAGGGATTTGTCTGTTCATAATAGGTTTTTTAAGATCACATCCGAAAATGTTTGTTGATATATTTTTTGTGTTGAGCTTGTTGTTGGTAATTATTTTTAGTTGATTATACTTTTTGAAAATTTATGATTATTTATCAACTTATACACATAGTAAGAAGTACAAAAATTTGATATAATATTAAGGACAATTAATATTTAAAAATGTTTTATGAACAACCAACGTATTGCTAGGATTGTTGATATTGTATCTTTTGTTTTTGTTATATTTTCTATTTTATTTTTACCGATTTTTTTAGATCGGTCGTTGATTAATTTTTATATCATACCAAAACAGTATGCTTTAGGAGCAATTACATTGGTACTATTATTGTTGTGGGCAGTTAAGATGGTGATAACAAGAAAATTAATTTATCGTAAAAGTATTTTAGATTGGACGCTAGTCTTGTTGCTTGGTTTAGGGTTGGTGGCGTCCGTTTTTTCGGTAAATATTTATGATAGTTTTTGGGGGCGAGGAGAATATTTTGTTTTTAATTTTGTATTTTTATTTTTCTCTGTATTGTATTATTTTCTTTTAGTTAATTTAGTAGATTCTCGTGCTCGTTGGCAATGGGTTTTAAATACTTTAGTTTTGATTGGTGGGGTTACTATAGCTTTATTTGTCATCAAAGCAATTTTTAATCCTGGCTGGCTAACTGCTTGTTGGGGTGGCACAACTTGGAATTCTATTGATCCTTCTAATAGCGTGTTCGGTTTGTGGATTATTGTAGTTTTTGTTTTGTCTGCCGGTCAGTTAATTAAAAAAGAATTATCCTCAGGGAATTCAGTTTTTAATTTTTTGGTTGCGTTGCTAGCATTAGTTGGTCTGACTTTTCTTGGGTTTAGTTATCTTTGGTGGGTGATGTTGGCTGGTTTAGTGCTGCTTTTATTTTTAGGGGTAAGTTTTATTAAAGAAGCACGACTATGGTGGCTTTCGGTTTTGTTTGCAGTTTTAGTAATGTCAGCGATTTTTATAATATTTGGTCCACCCAAAACATTTCAATCGGCCGTGCCAGCAGAAGTTTCTCTTGGTGTAAAACCCTCTTGGGATTTTACCTCTTCAGCAGTTTTGTCTGGAGTTAAGAGTTTCTTAGTAGGGACTGGCTTGGGGACATTCAATTATGATTTTTCTCGTTTTCGTACTCCTAATTTTAATATGGATTCGATGGCTTGGTCACTTCGGTTTAGTCAGCCGTTTAATTCGTTTTTTGCAGTTTTAGCTGAGGGTGGTTTGTTGTTATCACTAGTTTTAATGTTTGTCTTTTTGTTCGTATTGGGACATGTTTTCTTTGTTTGGTACAAAATGCGACTAGACGGGATGCTACGTAGTTTAACATTTGATTTGGCATGGAAGAAAAATGATATTCGTTTGGATGTGTTTTTAGTGGTGATTGCCTGGGTGATCTTGAGTGTGGGGTTGTTTGTTGTTTTTTATGGGCCAACAATGTGGTGGTTGTGGTGGTTGCTTTTGTCTCTTGCTGTTAGTGGTGTGGCTTTTATTAATCCAAATATTATTTCTACTAAAGAATGGGAAATTGAAGAGTCTCCACAATACAGCTTGTCTTTTTCTTTCTTGATGATTGTGTTGATGGCGGCAGCGATTATGACAGCGATTTGGGGTGTGCGGCTTTATTCAGCCGAGGCTGCTTATGCTTCAGCGGCGCGTAGTGGTGATGCAAAAACTGCTGAACAAAATTTGATAATGGCGATTAATCGCCGTGATAGTGTTGATGTGTACCATTCTTTGTTAGCACAAGCGTATCTTTCGCAGGCGGGTGATATGAGCAAAACTAATAAACCAGATACTCAAGCGATGAGTGCTTTGGTGGCGCAAGCAGTTAATGAAGCAAAAAGAGCCACTGAACTTTCTCCAAACTCAGTTGCGATTTGGGAAAACTTATCAACCATGTATGAGAATGCTTCCGTGCTTGTTCCAGAAGCGCGTGATTGGGCGATTAAGAGTTTGTTGAAAGCAAAAGAGTTAGAACCAAGCAATCCGGTTTTGTCTTGGCGTTTGGGTAATAGTTATAGTGTGTTGAGTAAGTGGGATGATGCTTCTAAAAGTTATCAAGAGGCAATTGATTTAAAAGCTGACTATGTTAGTGCATATGTTAGCTTGGCTAATGTATATGAACAAAACAAACAACTAGATAAGGCGGTTGAGTTGTATAAAAAAGTTTTGCCGTATGCTTCTAATCAGGTTGAATTATTGTATAACTTTGGTCGTGTGCTTTATAATCGCAATGGAGTTAATGATCGTTCTGATGCCGAAAAAATTTGGTTAAAGACAATCGAGTTAGAACCGAAATACTCAAATGCACTTTATAGTCTAGGTTTGTTGTACGAAGTTCGAGGTGATAAGGCGTCAGCATTACAATATTATTATAAAGTTAAGGATTTGAATCCGGGTAACAAGGATATTGTTAACAAAATAAAATCTTTAGTTGGTGCTCCGGTGGAAACGAAAAAGTAATTAACGAATTTATGAAAAGAGCGTTAGTTGTTATATTTATTATTGCAGTTACTTTTTTGGCGCAACGCTCTTGGGGTGCGATGTCTTCTACTAATTATTATATCTACGCCGATGTTATTGGTGTTGGTGGTGTTTTGAGTACTAGTAGTGCTTACAGTTTGCAAGACACATCCGGTGAATCGTTTGCTGGTTTTACCACTAGTAGTAGTTATTTGATTAAAGGTGGCTATCAATACATGGAGCAAGACGAACTCTCTTTGTCTATAAGCAATTCTTCTTTATCGCTTGGTTCATTAGTTCAATATACGGCCTCAAGCACGGCGGCAACTACCATTTCAGTGAGTAGTGGTTCGGCTGGTGGGTTTTCACTTTCAATTAGTGGTGTGACGGGCAGTATTTTGTCTAATGTAAGTGATGGGGCGGTTGATGGTGATAGCAACTCAGAAGAATATGGTGTTGGCGTGACTGGTGCCAATGCTGCATTTATTGATGATCAGGCTGTTGTTCCGGGATTAACATTGGCATCTTCAACTGTTCCAGTAACAAGCAATACTGTTTTAACGTTTAAAGCGATAAGAAACGCCAGTACTATTCCGGGGTCATATAGTCAAAGTTTAACGTTATCTGCGTCGGCTAATTTTTAATACATGAAAAAGTGGTTTTTATTATTTCTTTTTTTTCTTTTAAGTCCGGTTGGAACCAGTGCTTTTTCTTTGTCTCCAGCTAAAGTTAGTTTAACGATTGATCCGGGCGAAACTCAGATTGTGGAGATTAAAATAAAAAACAATGATGACGTAGCACGTGGTTTTAGGCCGGTGATTATGGGGGTGGAACAGAGTGGGCAAGGGAGTCCGAAGTTTGTTTCTGGTGCCAGTGAGGTTGAAAGCTGGGTGACAGCAAAAACAGAGAAGCTTTCTCTTTTATCTGGACAGCAAAAAAACATTCAGTTTTTTGTTGATGTTCCGATGGGTTCTTATCCCGGGTCATATTACTTAGGTGTTGGAGTAGAGCAATTAAGCGAACAGGATGGTAATGTTAATTTATCTGGTAGGTTGTTATCCCTGGTTAATATAAAAGTTGCGGGTATTGTCAACGAAGAAATTAAGGTGAATCAGTGGCAAAGTATCAAAAAAGTTTGGTTTAAACCAGATTGGAAATTTGTTTCTGAGATTGTTAACAAAGGGAATGTCGAACTTCCTCTTAGTGGAGAATTAATTGTATACAATTTTTGGGGTAAGAAAATAGCGAGCAAAGAATTGTATTTAGGCAACAAGTTAATTCCTGGAACTTCTAGAAATTTTTCTGTAGATTTTTCTTTGCCAGGGAAGCATGTTTTTATTCCTGGTATTTATCAGACAGATTTCGTGTTGCATTATGGTTTGACTAACCAGAAAATGGTTCTATCTACAAAACTATGGTATTTTTATCTGCCAACAATGTTAGTTTTGGGGGCATTAATATTTTTGTTGATTTTATTTTACGTATTAAGAGGATCTTTTTTTCATAAAAGAAGATGAAAAAGTTTTTTGTTACAATTTCAGTATTTTTATTTTTTGCGTTAGCGGCGAGTGTATTTTTGTTATTCCCTTATAGTGGTGAAGCAGCTAACCAAGGCGCGGTTGATGTTGGATTAACTGTTACTAATTGTGGTAATGGCATAGTTGATTCGGGTGAGGGGTGTGATGATGGTGAAAGCAATGGGCCGTGTAATGCTACTTGCTCTTTGACATGTACGGTTAATAGTTGTGGTTGTTCGGGTTGTGGTGGTGATTCAACTGGTCCGACAATTACAGTGGTGACATCGTCGGTATCTAACAACACTTTTTATATTAAATGGTCATTGTCTGACGCTTCTAGTATTAACACAACATCATTTAATTATGGAATTGGTAATTATAATTCTTCAGCGAGCATAGTCGTGTTAGGTGGTAATATTTATGAAGCGAGTATTTCAGGACTAGTTTCAAATACTAGCTATCAGTATCGAATTACAGCGGTTGATAATAGTTCTTCGTATAATACCAGTTATCTTCCTGGTACTTTTATCACCACTAATGTTGTCGTTGTCGACGCGCCACCACAAATATTAGTAGTTAGTTCTACGATTGGTTATACAACCACTTCTTTGTCGTGGACAGTAACTGATGACTATGGTGTTTCGGCAGTTAGTTTTGTTTTTGGTACAAGTCTTAGCTATGGTTCAGTCGGAACCATTATTGGTAGTTATGGTGTTAACTTGTCGAGTTTGTCGATGAGTACTTTGTATTACTATAAAATATCGGCAACAGATAACGGTAGTCAGACAGTGAGTAGTACTGGTAGCTTTACTACATTAGGACAGGACTTAATCCCACCAATTATTAGTAATGTTTCTTCAACTCCGGGGGTAACAACTGCAGTCATTACTTTTAATACTAATGAATTGGCTACCAGCCAGGTTTCATATGGTCCGACTAACGCTTATGGTAGTAATGCTCCGGAAGGGTTGCCAGTGAATACTACGCACAGTGTTATTTTGCCAGGATTGTTACCTAATCGTACTTATCATTTTAAAGTAATTGCGACCGATACTAATAACAACGAAAGTGCGACGGGTGATTTTTCTTTTACTACCTTGAAAGATGGTGCTCCTCCACCTAATGTCACTGGCTACCAATTAACAACAACTACTAATTCAATAATCCTGAATTGGATCAATCCAAGTTTGTTGGAAAATTTAGATTTTGAAGGTGTAAAAATCGTGCGTAGTATTAATAGCCAAGCAATTGGGCCAAATGATCCGGCGGCTAGCCTAACACACACTACTGGTGGTCAAACATTTACTGATGCCAACGTGTTAGTTAATGTTGATTACTATTATTCAATTTTTAGTTTTGATACATCGGGCAATTATAGTAGCGGCGTTCATCGTCTAGGTAGGATTATATACACTTTGCGTGAGATTTGTGGAAATGGTGCGGATGATGACAGTAACGGGAAAACAGATTGTGCGGATGATGTTTGTAAAAATTTACCGAGCTGTGTCATACCAACAGAAATTTGTAATAACGGAATTGATGATGATGGTGACACAAAAACAGATTGTGTTGATCCAGATTGTGCGGTGCAGTGTCAACAGACGACAACGGAAATTTGTGGTAATAGTTTAGATGATGATACTGACGGTAAGATAGATTGTTTAGATTCTGACTGTGCGGCCTCGTGTGCTACGGGTGGCACGGAAATTTGTGGTAATAGTTTAGATGATGATACTGACGGTAAGATAGACTGTTTAGATTCGGACTGTTTTTCTTTTGCTGACTGTAAGGTTGTTGCGCTGGCAGCTTGTAGTAATGGATTAGATGATGATAACGATAGTTCGGTTGATTTAAATGACCCTGGTTGTAGTTCGGTAAATGATGACGACGAATATAACGCACCAACCACCACTATACCTGATTTTGCGCGGGTAGATTTTAGCAAGCTATTGTTTTGGGCGGGTAATCGTCAGATTGTTTTGATTCCACAAAACAAAGTAATAACTAGTTTGGCAGGCAGTAATTTTTCTGTAGGTGTTCCGCTTGTGGCTTTAAATGGACGACCAAAAAGTTTAGCTCTACATCTCGGTGGTGAGAATTATCAGCTTTCTTTTTCGTCTTCGAGTGAAACATATTTTACAGACGTTGTTTTTCCAATAGTGGGTCGGCACGAGGTATATTTAGAAGTAGATTATGGGTCAGATCAGTTTGAGTCTGTTTTATTTTATTTGAATAGTTTGCCGAAAGGTGAGATTTCTGGTATTGGTAAACCAGTATCTGGCGCAGAGGTAAATTTAATGCAAAAAGGTGGTATTAAACCATATTTGGGTGTTTATGGTGAACAAAACCCTGTTTTAACCGACATTAATGGTTTGTATGGCTGGGTTGTACCCAACGGTGAATATTATTTGGAGGTTAAAAAAGATGGTTTTCATGTTCGTACCACACCACTTTTTGTAGTAAACAATAATGTTGTTAATGTAAATATTAAGTTAATTAAAATTGCGGAGAATATACGGGAAACACTTAGTGCTGTTTCACAGTTATCGGTTCAGGCAATTGAGGATGTTGTTAACAATCCAGATGTTGAAAAAACAGCCACAGAAGTTGTCGCGCCAGCGGTGGTTGGTGTGACCGCAGTTGGGACGGTGGCGGCAGTTTCTTGGTTTAATTTAATATCCTTGTTGCGTTTCTTATTCTTGCAGCCGCTTATGTTGTTGGGTAAGAGAAAAAGAGAAAAATGGGGCATGGTTTACAATACTTTAACGAAATTACCGGTGGATTTAGCATTGGTACGTTTGTTTAATGCAGAAACCAATCGTTTGGTTCAATCTAAAGTTACTGATGGACAAGGTCGTTATGCTTTTATTGTTGATCAAGGAAAGTATCGTTTAGAAGTACAAAAAGCAAGTTTGGTTTTCCCTTCTACTCTTTTAAAGGGTTTTAAGGCGGATGGTGAGAAAACCGACATTTATCATGGGGAAATTATAGAAGTAACAGAGAAAAACTCTTTAATTACCGCCAATATACCACTTGATCCAGTGGGTGAAACAAAAACCCCCAGTCGTATTAGGCGCGAGAAGATTTGGCGACGACTACAGACTGGATTGTCATGGCTTGGGTTTTTGGTTACCATCGTTGCCCTTTGTATCTCGCCGGTTTGGTATATGTGGATATTACTGGCCGTTCACCTGTTCTTTTTAGTTGTGTTTAGGCGCTTAACTAAGCCAAAAAGAGCCAAAGGTTGGGGTATTGTGTATGATGTTGGAACAAACATACCGGTCGCAAGAGTAGTGGCGCGTTTATTTGATTCGCAGTTTAATAAATTGGTGGCTACCGAAGTAACTGATCGGAACGGGAGGTATCACTTTTTGGCAGGTGACAGTAAGTACTATGTGACCTATGAACATCGTGATTATGAACCGATAAAATTAGATGTTATTGGGTCGGCAAAAAAAGCCGGTGGAGCCATCATTGAGGATGTTAAAATCAAGAAAAAAATTAGTTAGTTTTGTAGAAGGTATAGCCAAAATCACGAGCAACAGTCTCGTGATTTTATTTTGTAAAGTTATCAACAGTTCATGCGTTATTTTTCCCCTATTTCGTGGTATAATATTATAGAACAATTGATGAGTTATGGAGGTAACAGGTAGTAAGAAAATTTTAGTAGGGTTGACCCACAAATTTTTGTTATTTGGGTTACTTTTGTTATCTGTTTTTGTCGGTGTAGCTGCCGTTATTTCGGTTAATGCTGCTACTGCTCCAACGATAGTAACTTATCAAGGAAAAGTATTAGTTAATGGTTCGGCTGCCACCAGTTCTTTGAACATGAAATTTGTTTTGTACGATGCTGTAAGCGCGGGCAATCCACTTTATTCTATTTCTGGTTCAACCTCATCTCCTTCGGCAGTAAGTGTTTCACCGTCGAGTGGTTTGTTTACGGTTGATTTAGGTGGGACGGGGTATAACGCACTTGATCCAGAAATTTTTAAAAACTACGGTTCAGTATATTTAGAAATTACGATTGGTTCGGAAACATTAACTCCACGTAAACAGATTGGTGCTTCGCCTTATGCCTTTAATGCAAAATATTTAGACGGAGTCGCGCCTAGTTCAACTTCACCGGCGTCTACCCATATCGTACAAACCGATGCGAGCGGTAATGTGGACTTAAATAGTGTGACTTCTACTCTGTTGCGAGTAATTGGTAATTCGACTTTATCAACTACAACCATAAGTGGTTATCTAGGTGTTGGTACTATTGCGCCGCAGTTTGCGTTGAATGTAAATGGAGGTATAAACTTAGGAGAAAATGATTACTTAGCTTTCGGCGGTTGGCCAGTTTTAAGTGTTAGTGGAACTTTATACAACACTTTTGTTGGTATTAATGTTGGTATGGATAATTCTGTCGGCTTCCAAAACACTTTTTTAGGTTTTACAGCTGGCGGCAGTAATACCGAAGGTAATGCCAATGTTTTTTTAGGATCGTTTGCGGGCGAATCAAACACCACTGGTCGTAATAATACTTTTGTGGGCGGATCTTCAGGAGATAGTAATACTACTGGATATGAAAATACTTTTTTAGGTTTTCAGGCGGGCAATAATAATGTTACAGGCACAGACAATGTTTTTCTTGGGCATAAAGCTGGTTATGGTGAAACTGGTTCAAATAAACTTTATGTTTCTAATTCTAGCACTACCGCCCCACTTATTTATGGTGAATTTGATAATCAGCTTGTTCGTATTAATGGGAATTTTAATATTACTGGTACTTCCACTTTCGTCACCACCACCCAAACTGCTTTTCAACTCGGTGTCTCTGCAACCAGTGGCTATGTTCTAACTACTGATGCTAGTGGTTATGGAACTTGGCAAGAGGTTAGTGCCGGTGGTTTAAGTGGTGGTCAAACAAATTATTTACCATATTGGACTAGTGCAACTACTATCGGTACTACTAGTTTGTATTGGGACAATGTGAATGGAAGGTTAGGTGTTGGAACGAGTACGCCGACTAGTACGCTGGATATTCTGGGAGATATTAATTTTAGTGATGTGCTTAAATATAATGGATCTAAATTGTTGTCTGTGAATGCTGGTAATTACAGTTTGAGTATTGGTGTTGGGGCAGGAAATGATGTTGGTAATTATTCTTATAATACTTTTGTGGGTGGAAATGCTGGGGAAAGTATTATTGGTGGTGGGGCCACGTTTAATACGTTGGTTGGTTCGTTGGCGGGTTCTAATAAAACAGCTGGAGGTAATAACACTTTTGTTGGTGCTCAGGCTGGATTAAATAATTATTCAGGTGGTGACAATGTCTTTGTGGGGCGTATTGCCGGCGGTTTTGTTCAGGGTTCAAATAATGTTATTTTAGGATCCGGCTCAGGCGCTTCTTCTGCGGCAGATAACAATGTGTTTATAGGCAAGGACTCTGGTTTTAGTAATATTAGTTCAAGTAGTATATTTATAGGTTATCAATCTGGTTATAGTGAAACCGGTCCCAACAAACTTTATATTGAGAATTCAAATTCGGCATCTCCCCTTATTTATGGTGAGTTTGATAATGATCTAGTTCGTATAAACGGTGTTTTTAATGTTACCGGCACGTCTACTTTTGCTACCACGACTGTGAGTGGGAGTCTCGGCATTGGTACTACCACCCCAGCATACACTTTGGACGTAAATGGGACACTAAGAGTAGTCGGTGTTTCTACTCTCGGTACTATTAATGCGGGTACTTGGCAAGGTACAGTAGTATCAAGTACCTATGGTGGTACAAATCAAAATTCTTCTGCCTGGTCTGGTTTAGTCAAAGTTACTGCTGGTGTTTGGAGCACCTCCACTGTTAATCTGGCTTTAGCAACTGATGTTAGTGGAATTCTAGGTTATACCAATGGTGGTACTGGTACTTCTACACTTGGTGCGGCGGGGACATTTAATTTTAGTAATGGTACCACCCAAGCATATACCTCAGCTGCTAGTTTGTATTGGGACAATACCAACAGTAGATTAGGTATTGGTACAAGTACACCGTCAGAGAAAGTACAAGTTAATGGTGGAAATATTTTGCACACTGCGAGTGGTAATCCGACTTTAAAAGGAGGTTTGGATACGAGTGCAGCCAGAGGTCTTTTTATTTACGGAAGGTATGCATATATTGCTGATGATAGTAGTGGTTTAAAAATTATTGATATATCAAATCCTAGCGCGCCGAGTTTGGTGGGGACTTATGATACTCCTGGTAGTGCGATGGGGGTGGTTGTATCTGGTAAATATGCTTATGTTGCTGATTTAGGTTCTGGTTTACAGATTATTGATATATCAAATCCTAGCGCGCCGAGTTTGGTGGGGACTTATGATACTCCTGGAAATGCGCGCAAACTGTATGTTTCTGGTAAATATGTTTATTTGGTTGACGGAGATGGTGGTGGTGTGGGTTTGATTATTATTGATGTGTCTGTTCCGAACAATCCACGTCTAGCAGGGTCTTATAATCCAGGAGGTTTTGCATATGGCGTTTATGTTTCTGGTAAATATGCCTATGTGGCAAATGATAGCTCTGGTTTAAAGATTGTTGATATTTCTAATCCTAGTTCGCCGAGTTTGGTTGGTGGTTATGCTGGTGTCGGGAATGCTCTTGGCGTTTATGTTTCTGGTAAATATGCTTATGTGGCAAATTTTAGCTCTGGTTTACAAATTGTTGATATTTCTAGCTCAACAAATCCGACTCTAGTTAGCAATTATGATACTTCAGGGTTTGCATTTGATGTTTTTGTTTCTGGCAAATATGCCTATGTGGCAGATAATAGTTCTGGCTTACAAGTAATTAATATTTCTAGTCCGTCTAGTCCAAGTTTAGTTGGTACTTATAATTCTGGGGATAGTGTGTTAGATGTTCGTGTTTCTGGTAAATATGCTTATGTAGCTGATTGGGGGAGTGGATTAAAAATTGTGGATATTAACGGTTTAGAAACTCCAGCTATGTACGCTGGCAACATTCAGTCTAATGATTTAACAATAACTGAGAATGTAGATGTGGGCAACAACTTGTACATCAGAAATGGTTTGAATGTTGGCATGGGCGGCATAATGGCGGATGGTAATTTGAGTATTAATAGTACGAGTACGGCTAGTTACTTTGGCGGCAGTCTCGGCATTGGTACTACCACCCCAGCATACACTTTGGACGTAAATGGGACAC
>CAZHTA010000008.1:0-43039 GCA_964535515.1 uncultured Gammaproteobacteria bacterium
CCCCGATAATATGTGATAATTAAAGGAATTTCTGGATGATCCTTTTTCCATTGCAGAATTCTCTTGGCCCCACCCAAGAACGGAGCATGCAGATGGATAATGTCAAAATAGGAAAACTCATCAACTGCCTCATCCAAAGACTCGGAACCAATATATTCTTGTTCTGGCGCCACCACATCAACTTCTTTCTTCTCAACACGTGTTGGCGGGCCATACTGCAAGGTAAAAACATCAGCCGAAATGCCTTTGTTCTTGTTTATCTCCCCCACCAAACCAAAAGCATAATTTTTAATGTCATCAAAATATTCAAAAGCCGATGGGATGATGTGTAAAACACGTACTTCGTTTTCCATACTCACTTTTTTTCTAATAAAACATGCATGTTAGGCGAAGGAATCCTTCTGCCAATTATTGACTCAAAAAAAACTAAACCATTCACTCTGTCTTTAAAAAAAGAAAACCAACCATGATTAGATGACAAGTTAGAAAAAAACATTTCGTTGTTAATCTGCGCTCCCCCATTTTTTAAAGCCGCTCGATTCATCAGACGAAAAGCAGCCAAACCAAGTAATTGCCCAAAAAAATGTTCGCTGTAGTTTATCTTACTAACTTTAAAACCTGTCTTAACCAATAACTCTAACCACGCTTGGCGCGACCAATGATTAATATGACCAGCATATTTTTCTGTTAAATCTTTCCAACTAGAAAAACCGCGCAACCAATACCACATTGATAACCAATCCCCTTCACAGGGTATAAAAGAATAAAACTTACCACCTGGTTTTAAAACCCGAAAAATTTCAGCTAAAACTTTCTGTGGATTTTCTACATGTTCTAATACATCAAAAACTAACACGGCGGAAAAACTACCATCCGCATAAGGCAGAGTATTTTCTTGCGCCAAATCATAAGTTACACCATCATTGGCCTTTTTTGCGTCTTCTAAAGCAGCAACACTAATATCTGTTCCAAAACACTCCCATTCTTGATGTTTCTTTTTAAAAGCTCGGATAAACTGCCCAGCGCCTGACCCTACCTCCAACACTTTACTACCAGCAGGTAAATCCTTTAACCACTTTAGACTACGCCATAATCGAAAAGCCGTTGGATCAGACGAAGACAACGAAGCAATTCCTTTGCCCCAAGTTAATTTTTCGTAATCAAAACTCATAGTGATTGATATATTTTCTCTAACTCCGCCACATGTTTATCCCAATCATATTTCTCCACCATCAACTGCCGCGCCTCAATCCCCATCTGCGTTCTTTCTGATAAAGATAATGTTAACACTTTATTTAATTTTTCCTGCAAATCACTAACTGAACCTGGGGTAAAAAGAAAACCATTTTTCCCATTAAAAATTTTATCTGCTAAACCTGGCACATCACTCCCTACTACCGGACAGCCACAGGCCATAGCATAAACCGCCGCCAAGGAAAATGATTCATAGTCTGATGGTACTACCAACGCCCAGGCGCTCTGGCAAAACTTTACCAATTGTTTCTGGTCACTAATCGGACCAACAAAATCTACTCGCTCTTCAATTTTTAATTCTTTAGTAAGTGCTTGAAGCTCTTTTTCAGCATAACCACCACCCACCACCTTTAATTTTACTTCATTTGGCAAACCAACTAAAGCACGTAATAGTAAATCCAAACGCTTTACTAGTAACAAATTACCTACAAACAACAAAGTCTTTTCTGTCAGCACAACATCGCTTGGTACAAATAACTTTGTATCCACTCCATTTGGTAAAACAACTAACTTACTAGGTAAAATTTTTAAACCAAACTTGGTTTGTCGTAAAAAATCTTTACTAAAAACAATTACTTTATCCGCCGCATTTAAAATTTGCTTAGCAAAAAGTACGCCATAAAAAAATTGCACCAACTTTTTCCCCCATCCCGTTGGCTGTGCATCCATGTGGTAAGTGATAACACACTTTTTATTGTAACGTTGTTTAGCCTGCCATACCCACTCTGCTCCACCATAAAATGGATAATGCAAATGCACCACATCAAAATCTTTTAATTTTTTAGTTAAAGCCGGAATAATCCCTGCATCTCCCCACTTTAACCAAGTTGGTAAACGTTCAATCTTAAAAGCAAAATCATTCGTTGGAGGGTAAACAAATTTTGGATAACGCAAAGTAAACACTGTTACTTCGTGCCCAAGCGCAACTAATCTAGTCGCCTCTTCTTGGCAAACACTGCCCATACCACCAAAGTGCGGCCAAAATGTAGATACTACATGCGCAATCTTCATACCAATTATTCCTTTTTCTCACTATCTTTTAATGCCAATTCGCGTGTTAACTTGGTAATATTTTTTTCAATCTTTTCCAAACGATACAAAATACGGAAGAGAATATAGAACAACAAAGCTAAAGAAATATAGACAATCAAATCTGCGCCTCGTCCAATACCGACTGCTTTGGCAATCGTACTAGTAGAATTTGGTACAATCACTACTAACCCGGCAACTAACCAAAACGCTGACCAGATAATCAACTCTTTTAATCCAATCTCGTCCAAACGATATCGCTGTAGCACTCGACTCCAAGCAAACAAGAAAAAAACTAATAAAATAATTTGTATTGCTAACATATTTATTTTTTAAATATCCAATCAAAAATAATTTTAAACCCTTCCCCCATTCCCCGACCATATTCATAATATTTTATTTCCACCGGCAATTCAGTATAACGCAGGCCCAGAATACGCAAATTGGCCACAATCTCCGAATTATGCGCCATACCATCTTGTGTGATTCTCATCTTTTCTAAAGCCACCCCATTCAACACCCGAAAACCATTATGCACATCGGATAATTTAACGCCAGTTAAAAAACGATTAATAAGACGAGCGACTGGCAAGAAAATATATCGCTTCATCCAAGGTAATTTTGAACGACCATCCAAAAAACGCGATCCCAATACAACATCATACCCGGAGTTAATTTTTTCTATCGCTCCTTTAATATCATCTGGACTTAATTGACCATCGCCATCAAAATGTACCACTATATCAAAACCATTACGCCGAGCATATTCATTGCCAGTTTCCAAAGCCGCTCCTTGCCCTCGGTTAATTAAATGCGAAACAACTTTTGCTCCAGCTTCTTTAGCTAATAAAATAGTTGCATCATCTGAACCATCGTCTACCACTAAAATGTTATTCCAACCATGTTGAAAAAGGTCGCGGATTACGCGACCAATTCTTCCGGCCTCATTCCAAGCTGGTACAACAATTAATTCCATAGTTCTAACTTTGTTTCTAACTATTGATCATGATTGTATAACAACACTTCTTTGTTGGCAGTGGTATAATCAATTGTTTTTTGTAAGCCATCTTCTAAGCGTACCAACGGCATCCAACCTAATGTTTCTTTGACATAAGTTAAATCTGGCATACCCTTCTTAGTCGCAAACAACAAGGCTGGCTCAAAAACTACCCGCGAAGACGATCCTGTCATTTTAACAATCATATTAGCAACATCAACTAACCGGTAGATTTGATCACCGCCAATATTAACAAGTTTTACTTCTGGTCCAGTAGCCATTAAACGCACGATTCCCGATACGACATCAGCAACATAACAAAGAGAAGTGGTAAATGACTCATCACCATAAATTACCAAATCTTTTCCGCTTAATGCATCTAAAGTAAAATCTGGGATAAACAAACCCTCACGTAACATCATGCGTGGTCCGTAAGTAGTAAAGACACGCACGATTTTAGCATCTAACCCATACATCTGACGATATGTTTCAACGCAGGTCTCGGCAAAACGTTTGCCTTCATCATAACAAGCACGCGGTGTTAAATGATTCACTACACCCTGAAAATTCTCTGGAAAAGTATTAATTTTGTCCGTTGGATCGCCATACACTACTGAACTAGAAGCAAAGACATACTTAGCGCGGTACTTAACAGCTATGTTCAAAGTGTTAATCATGGCCGATGAGTTTGCTAAGAGTGATTGCATCTTTAACTTTTCAAAATCCTTTGGACTAGTCGGACAAGCTAAATGATATACTTCTTGGATACCCTGAAATTTTACTTTAAACTTATCTAACTCATCAAACTTGTCTAAATCAATTGGCTGAGTAATATCATGATTGATAAACTCAAAATCAGGATATTGCAAAAGATGATTAACATTGTCCGGATGAGAATTAGAAAAATCATCAACACAGATTACGTTCGCTTCCTTGAGCAAACGTTCGCAAAGATGCGAGCCGATAAAACCAGCACCACCGGTTACTAAGACATTTTTTTTCTCAAAAATTTGATTCTCTGGCATAAATATATGGGTTATTTTATAGGAACATTATATCATTCCCGATTAGATAATACAAGGATTTTAAAACAAAAACTACCCCTACTTTTTAGCCAAAACTGGGGTATTTTGATCTTTAATTTGCAACTTCTTACCCAAACGATCATATGAAGCCAACCGAGTCTTTTTCTTAAATGCAAAAGTTACTTTAACCTCACTATCACCCCAAACAATTTTCTTTGGCAGACTAATCTCTTTGCCTAACTTTTCCGTTTGAACGGCAAATTCTTGCCACCAAACTCCATTTTCTTTATACAACCTAACATAATAATGGCTACCGCGCTGAATCAATACCGCCAAATCAGTTTGACCAAATAAATTTGTTTTAGCTACCAAATCAACGATTTTAATATCAGTCAACCGTGCGATCGCTCCTCGATCACGCAATGCTCGATCACGCCGACGAATCTCGTTTTTAGTAAAATAGTAATAATACGCAGCATTTGACTCAACCAAAGTTTCCGTTTGTGCTGCCAATTCTACTGCTGCACCAATGTTAACAATTTTAGCCGGCATCTTTTCAGATTTATCCAAATAAAACTTAGTAGTCGTACTTAACAAAGTCTCAATAATTTTGTCTGCCTTCCAATCCGGATGAAGCGATTTAATTAGAGCCGCTGCCCCCGCCACTATCGGGGTAGAAAAAGAGGTCCCCTTCCAAGGTCCACCGAACTCCTCATTGTAACCAAACTGTGGCGCATATCTTTCAATACTGTAAATCTTGTCTCCTGGAGCATACAGATCCACGCATTCGCCATAATTAGAAAACCAACTCAATTTACCAGTCGGATGAATTGACCCAACACCAATTATCCAATTTTCTTTATCTCCCTGATCCAAACAAACTGGATAAACCGGATTATCTTTACTAACACGCTCCCCATCATTACCCGCTGCCGCAACAATTACCACGCCTTTTTCATACGCTGCACGTAAACTCACTTTCAAAAGATCTTCGCTATCAATACTTACCATACTCAAACTAATCACCATTGCACCATTGTTAACAGCATAATCAACCGCCTTAGCCACATCTTCTAAAAAACCTGAACCATCACTGCTGATCGCTCGCAGTGGCATAATCTTTACTTGCCAATTAATACCCACACCATCTCTACCGTTATTACCCTGTTCGCCAATTAAACCAGAAATGATAGTACCATGCCGTACGGCTTCTGGATCATCTGTATTCTCAAAAACCGACGGACGTACGTTATTGTTGTTTTCAATAAAATTCCAACCATTAACATCATCAATATACCCGTTACTATCATCATCGATACCGTTATCTGCAATCTCGTACGGATTAAACCAAATATTATCTTCCAAATCACGATGAAAAATATCTGCCCCAGTATCAATAACCGCCACTACTACCTGAGGCGAACCAGTAGCAAAATTCCAAGCTTGTTCTAATTTAACCAAATCCCAAACCTCTTTTTGCTGCGGATACAGATCGTCATCTGGAACAGCAGCAAAAGCAAAACTAGGCAAAAGCAAAATAACAGCCAAAATAGAGGCAATTGATTTTTTCCCTAAAAAATGATAAGGTTTAAACATATAAACATTATACCAAAATTGTGTATAGATTGAAACAGCTCACTCTTTTAGGCGGCGACCTAGTCTGTCTCTATCTCGGCCTCTTTGCTGCCCTAACTGTGCGCCAAGGCCACTTAGACAGCTTGCTTGATATTATCTCACCAATGACGGTGCTGTTCTTTTTTGCTGCCGTCATTATGTTTATCACCGGTCTGTTTGATGTTACCAGATTAAAAAATAAAACAGAGATGTACAGCAAACTCGTATTAGCTGCTAGCATCTGGATTGTAGCTGGTATCGTTTTCTTTTACCTAAATATCAAAGCCACTTCTTCACCAAAAACAATTTTAATCTTAACTGGCTTAATTGGCTTTCTTTTCATCGCCATCTGGCGAACAATATACAACAAATTACTTTCCACTTCAATTTGGAAAGCAACCATCGCTTTTGCTGGTGTTACTCCCGAAACAAAAGAATTAATTGATTTCCTAATTAACCGACCACAATTTGGTTACAAAATAACTGGCGTGTTTTCTCCTAACACTGAAAACATACCAACTGAAATTCCCCAATACAAAAACCCAGAAGAATTACCCCCGTTTGACCTCATGGTTGTTGCTCCCGCTTTTGAGTCTGATCCCGCTTTAACAAAAGCACTTTACAAGAATCTTTTCCGTCGTGCTCAAATTGAAACACTAGCAGAGTTTTATGAGAAAATAATAAAAAGAGTACCACCGTTTACTTTGTCTGAAACCTGGTTTTTAACCAACCTCCAAGAACAAAATAAAAAAATATACGACCGTGCTAAGTTACTCTTAGACTATGTGGCAGCCACAGTAATGTCCATATTTTTTGCAATAACCTTCCCAATTATCGCCCCCTTAATCAAATTAAGCTCTAAAGGACCGATCTTTTACTCCCACAACCGCGTAGGTAGAGACGGCAAGATTTTTAAAATCTACAAATATCGCTCAATGCGAGTATTAAACGCTGACGGCAGTGCCGAAACTAACGGCCCACAATATGCTGGACTAAAAGATAATCGCATTACTACTGTTGGCAAATTCTTACGTCTCACACGTTTAGATGAATTACCACAATTAATTAACATCTTTAAAGGAGAAATGACTTTGATTGGCCCACGACCAGAACGACCAGAGTTTGTTGATACCTTAACTCAAGCTATGCCATTCTACGCAATTAGACACTTGGTAAAACCGGGTTTAACTGGTTGGGCACAATTGCAACATAACTATTACGGCACAGTTGACGAAAACCTTCGCAAACTAGAATATGATCTCTACTACATTAAAAACCGTGGCCCACTTTTAGATCTTGCCATAATCCTACGAACGATTAACATTATCCTCGGATTAAAAGGAAGATAGAATAAAAAAATAACAAAACAAAAACTGCCTTCTACCCTGGCGGTTTTTTTAAATCACCAAAGCAGAGGAGGCAGTTTGAGTTCAAACAGATGGTTAGTTCACAAACCCCCTACTCCGCACGATCGGCTAAAGATTGGGATGGCGTGAACTACGCCGGAAGAAAAAACGAGACAGAGACTCACTCGCCACCTTCTAATCGCCCGTCTAATTGAATGTAGTGGCGCTCCATAACCCCGACTACCAGGCTCAGGAACCCGGCCTGTGTAGGCTGGTCCCACTCACCGTTGGCGACGAAGTCGTCGCTCACACATCCACACAAGATGAGCACGCACTGATGCTGCATCAGCCCGGCACCCTTGGGCATACCATCGATTCTCTCGTGCGTTCGCACATAGTTCCACATGTCGTTGTCGAGCTCACCCGTGATCGACAGACCACGATCGGTCTGATACGCCGCGATCGCCGCTTTCGAGGAGTTGGTGTCCTCGCCGTTGACGATCAACTTGCCATCGTCGTCGAAGCCGAGCAAGAACAGCATCGCCTGGATTCTGAGGAGCCGATTCTTTTCGGTCATGAAACCCTCCTAACAATTCGCCTGTCGTCAAGCCCCCGACCTAACGACTTCTGTTTGAATACATACTTACATAAAAATGATAAAAGGTCAATATATAAACATAAAAAAACCACCGAATTATTTCGATGGTTCTTATGTTCTTAGTCCCAATACCTCTACAGAAGTAAAAATATTTTACTGCTCTAGAGGTTCGGTGTTGGGACTGTTGTGACAGGTTCAATTTTGTGCAAGAATTGCACTACCGAACCCATGGGAGGGAAGAAAAGAGCGGCGTTCCGTCAGACCCTCAACGCTACGGGCGAAGAAGGTCAGCGCGAAGCAAGTCCTGGACTAGAGCTGGAGGTAGCTGAACTCGTTCGAGACCATGACCACGAGCGCTTCGCTTGCGGCGTTCATGTGGATACCCCACTCGCCGTCGGCCTTGAACTCGTCGCCGACGACGTCGAAGAGGATGAGCGCGCACTGCTTGGCCGTGAGGCTGGCGTCTGCGGCGAGGTCTGTCGCCCGCTCTTGCTCCAGGCGCTCGTTCGTGGCTTTGTCCAACACGCCCGTGATCGGCAGATCGTGGTCGCTCTGGTAAGCCTTGAGCGCGGCCGTGGCACTCTCGCCCCAGCTGTCGTCGGGCACGAGGCGCTGCTCGTCGGTGTAGCCGAGCAGCCACAACAGCGCCATCACGCTACGGTTCTTCTTCTGTTCCTCGGTCATGAGGTCCCTTCCTTTCGGTGTGGCATACCGTCCGACCACCTGGTCAAAACGGCACTAGTTGTGTTTACCCTAACAAAAAGTATAGTTTTTGTCAATATTATATACCAAAAAAGACCTAATTTTAGGTCTTTTTTAATCTTTTTACTTTTCTTTACTTCAACGCTGCTTTTATCAACCCCACAAATAAAGGATGTGGATCTAATGGACGAGATTTAAACTCGGGATGGAACTGTGAACCAACAAAATATGGATGATCTTTCATTTCCACTATTTCCACTAAATTTCTCTCTGGGTTTATACCAGAGATAATCATACCCTTTTCTTCTAATTGCTTAATATATTCATTGTTAAACTCATAACGATGGCGATGACGTTCGCTAATATGATCTGTGCCATAAGCAACATACGCTTTGGTTCCTTTTCTTAAATCACAGTTAAAAGCTCCTAAACGCATAGTACCACCATAGCGGTTGTTTTTTACATTCTCCACTTGATTAGGTGAGATGTGAATTAATAGGTTCGAGCTCTTCGGATTAATCTCCTCAGTGTTAGCATCTTTAAGCCCTAATACATTACGAGCAAATTCAATTGTTGCTAACTGCATACCATAACACAAACCTAAGTAAGGAATTTTATTCTCACGCGCAAAACGAATTGCTGCGATAATGCCTTCTACTCCTCTGGCACCAAAACCACCTGGAACGATAATGGCATTGTAATTTTTTAATTCCTTTACTTTAGTAGTATTAGTTTCATATTCTTCCGCATCAATCCAAGTTAAAGCTACTTTAACATTATTAAAAGCCGAGGCATGTTTAATTGCTTCAATTACTGAAATATATGAATCCGATAAAGTATAATTACCAGTACCAAAATATTTTCCTACTACCGCTACCTTTACCACCTTTTCCGCTGTCTTTATTTTAGCAGCATATTTGTCCCAAGCATTGTCTACTTTTGCTTTCAATTTAAAATGTAACTTTTTAGATATCAAAGAAGCAAAATTTTGTTTTTCAAAAATACCCGGTATATCATAGATACTTTCTACATCTGGTGCTGAAATAACTTCGTTCTCTGACCGCAACCAACAAAAGAAAGCCAACTTCTCTCGACGCGGCTTATCAAGCGCTTCTCTACCACGAGCGACGATAAAATCAGGCTGAAGACCACAATGATTCAAATCATGTGCCGCATGTTGAGTTGGCTTTGTTTTCATTTCACCCAAATGTCCTGGTACCGGTAAATAACTTACCAAGATAAGAAGTACGTCGTCCGGATTATCTAACTTCATCATTCTAGCTGCTTCCAAAAACAAAATATTTTCATACTCGCCAGCTGTGCCACCTACTTCGATAATCATCAAATCACACTTCGCGTGCTCCGCTGCTTTTTTAATTCGAGCGACAATCTCCAATGGAACATGCGGTACTACCTGTACACATTTGCCCTTGTAATACATGCTACGCTCTTTCTCGATAATACTCTGATAAATACGACCCGTTGTCATATAATTCAATGACAAAATATCGGTATTTAAAAATCTTTCATAGTTACCAATATCCTGGTCAGTTTCATCCCCATCGTCAGTCACAAACACTTCGCCATGCTCTACGGGGTTCATTGTGCCAGCATCCACATTAATATATGGGTCAATTTTAATCGCTGATACATTATATCCACGACTTTTAAACATCCGGCCAATAGATGCACTAGTTACTCCCTTACCAACGCCTGATAACACCCCTCCTAACACGAAAATATATTTTGTATTCATATATAAAAATTACTCAAGGATTATATCACAAAATTAAAAAAATAAAAAACCCGCCGACGAGGGCGGGAGTTAGGCGGAGACAATGATACTGACATTGGCCTCTAAACCATGACGGAGACGAACCGTAGCAGTAAATTCTCCTTCTTCTTTAATCGGTTTCATCGTAATTTGCGATTTGATGACATCAAAACCATTCTTCTTTAATTCATCCACTAACCGCTGTGGGCCAACGGCCGCATACAGCAAACCTTTATCACTAACTTTTTCTTTTAGTTCTATCACCAAACCATCTAATCGGTCGGCTATTGACTGCTGTTCTTTTAAATCATTTTCTGCTTCTTTAGCCAACTTTTTCTTGTGAGCACTAACCTGAGCGACTGTACCAACTGAAGCCTGAACGGCTAAATGGTTAGGGAATAAAAAATTACGAGCATAGCCATCAGCCACCTCTTTTACATCATCTACGTCCCCTATCCCAGGGACCTTTTGTAATAAAACAACCTTCATAACTTGATTTTTACGCTATTTGTGCTATTATAGCATCTAGTCACTATTTTGACAAATGTATCCTTATGCAAAAAGAAACAGAAAAAGTAGCGTTTAAGTCCGGTTTTGTTACTCTAATCGGCCGTTCTAACGTCGGCAAATCCACCCTTTTGAACACCTTAATTGGTACTAAAGTGGCGGCCGTAACTCACAAACCACAAACTACTAGAAATATTATACACGGAGTACTAAACAGTCCGCAAGGGCAGGCTGTTTTTATCGATACCCCAGGTATTTTTAAAGGTGGACATAGTGCAATCAATGGAAAACTAGAAGAACGCGTAAAAGAAGCTGTTCAAGATGTTGATGTCGCTATCTATGTAGTTGATCCAACCAAAGAAATCGGCACTGAGGAAAGATACATCTTAGCATTACTAAGAAAAATAAAATCACCAAAAATTTTAGTGCTTAACAAGTCTGATTTACCAGAAAGACAAAAAGAATATCTAAATGACTACAAAGCACTTTCTGAAGAATTTACTGCCACATTTGAATTATCCGCTTTACTAGACCGTCACGTTGAACCATTGCGTCAGAAAGTTTTTGAACTTTTACCAGAAGGTGGCGAATTGTATTTGGATAATCAAATAACAAATATTGATAAGAACTTTTGGGCAGCAGAAATAATCCGAGAAAAAATCCTTTTAGCCTTACGTCAAGAGGTGCCATATACTGTTCATGTTGAGGTAGAAAGCATGGAAGAAAGAGAAGACATGATTATTGTGAAAGCCAATATCTACACTTATGACAGCCGCTACAAGAAAATGATCATCGGTACTGGCGGTCGTTCAATCAAAGAAATCGGCATTGCCGCCCGCAAAGAATTATCAACAGCATTAAACAAAAAAGTATTTCTTGAGCTGGAGGTAGAAACTGACAAACATTGGCAGGAGAGAATATAATAACTATACAGTAAAAACACCGCGGAATTTAACCCGCGGTGTTTTTATATTATCTTTCTATTTTAACAACTCCAGTGCTTTATCAATCATCGCGTCTTTCCCCACTTCTTCCTTAGTCCAATCCTCTTTCACTTCAATGTCTGGTGTAATTCCCAGCTCATTAATACTTTTTCCATTTGGTGTATACCAAGCGGCTACAGTAATCTTTAAAGCTGACCCATCAGAGAATGGTTCATAGTCTTGAACCGAACCCTTGCCAAATGTTTTCTCTCCTATAATCGTCGCTCGCTGATGATCTTGCAAGGCACCGGCAACAATCTCTGAAGCAGAGGCAGACCCGCCATTAACTAACACCACAGTCCTAAACCCATCAAGTCGAGGATTGCCTAGTGCTACTTGATCATTTGTTTTACCATCACTAAATTTTTCTGAAACAATCTTGCCTTCTGGTATCCACTCACTAGCCATCTCAATCGCGCCATCTAAATATCCTCCTGGATTATTACGTAAATCCAACACAATTTTCTTTATTCCCTTTTTCTTAATCTCTTTTATCACTTTACCAAACATGGCAGTCGTATCGTCATTAAATTGCATAATACGAACATAGGCCACACTACCTGGTTTTTCTTCCCACGACACTGCTGGAATATTAATCTTAGCGCGAACAATACTAATATCCTCCGCTTTTGCCCAACCATCACGTGAAATGGTTAAAACAACTGTCGTACCAGCTTCACCACGAATCTTTTCCACTGCTGCGTTAGCATCCATACCAGCAGTATCTTTGGTATCAATCGCTAAAATCCGATCACCCGATCGTAATCCAGCTTTAGCAGCTGGCGTACCTGGAATCGGTGCCACTACTACCAATTGGTTGTTCTTTACACCAATCTCAGCGCCAATACCGCTAAATTCACCAGATAGGCTCTTCATAAAATCAGCTGCTGCTGTTGGTGGCATATATACTGAATATGGATCATTCAAAGAATATACCAAACCTTGAATCGCACCATAAAACAAATCGCTATCTTTAACCGGCTGTTTGTAATATTTGGCCTTTACCTCATCCCACACTTTCCAAAACTGATTAAAATCAACACTGTCTATATCGCGATTGTTCGTATACAAATTTAATACTTTCGCAATTTCCATGTCACCGCCATTTTGTTTAATTTCTTTTTTAACTACCATGCGTTGGCCAACCAATATACCAAAACCAAAAACAACGATAAGCAAAATTATCGTTAGATAAAATCCAGCATATCGCTTAGCGCGCAATCTTTGAGGAGAAGAGTTGTTTTCCATAGTTATTCTTTTACTACTTTAATATCCGCACCAACGCGGTTTAAATTTTCATACAAACTTTCATAACCCCGATCAATTTCATAAGGGTTACGTAAAATGGAATGACCTGGAGCGGCCAACATGCAAACAAGCACATTAACTGCCGGTCGAAGTGCTGGTGGAGCGATAATCTCATTGGGCACAAATTTAGTTGGTCCTTCAATCCAAATTCGGTGCGGATCTAACAAAGTAACCTTGGCCCCTAATTTCTGTAAATCCAAAAGATAAACAGCACGATTTTCATATGCCCAATCATGCATTAAAGTTCGGCCTTCAGCCTTAGCAAGGATCGGAGCAAACAACGGTAAGTTATCAATATTTAACCCCGGAAATGGTCGGCCTTCAATTTTATCTGGCAAAGCACTGAGGCGGCTAGGAATAATTTCAATATCCACGATAACAAAATTACCATTTTTACTTTTCTTCTTGTTTTTTAAAACATACTTCTGACCCATCACTTCTAACTTACAAAGTTCTAGTTCAAGAAAATCTAACGGACAATTTTTAATTGTTAAGCGCGAATCAGTAGTAATTGCGACTGATAAATATGTCATTGCTACAATTGGATCAGGGATAATTGGGTAATTTTTTACTGGCTTTAAAGATTTAACTCCACTAATTGTTAAAGTGGTAGTACCTATTCCTTTTATCTTCGCTCCGGCCTTAAGTAAAAAGTAGCACAAATCTTGAACCATATAATTGGACGATGCCATTTTAATGGTAGTAACACCCGTTGCCAACACCGCTGCCATAATAGCATTCTCAGTTGGCATATCACCCGACTCATACATTACAATTTCAGCTGATTTTAATGGACTGTTTTTTACCTGATAAAAACATTCTTTCGATTCCACTCGCACACCCATTTTTTCTAAAGCAAAAAGATGCGGACGAATTGTTCGTGCACCCAGCTTACAACCACCCGATTTATACAATTTGTAATCTTTGACACGAGCCGCTAATGCACCAAACAAAAACAAGGAAGAACGCATCTTTTCTGCGGCCACCCGATCCATTTTTTCCAAACGCAAAGGATGAGAGGTGTCAATTACTAATTTACCCTTTCCTTGCCAAGAAAAAACAACACCGATACTTGATAACAACTTCAACATGCTGTTAACCTCTTCGATTTCCGGTACATCTACTAGGGTAGTTTTCCCTTTAGTCATTAGGCTGGCACAAATGATGGCCAAAGCAGAATTTTTGGCAGTTTGGTTAACTATACTACCAGACAATTTCTTTCCACCATTGATTGATAAATAAGGCATAAAATTGACTTATCTTAGTTTTTAAATTATAGTAATTGTATCTTAAAATGGTGTTTTTGGCAATTGTTAACCAACACCACACCCAAACTAAAAATTCTATGGAATATCCCGGCAGTCATCTTACTAAAAACTGGCGTCGTGCGCTCCTGATTTCTTGTTTTATCCTCTTTTTCGTATTATTCCCGATTATCGTCATGCTCGCTGCTGGTTATCGATATGACTGGCGCAACGGTCTTTTGCGTGAGACTGGTTCGATTAGTATTGATATCAAACCAACCGATGCTAAAGTATTTTTAAATGATATCGAGATTAAAGGCAACATTCCAATTCGTTTAAACAATATTACTCCTCGTAAATATGTAATAAGAATAACGGCTCTTGGATACTATGACTGGCAAAAAGAAATTGAGGTAAAAAATAAACAAACAGTGTATATCAAAGAAATATCCCTACTTAAAAACAACGAACCAAAGAAAATAATAAACCGCTCAGGCGATAGTTTGACTCTTTCTTCTGACGGGCGCTACCTCGCCTATTATTCTGCACCAAATATCTGGATCTATGACCATAACACCCAGGTAGAAAAAGCACTTTTAAAATGGACAAAAAAAGATCCACCTGTATTGAAATGGTCAAAAAAACAATATTACCTATCTATAGCGGAAAAAAATAACGCAACCTTAACAATTGTTGACACCGAAAAACAAAAAGAATGGCCAATAATCAGTCCCGACGGTAAAACTATCAATAAATATGAATGGCAAGAAACTGTGGAGCCAGAATTAGTTTTTAGTACTAGTAAGAAAATATTTGTTGCTCGACCCAATACTGAAAAAATAATTGAAATGACTGACAATAAATATTTAGATTGGACGATCGAAAGTGGTGCGCTTTGGACTTTGCAAACCAACACCACTACTAACCAAATTAAGGTAATCAAAGACACTTTGGGCTTTGCTGCCGACTTATCCACAAACAATGTTTTTCCTAATAATACTAACCCGACTTTAAGCACTTGGTCTCTTCACGCCGCCCAAGGCAACACTGCTTTACTCAAAAAAAACAATAGTTCTGAGATGTTGATCGTTAGCTCTAACAAATATTTTAATATCAACGGTGAAAATTCCCTAATCTCTGACTTCAACTCCTGGTGGCTAATATGGACACCTTGGGAATTAATATCATTTAGCGAAGGAAATGAACCTGTTTTGCTTAACCGCTCAGGCGAACAGCTGCAACAAGTATGGCCACTAGATGAATATAACACCTTAGCTTTAATCTGGAACGACAAAGCAACTGTCCTGTTCCCCTACTATGACGTTGGACACGCTCTAATAGACAAAAAAATTAACAGCAGCGCAGTAGAAAATAAAAACAAGATTTTATACTTCTCCACTAATCAGCCAGAAAAAAACGGCAGTGGAATTTGGGAATTAGAATATTAATATATTTATGAAACTAACCATATTTACTGACGGTGGAGCACGCGGTAATCCCGGACCTGCCGCAGCAGGAGTCGTTGTTAAAAATGAAGCCGGTAAAGTTCTCGCTGCTTACGGTGAATACCTAGGAGAACAAACTAACAACTACGCTGAATACTCCGCTTTAATTTCTGGCCTAAAAAAAGCTAAAGAACTAGGCGCTACCGAAGTAGAATGCGTGCTAGACAGCGAGTTAGTCACCAAACAAATGAAACAAGAATACCGTGTACGCGAAGCTACATTGCAAAAATTGTTTGTCCAAGCATACAACGCATCTACCGCCTTCAAAAAAACTACCTACCGCCATGTGCTAAGACACAACAACAAAGAAGCGGATAAAATGGTAAACGAAATATTAGACAAAAAAAATCCTTCGCGATAAACGAAGGATTTTTTAATTATCTATATTACTGTGTAGTTGTGTTAGTATTTACTGTACTAGTAGTTGCAACAACCGGCACAACATTCTTTGTCAGATTATATTTCTCTTGTGCCGCTTTTAGCGCTGCAAGGTAGGTGTCCTGCGCTGTCTTGTATTCAGCCTTACGTGCTATTAACGCAGCTTTTAAAGCAGCCAAATATTTATCTTGTGCAATCTTGTAAGCAACTTTACGTGCCTCTAAAGCTGCTTTTTTAGCAGCGTCTAATTCTTTGCGCGCAGCTGAAAGTCTATCCTGCTTAGTCTTGTTTTCCTCACGCAACTTTTTAATTTTCTCTGCCGCTTCTTCTTTTAAAGTTTTAACCTTCTGAATTAACTCCTTTTTCTCAACCCGCACTTCTTCTCTAGCGCCAGGGGTAGAAGTAGTAGATGTTGTAGCCAAAACTGGGTTAGTCGCTAGCAATAAGCCGGCCACTGTTAATGAAAGTAATACTTTTTTCATATACACTTTATTTAAAAAAATAAATAAACACTAATTAAACTTACAACTATACACTTCGACCATAAAAAAATTATACCATAATTGGTATAATTTTAAAAATACTTTTGTCAAGATAAAACCTATAACGTATCCAAACTTGCAGTAGTGCTATATTCTATTGAACTAGCAGTAGAAGAAGCAATCTGATTCTTCAGGCTATTAAACACATTCTCAATCGGCTCAGCAGAAAAAGGAATCTCAATATCTGCTGGCTTATCAAAGCCAGCCATATTAAATACGACATCAGATGTAGTCGTATAATATTTACTATCAGAAATATTACGGAAAGAAAAACGTACCGGGTAACCCTTTGCTTTATCTACCCATAAATCAATGTTTGGTAATTTTAAAGCAGCAACTTTTTTACTTAAATCTTTTTTATCTTTCGCCGTCATTGTCTCACCCGCTATCTTTGCATAATCAATTAAAAAATTCTGTAAACCAACACGATTAAGTGTAAGTACCAAATGATTAACTGTCTGGCCATTGATTTTTGAATCAGCCAACTTAACAGCCTTCAACACCTTGTTTTTCTGCAAAGATTTTATTAGTGCTTTTTCTTTTAACGGATCAATCGAACTGGCACTAGACAAACTGGTGGAGTCAAGATCCAACCCAGCTGACTTCATCTGTTCTAAGAAACTATCCAGATTAAATTCAATCCATTTGTTAGTCACAACTGAAAGATCAATAAAACTAGAAGCCATTTTTTCTAACTCTGGAGAATTAAGAAAGAAATAATAACTCTTACCGCCCTGAACCATATTTACATTAACACTAGAATTTTTACCAGCAACTGGAAAAACATAATTTAAGTCGAGCTTAACTTTGCTAAACTCTGGATCAGTAACATCTACCGCGCCTTTAAACGACATTTTTGCTGAGCTGTCTTTAGTAGCAAACAAAGAAAAAAGATCACTTGAACTACTTTTTACTTTTTTATATTTCGTTTTAACCGCTACTGTGCCAGAAAAAGTAACTGTCTGGGCATCACGCAAATACACAAGAGCGGAATCCAAAATTTGCTGAGTTGTCTTAGCTGATACTGGTGTGATTATCGCTAATGATAAAAACGCCAATAAACTACCTAGCCACATTTTTTTGTTTGTCATAAATATACATTAAATAACAGCTAAAGAATACGATATTAAAAGGAATCTGTCAAAATTACAGATCCCCTTTTAAATCTTCCAGCTTTTTACGTGCATCTCGACTTAAACGTCTTGGCACTCTAATTTTTATCTTTACCAATTGATCGCCACGGCTACTACGGCCTAAATGTGTTACACCCTTACCTTTTATCTTTATCAACTGACCAGATTCAATCCCTTCTGGAATAACCAAATTAACTATTCCATCAATTGTTTCTACTTCGACTTTATCACCTAAAACTGCCTGAACAAAACTTATCTCTTTTTCTGAATAAATATCAAAACCTTCGCGCTGCAATCCTTTGTGCGCACGAATATGCGCTCGAACATACAAATCACCACTGGTACCGCCATGTGGGGCAGCTTCGCCATAACCAGTTAAACGGATAGACTCTCCCTCATCAATACCCGCTGGTATTTTAACTTTGATCGTTGTTTGTTTTGACAAAATACCATCGCCACCACAATGTTTACATTTCTTACTAGTCTTTTGCCCTCTTCCTTGGCAATCCGGACAAACCGCTACGGTTTGCATTACGCCCAAGAATGTACGCTGTTGTTGTACAATCTGGCCTTGACCCTGACAAGTAGCACAGGTGTCTAATTTGCTACCTGGCTCACCCCCAGAACCATTACAAACATCACAAGTTGATTGTTTACGCAAAGATATTTCACGCTCTATCCCATAGACAACTTCCTTTAAATCCATTTCTACATCAACCTGAATATCGCGACCACGTGCTTGACGTTGACCACGACTGCGACCGCCACCGCCAAAACCACCACCAAAAAGATCGCCGAAAATATCACCCAAATCAACACCGCCAAAATCTGCCTGTCCGCCGCCTTGGCCACGAGCCGCACGCATAAAATCTTCCCAACTTGCGCCACCACCAAAACCACCCTGCTGTTCAAAGTCAGAGCCAAATTGGTCGTATTTTTGACGCTTCTCATCATTGCTTAAGACTTGGAAAGCTTCGTTGGCTTCTTTAAACTTCTTCTCATCCCCTCCCGGTCGATCAGGATGATGTTGCATCGCCATTTTCTTGAAAGCTTTTTTAACCTCTTCGGTAGAAGCGCCTTTTTCAATACCTAATATTTTGTAATAATCTTTGGACATAACAATCACCTAGTATCCCTAGCTTCGCCTCTTTTTTCCGACAATTCTCTCCTAACTTCAGCCACGATTTGGTTGTAATAAACCAAATCATCAGGATCGTAAGATTTCTCTGGCCCTTCCCAAACAACATCTCCTTTTTCTTCTGGAAGAACGTAGTTATTTTTAAAGGCTTCTGCTAAATCATCCATATTGTCTTTGTAAAACTCAGCATAACACTTAGCACACAAATTACTGCTTATTCCCTCAGATTCATAACCTTTTTGACCATGCGTCCGTTTACATATTGAACAACGAGTAATCATATTTTACTTCACTACTTCACCTTCAATTGGACCCTGATCAGCTGGATTACTTCCGCCTTGGTCAGCTGGTGGTGGTTGAGTGCCTTCTGGTTGACCGCCTTTACTTGCTTGTTCTTGCTGATACATTTTCATACCAACCGCTTGAGCAGCCTTAGATAATTCTTCGCCCGCCTTTTTAATCGCCTCCACATCGTCCTTGTCTTTTACTTCCTTTGTTGCTTTTAAAGCATCATTCACCTTACTCTTCTCTTCATCAGTAATATTGATTTTCTTTTCCTCTACATCTTTCATCATTTTCTCAGTGGTGTAGATCATGGTATCAGCTAAATTACGTGCTTCAATCAACTCTTGCTTTTGCTTGTCTTCGGTCGCGTGTGCTTCAGCATCTTTTCTCATTCTTTCAATATCGTCCTTGGACAAACCAGAAGAAGATTCAATCCGAATCGATTGCTCTTTATTAGTGGCTTTGTCTTTAGCTTTTACGCTTAAAATACCATTAGCATCAATATCAAAAGTTACTTCAACCTGTGGAACACCACGCGGTGCTGGTGGAATACCATCGAGAATGAAACGACCAAGAGTTTTGTTGTCAGTAGCCATTGGACGTTCACCTTGTAAAACATTAATCTCTACACTTGGCTGACTATCAGCAGCAGTTGAGAACACTTGTGATTTTGAAGTCGGAATAGTAGTGTTGCGTTCAATTAACTTGGTCATCACACTACCCATGGTTTCAATACCAAGTGAAAGCGGAGTAACATCTAACAACAACACGTCCTTAACATCACCATGTAAAACACCACCTTGAATAGCAG
Source organism: uncultured Gammaproteobacteria bacterium (assembly GCA_964535515.1). Taxonomy (GTDB): domain Bacteria; phylum Patescibacteriota; class Patescibacteriia; order Magasanikbacterales; family GWA2-37-8; genus CAZHTA01. The sequence continues at coordinate 20,174 of CAZHTA010000008.1, forward strand.
CCCCAACGGCTACTACTTCGTCCGGATTAACACTGATATTTGGTTTTTTACCAAAAAATTCTTCTACCTTCTTTAATACCAACGGCATGCGAGTCATACCACCAACCATAACAACCTCATGTAAATCAGTTGGTTTTAATTTAGCATCTTCCATTGCTTTTCTTACTGGCACAAAAGTAGCTTCTACTAATTCACCAACTAATTCTTCTAATTTAGCGCGAGTAAACTTGATTACTAAATGTCTTGGACCAGAAGCATCAGAAGTGATAAAAGGCTGATTAATTTCAGATTCTTGTGAAGTTGACAGCTCAATTTTAGCCTTTTCTGCTGCTTCCTTAATACGCTGTAATGCAAGAGGATCTTTGCTCAAATCAATTCCTTGGTCGCGTTTAAATTCATCCAAAATCCATTGAATAATCTTCTGATCAAAATCATCACCACCTAAGTGGGTATCACCGTTAGTAGATAGCACCTGAACATTATCTGGAGCAACTTCCAAAATGGAAATATCAAAAGTACCACCACCTAGGTCATACACAGCAATCTTCTGTTCGGTCTTCTTATCAAAACCATATGCTAAAGCCGCCGCTGTTGGTTCGTTGATAATACGCAAAACTTTTAAACCAGCGATTTCGCCGGCGTCTTTAGTAGCCTGACGCTCAGAATCATCAAAATATGCTGGTACGGTAATTACTGCTTCAGTAATCTTCTCACCCAAACGTTCTTCCGCGTCAGCTTTCATCTTTTGCAAAATCATTGCAGAAACTTCTTGTGGTGAATACTCTTTACCTTGTAACATCATTTTTACGCCATCACCAGATTGAACAATCTTGTACGGCATTAATTTCAAATCGCGTTGTACTTCAGCATCACCAAAACGACGACCAATAAGACGCTTGATAGAATACAAGGTATTCTCTGGATTGGTTACCGCCTGACGTTTAGCAAGTTGCCCCACCAAACGTTCACCCGATTTAGATACTGCAACAATAGAAGGGGTCGTACGTGCTCCTTCTTTGTTTTCTAACACCTTAGGCTGACCACCTTCAATGATGGCCATGCAAGAGTTAGTAGTTCCGAGATCAATTCCTAATACTTTAGACATATATTTAAATTGTTATATTAATTTATTATTTTTATTAATTATTCTACTTCTATACCATTGGTAATTACGACTTCATTACCTTTAAGTTTTTGACCATTCAGATAAACTTCAATCATCTCTACAATCAAAAACTTTCTTACTAATTGTACTTTTAAGGTACCGCCATCAGATAATTTAAATTCTTTTCCTTGTTTTAATTCTGTTGTAGTAACATTACCCAACACACTACTACCTTCTGATACAATCGCCGGATTGGTATCAGAGTGTCTTAATCCTTGCCAACCAAGATAGAACTTACGATTTTGTTCACCACGAAAGATAAACTTGGCCATATATATTAATTAGTATTATTTATTTTTTCTAAACTTTTATCATACAATTCACGACAAAACTTTTTTGTTTCTTCTGACATTCGGTTAAACATTAGATCAGCTTTAAACTTAGATTCTTCTTTCCCATATCTTTGCAAAAATCCATCAAAATTTTCTTCAAAAAAAGATACACTATCAGCATCACGCAAAATATCTGCCTCGTAATATCCGCCAATTTCATGGTTAATAATCAATTTTTTTACTTTCCCAACAAACTCCGCGTCAAAACCATGCTTCTCTAATATCGCCACAGTTATTTCTGCTCCTCTACTAGCGTGTACCTTTTTATATTCCCAATAATCAGCAAAATCTTTTTCGTCTACCTTATCTTCTCCTTGATAGGCTCTTTCAATATCATGAGCCAAAGCAGCAACCTGCAACGCATCGTCAGCGTCTGGCTTTAGTTTCAACACCCACTTTAATGCAGTACGCGCATGTTCTAAATCCGTTGAAAGCCGGGCGCTTACGAGATATTCTTCAATCTCTTTTTTTACTTCTTCGATTTTATTCATAATCTTGTTATCTCTTAATCCGAATCCCTATTAAATTGGAACTCGGTAAAAAGACAAGCTACTTCTTTCCTTCTTTCTTAGTAATCTTCACAGCAATCTTCTTTGCAACCGATGGTGCTGCTTTAGGACAAGTAATTTTTAAAACCCCATCGGCAAACTCTGCCAATACCTTATCTTCAACCACTGGTGTTGGTAAAACTAATTGACGGAAAAAAGAACCAGAACGAACCTCTTTGCGATAGTAATCCTGCTCGTCTACTTCATGTTCTTTTTTACTTTCACCCTTCAATGTCAAAATACCTTTTTCTACTGTAACTTCAACATCTTCAGGACGAACACCGGCCAACGGCGCTTCCACCATGACCGCCTTATCGGTTTGATAAACATCCATTGCCGGAACAAACGCTTTTTGCATTTGATTCAAACTTGCCATCTGAGGAAAACGACTAAACATTTCTTCCATCTCTTCAGACGGATCCCACATTGGAGTCCAACGGATAATAGACATATGATATAAATTTAAATATATTATTTATTAATCACTACTTTAGCCGCCTTAATCGTACGACCATTCATTATATACCCTGACGATATCTCTTTTATAATTATTCCTGATTCACCATCACCCTCTTCTTCGCTAACCGCCTCATGTTTTGCTGGATCAAATTTTTCTCCCACTGTTTTAATTTCTTCTACATTATGACTTTTCAATATCTCCGAAAATTGTCGAAGGACATGCTTTACTCCTTCTACCCACGGGCCAGCTTCTTCCACGCCTTTTACTGACATCTTCAAATGATCATAAACAGGAATAAACTCTTCTAAAATCTGCTGTTCACTCATCTGCACCCATTCCGCCCGACGTTCAGAAATTTCTTTTTGTAAATTTTTGTAATCTGCTAAAGCCCTTTGCCAGCCGGCTTTATACTCTTCGCTTTCTTTTTTCGTTTCCTCACATTTTTTACAATCATGCGAGAAAAAACCCTTTTTCTTTTCTTTTGGCTCGTCTTTAACTTCTTCAGCTTGCTCAACTACAATATCTTTTTTATCCTCTTCTAAATCACTAACTACTTCCTCTTCTTCGTCCAATATTTTTTTATTATCGTCCATATTATATTAATTCTTTAATTTTATTCATTAATCCAAAATTTCTTTTGTAATCCATACGCATTGGCCCCATCAAAGCAACCAAACCGTCATTCAAGCGATATGAAACCACACTCAATGCCGAACCAAAAGGATGATCACTGCCTAAATAAAAAACAGGTGCATCATTAACTTTGTCATAGAAATTTTCCAAACACTCTTCACAGCGATCAAACATTGCCGATACATCCATTACCAAATTTAATTCTTTAAATTCTGGTTGACTAAAAAGATTAGAAAGTCCGGTATAGTAAAACTTATCTAAACCAAAAGCGACTAACACGGCCGCATTGGCTGATTCTGCTAAGCCTTTAGCAATTGCTTTTATCTTATCATCACCTGACAAATTGTTTATCAAACCTTCAAAAACTTCCAAATCCTTTTTTGAAATATTTACCTTATCAAAATTAATTAGTGATAAGTAAAAACGATAACCTTTTTCAGTTGGAATTCTGCCGGCGGAAGTATGAGGGTGAGTTAAATACCCTTCTTCTTCTAAAGCCCGAAGTTCGTTACGAACAGTTGCTTCGCCACAATCCAAACCAGATTCAGCCAACAAAAATCTCGAACCGACAGGCTCGGCTGTATTGATATAGCTTTCAACCGCTAATTTCATTAAGGTTTCTTGACGTTTTTCCATATGAATTAGGCTCATTACATTACTATCACTCTAAACCTATGAGTGATAATATACACCCCACTCTCACCTTGGTCAAGTAGTAAGTTATCCACAGCTTTTTTCCCTAAGATATCAACAAAAAAACTCCCTAATTAAAGGGAGTTTGAATTGAAATAATTATGAATTGATGGTGCCAATTTCTGAAAGCAGGATATTCTCTACATAAATTCCACGTGAATAGAAGATCCTTTCTAGCTCATTTTTTAGCTCCATTTCCACTGCGTCACGTTTTGGACCGATAATATCCTGATAATCAAAGCGCGAAAATACCATGCGCACTCTGCTTCTAATGGTTGGACGAACAATCTTAGCAACAAAATCCTCTCCTATCGTCTGCCAAATACTTGGGATTTGATGGACATCCAAACGAAGTAAGATCGTTCCTTCGGTACCAACCCTCTTACCATCTTGAGTAACAGCTGCAATCGGAATATCCCCTAGTGCCTTCTCATTCTCTGCCTGAAATTGACGATTAATACTATATTCCAATGTTTGAACATTAAACAACTTTGCTTTCTGCCAAAACGGGATTTTTAAATGCAAACCTGGGGTTAAAACCTTCTTTAGCACTCCCCGGCCAAGATCATACACACAGGCAACATACCCCGGTGGAACATAGATAAAAAAACCCTTTAAAACGTCCTCCACGACAAATGAATACATTAACTTATCTAATGAATCTCCAGCCATATTATTTATGTTTAGGTGAGAAAAATATCCAACTGAATATTTCTATTATACTTGAAAAAACCATTGAAGTCAAAATGAACAAGGACTTAACCATCGGCAAAAACCAGAGTGCTGCAAAAGTAAAAAGCGGGAAAACAAACAAGAAAATTGCTTGACCTGGCTGCCAATTTTTACGATTACGATTTTCAGCAATGATGGTAATAAACAAATACGCCGCACAAATACCTGCCCAAAAAGCGTCGTGTACTTTACCAATTTCAAAACCATAGAAAATTGTATTGATTTTCCCAGGAAAATCAATCATTGGATATAAAATCTTAGCCATCTTTACACCCGTAATACCACGAACAAACACCTGATAAAGCAAGACTAAAACTAACAACTGAATACCCAAAGTAGCCACCTTAGCCCAAGGAGATATCTTATGTTTCTTCATTATCCTGCGTACTTCTTCTTTTTGTGCCACTGAATCTTGTTTAAGCGCTGCCACTGCTTTTTCTGCCTCCGCTTCTGCTTCTTCTTCTCGCAAAACATTACGTTCAGAGATAATAGTCAACGGCAAAAGAATAATACGCAAAAATATTGTTAACCAAATAACCGCCCACCCCAAGTTAAGGTCAGCAATATTGCTATATATCCAGATAAGCGCATTAAATAGCGGCTGATAAAGAAAATAGTACCAAAATGCAGATAACATAATATTGGGTGAACTATAGCATAAAAACAGTATTTTGTCTATCAAATTTATTCTTTTTTCTTATATCTTAGCCAAAATAGCCGTCTTTCCTCAGGTAAACGTTCAATTGAATACCGCAACATTGTGCGTGGCATCCGTGTCGCTTCTTCCTTTAAAAAGCCTTCCAAAACTTTGACAGAACACCTCTTCCCTACCTCCCGCAGCATCCAACCAACTGCTTTGTGAATCAAGTCCTGCTTATCTAAAATCAAAATCTTGGCAATCTTTATTGTTTCCAAACATTCACCAGAATAAATAAAATTAAAGGTGGACAATATTGCCACGCGCCTCTCCCACAAGTTCTTTGACCTGGCTAAACGAACTAATACGCCATTATCCTTATCTTTTAAATACCCACCCACAATATGCGGCGCTGTTAAATCAACCAAATCCCAATTATTAATATACTTTTTAATATTCTTTAAATATACCTCAAAAATCTTTTTCTTGTCTCCTTCTGAACCATGACGATATTTTTCTACCAGAATAAGAAGAGCGGCAAGGCGCTCTTCGTGGAAAGAAGAATGTAAAATAACAACAACATCATCCAAGGACATTTCTTTCCAATACACTTTAACAGTCCGACGAATATCCGGAACCACTATACCCAAAAAAACATCTCCTTCCCCATACTCTCCTTTTCCAGTCTTAAAAAAACCCTGCAAAATTTTTGCTTTTGCAGGACTAGAAAATTTACACAGCGATCGTTTAAATTTTTCTACCATATTCAAAAACCCACCCACCTTATTACCCTAATTTATTCTTAACTTTAGCAACAACCTCATCAATATGCCAATCTGACTTTACCAAATAATCACTCACCCCACTTTTAACGGCCTGCTCTACCTTACCTGGGTCGTTCAAATTAGTTAATAACATTACTGGCACAGTACGACCCCATGCATCCTTCCTTAATTTTAACAACATACTCAAACCATCCATCTCAGGCATCACAATATCTAATAAAATTAAATCCGGATGTTTCTTAAGAGCAACTTTTAGACCAGCCACTCCGTCTAAAGCAGTTAAAATTTCATAATCCTCACAAGAGAACCTTTTTTCTAAAACTTCTAAAAGGATTTTTTCATCCTCAACAATTAAGATCTTCTTTTTCTTCAATTTTACCATAGTACAATAGTTAAATTAAATTAAATTAAATTTTTAATATTTTATTAAACCATCTGTTCGCCAAATTCCAAATGTTTAGATCCTGGCTTTGCTTTCATGCCAGACAGAGGCAGTAACACATAAAATGTTGTTCCTTTGTTCTCTGTTGATTTAAACCAAATTTTGCCGCCAACGCTATCCAAAACAGACTTAACTAGATATAACCCAAGACCAGTACCATCAGTATCCTTCACCTTTATATTATCAGCCCTGAATAATTTTGTAAATATATATTCCTGCTGCCTTTTTGGGATACCATAACCATTGTCAGCAACAACAATCTTTATATCTTTATCGTCTTTTTCGACAAGGAATTTGATCCTTCCGCCACTGGGCGTATATTTAATTGCATTCGATAGTAGATTTTGGATAATCACTCTGACTAACTGTTCGTCAATTTTAATCTTCTTCGGTATATTTTTTCCGTATTTTTTTTGTAATTTAATATTTTTTTCTATGACTAAAGGCGACAAATCCCTCAAAACACCATCGGCTAAACCAACCAAACTAGCCATCCTTGGTTCAATCGAAAAAGTACCCATCTCAATCCGAGAAACATTTAACAAAGCATTGACCAAGCTAATCATCCGTCGATTACTTTGATAAATTCTACTTAAATATTTTTTTTGATCTTCAGACAGTCTTTCTGCCCCCTTACCCTGCAACATCTCCGTATACCAACTAACTGCTGTTAATGGGGTACGCAGCTGATGAGAAGCCAAAGACACAAACTCCGTCTTAGCACGATCAATTTCTTTCTCTTTGGTAATATCTCTCTCTACTCCAACAAAAAACAAAATTTTTCGTTTTGCTCCCAAAATAGGCGCAATATGAATTTCAGCAACATACTTTTGACCATTGCTACGTCGATTAGTTATTTCTCCAAAAAACGGCTTCTTTTCTACCTTAATTGTACGCCACATGTTTTTATAAAACTCCAGCGGCATCTGGCCACCCCACAACGCCGGTATTTTACCAAGCATTTGTTCGATTGTATAGCCAGTAATATATTCTGCTGCTTTGTTTGCTTCAATTATCTTACCATCTGAATCAGTAATGACGATGTGATCAGATGACTCTTTTACAGCCAGCTTAAACTTTTCTAAATCATTAACCAAACGATCGCTGCGATCCCTCTCTTCTTCAACATCTTCTAATACATTAAGAACTGCCTCTTTTTGTTCCTCTAATTCCTGCTGTTTTTCTTTAACAATTTCTGTTTGTTCTTCAAGTTTAGAACGAGATTTTTTTTCTGCCTCACTCATTTCATTAAACATACCAGAAAGACGTGCGATTTCATCATTACCATTAATTGGCACTTGATATCCGTATTTACCAGCAACTATCTTTTTTACACCCAAATTTAAATGTATAATTGGATGAATAATATTATTGTAAAAAATAAAAACCAAAATTAAAATTACAATAAATAAAAAAATAATAACAAAAAATTCAGCATAATATATTCTTAGCCTCATTTTAAATATCTCATCATTTAACAAACTAACAAACCGAAAAGATTCAGACACAATATTTTGTGAGCTGATTATTATACTGCTCGCTAATTGATCAACCAAAGCGCTGTTACCGCTACTTTTTATCTTACTATCAGGCGTCTCAAAACCGACAAATGAACCAGTTGCCATACCCCCCTCACCAACCACGCTATAAACCCTAACTAATTCATCAAAACTATTTTTTAAATCACTATGATTCTGCATTATACGCTCCTTAATTTTTTGTCCTTCATCTTTCTTTATACCTATCTCTTCAAAATCGCCAGAGCAACTCTCAAACCTCTGATACCATTGGGTTTGTGCCCTTTCTCCAGGATTCAAAAGGTAGTCGGTAGTTGACATGCTTAATTCAAAAACACCCTTGAGCGATTCATTGGCCCGCGACTGAGACAACGAAATTATGTCTTGCTGTTTATAGGCATAAAATAAAAAAACTAGACCTAAAATTACTAAGCCCGACGAAATAAATAATGCTAAAATTAATTTTGATTTTATTAACATTGCGACTGCATTAATTGATTATATTATACCACAATTAATAATAATTTATTAACGAATAATCGTAACATCCAGTGGATTAATTTTTAAAAGTAAATCTTTATAAATATAATTTAAAAAATTAGGCATAGAACTAACATCTCTCATCTCTCCATAACCGAACCACCAACGCGCTTCATTTTCCAAAGAAGTTATTAAAGATTGGTTAAGAAACAACCCAAACTTATAATCTCCCCATTCTTTATTTACCATCTCAATATCACCACTATAAAATTTATCCGCAATATTTTTTTTAGCTTCCAAAACATCATTAACTAAAAAATCACCAGCTTGTAAAAGCGATCTTAATACACCCGATAAAACCTCCTGATTATTTTTAATATATTCATTTTTCGCAATTAAATTATAAGTTTCTAAATACGCACGTGGTTCATAAAACTCGACAACATTGCCGACTAATTTTTGTTTAGCCTCCAAAATATATGGATTGCGTATGCAAAGAGCGTCCACTTTCCCATCCACCAAACTCTTTACTGTTTCTTCTGGTGACAAAAAGAAAATTTTAACATCTGATTCTGGTATTCTATTATACAAAAGTAAATTAGAAAGAAAATAATGCATAGCCGTGCCCTTTTGGACTCCAATACGCTTACCACGCAAATCAGCCAAATCAACAATCTGCGCATCCTTCCTAGCGACAATCCTAATCCCCTTCCTAGTCTCAGCAATAGTACCAAAAACAGAAAAATCATCGCGCTCTAAAGCAGCAATTACCACTGGCACATTAGCAGCCACAGCAATGTCCACTTCCCCCCTAAACAAACCCTCCATAGCCAACTTACCACTACCATATTTTTTCAGCTCTACATTTAACCAATTCTTTTTAAAAAAATTTTTCACTTCTGCTAACTCTACCGGTGCACTCATAATATCACTTCGAACACCTATTCTTACCAATGCTAACTCTTTCTTAAAATACAAAATACAAAGCATTAACAACACGCCGACAAAAAAAATAAAAAATGCAATCAATGAAAAAATAAAAAACTTTTTCATAATACTATTTTTTATTCTCTTTTTTTAATCGCTCTAGCTCTCTTTTTAATTGAGCCATTTTTAGTTCTCGCCCAACCATTGCCTTATTCATCCTTATTAAATCCAAGGTCTTATTTTCAATTTTTTCTTTATTTTTAACCTGTTCTGAAATATCTCTAACAATAGCTTGTAAAAAAACATTCTCACCTAATTTAACCCGCGACAAAAACACCTCAGCAAAAAATTCCTGACCATCCATTCTTTTGTGCGTCCATTCAAAAAGATTAGAACCTTTTTCCATCGCCAAATCAATCATCTCCTTTGCTTTTTCATCCGAACGACGTCCGTCAGGTTGAAATTTTGGTGACAATTTCCAAGGCGGATAAAGTAAAAATTGCGCCTCATTATCCGCTCTAAAAATCTTTAATGTTGCTAAATTCCCCGAGGTAAAATTCCAAGACGGCGGTTCAAGCGTCATTACAGCATCGCGAGATGTTTGAAATATGCCACGGTATCTACTTTCACTTTCCAATAATTTTTCCTCAATATTCTTATGTTCGGTAATATCTTGGATAGTACCAAGCATTTTAATAGGGGCTTTCTGACTGTCAAATTCCAATCTACCTAACCCATGAACCCAACGCACTGATTTATCTGTTCTTCGAATAATTCGATATTCTTTGTTAAAAAAAACATGTTTACCCAATACTTCTTGTGCAAAATAGTCGTCCATCATTTTCCTGTCCTCAGGAAAAACTAACTTACTCCAACCATCAACTGAATGATCATACTTATTATTAATCCCAAAAATTTTATCTAACATTTTCGAACCAATCCACGTCCCATTTTTAATATCCAAAACATAACTGCCCAAACTAGCAATAATCTCTGATTGTTCCAAAATACTATTTTGCTCTTGCAAATTTTCTTCAATCTTTTTTCTATCAGTAATATCAAACTCAATACCATCCCAGACAGTTTCTCCGTTTTTTAAAAGAGTTGGGACAGAAACGAAATAGGACCACCTAATCGCACCAGAGGGACCAACCACTCGGGCTTCAGCTTCAAATGTTGACATTTTACGAATTGCCTTCGCCTCTTCTTGGTGTAATTTAAGCCTATCACTCTCATAAACCCTACTATAAATATGATTAACATCCTTCATTCCCTCTTCAGGAGACACACCGTAGAACTTTCTGATAGAGTCACTCGCATAAGTAAGCTTGCGAGAACCGTCTTTTGATACAGTCACCTGATAAATCATGGCGGATTGTAAATTATTGTTTACCCCCCGAAGGAGAAGCTCGTTTAAGCGCAAGGCGTCCTCATCTTGTTTTCTCTGAGTCAAATCTTCAACCACAGCAATTAAATAGACAGGTTGCCCTTCTGCGTTTCTAACTACCGAAACAGCTATAGTACCCCATAAAATACTTCCATCTTTTTTTATATATCTTTTATCTACTTTATAAGAAGGAATCTCCCCTTTAATCACTCTTCTGACTTGCAATAGATCTCTTTCTGCCTCGTCCGGATGAGTAATGTCAGCAAAGGTTTTTTTTAATAATTCTTTTTTAGTATATCCCCACATTTTACAACCATACGGACTAACATTAATAAATTTAAAATCTAAATCAACTATCACAATCCCTAAAGGAGAATTCTCAAAAATCTTTCTAAACTTTTCTTCGCTCGCCGCCAAATCACCAGACACCCTACTTAATTCGGTAATATCAGTAGCTATACCAACCAAAAGGGCATTACTCTTATCATCAAAATTTAAAACAAAATTATGCATGAGAGTCAAAAACTCACGACCTTGTTTAGTGACATGACCTATTTCGCCGCTATATCTACCAATAGACAAGAGTTTCTTAATAAACTCTTTAACTTTCAACAATTGCTCCTTGGTATGAAAAATAGACAAATTTCGCCCAATTAACTCTTTTTCATTTTTATAACCATGTTGTTTGACCCAAGAATTATTAGCATGAATCACAACCCCTTTTAAATCAGCTACCGCCACCATTTGTGTAGCCTGATCAACAATAAATTTATACTTGGCTACTTCCTTCTCGTATTCCTTGCTTTTTGTTATATCATGAAAAATAGTAATAAAATAACCTTTCTCTGGAGAATAAACATGAATAAAATACCACTTTTTAAAAGGTGCGAAGAAAATCTCTAAGCTTTCTACTACACCAGTAAGTGCAACACGACCATAAATACTTATTAAATCAGGCTCAGACCCCCTTACTCCAGGTATAATCTTTGTGACTCTCTGATTTATTATATCTTTTGCTTTTAAACCAGTATATTCCTCAAAAGTTTTATTAACCTCCAAAAAAATATAATCAACAGGTTTACCTACCTTATTTAAAACAATCCGATGATATGCAAATGCATCCATCAAATATTTAAAAAGAAATTTATGTTTGTCATTGTCTAAAGAAATATCCTTGATGATTTTTTTAGATACTTTCGCCATAATTAAGATAGTTCAGATTTTTGTTTATTTATTTTAATTTCTTTTTTTAACTCAATCATTTTTTTCTCCCTTCCAACCATCAACTTATTTATCTTTTTCAGTTTCTCTATTTGTTTATTCGAATCACTATAGAATTTTCTTAATTTATCTGACATATAGTTAAAGGAATTTCCCAGTTCTTCAAATTCGTCATTAGTCTTAATATTAATTTTATAATCAAAATTTTCCTTACTTATTTCCTCAGCACCAACTTTCAACACACTCAACGGATTAAGCAATTTGTTAATAAAAAATATAATAAACATCATTGCAAAGGTCGCCCCAAATAAAACAAACAATGCCAAAAAAAGAGCTACAAACATAGAAGAACCAGAGAATTCTGTTAGACTTCTATCAATTACCAAAAAAAACGGAAAATCACCAATCTTAACAACACTCAGTATCTCTCTTCTATTATCAATCTTGTCATCAATTTCATAATTTTTATTATTTGTAACACTACCTAATTCCGACTGAACTTCATCATAATCTAAAGGTTCGATTTTCATCTCATTATAACGTTTTTTATCGTTTATTTCAGTCAAATTTTCCTGGCTAATCTGGCCTAAACTTTTATACAATTTTGACTGATCATTGGTTGAGATAATTACGCCGTATTGATCAACCAACATTGTGATCTCGTTAGACGCAACATTATTTGAATTGATATATTTAAACAAAATATCAGGACTCATTTTTACGACTGCCACACCAACTATATCTCCGACATCAGAACGAACTGGATAAGAAAAATAATAACCAAGCTGTTTGCTGGTCACACCAATTGAAATATCAACCCAAGGCTCACCAACGACAGCCCTCCGGAAATAATCACGAAAAGCATAGTTTTTTCCAACAAAAGTTTCATCAGTTGAAACAAATGTTGTACCATCAAGACCAATTAAATAAATGGCTAAGTAATTTCCCCCAATGTTATAGTGAGTAAGTCTGTAATATGTAGCCCTATCAGATATTTCTACCTGACTACCAACATAACCAAACATATATGGTTTTTCGATTATTGAATTCGATTTCTTCGCCCTCATATACTCAATAACCGCTGGGTCATTGACAATGCTCTTTGCCAAATCACTACCTCTTTCAAATATTACTGCAGCCCCGTGCGATTGCACCTTGCTGATAGATTCCAATCCTTTTTTTGATTCAGTTATAAGTTTACTTTCTACTTGAAAAAAAACGAAACCAACCGCAATAATTCCAAAAATTGAAATAACAAGAATAACTGAAAAAATTAACTTATTTTTTATTTTCATTTTCATAAACAACTTCTATACATTAAGTCTTTTCTTGATCATTTTTACTAATTTCACAATACTCAATCTGTCTTTACTAAATTTAAATCAAACGCCAACTGGAACGCCTCTTCGTCTAATACGATACAGAAATAATATTGCTGACAACAATATGACTGTTGCTATTGTTGTCATTGGCAAATTAAGGTGCTGATAAAAATTCACCCAAAAACTCTTACTAATAACAAACTGGCGGACTGACCCAAGCGGGGTTTTTACCTTTGATTTTGGATCGATTGAAACAGCATAGATGGAGTGGGTACCTGGCTGCAATTCGATCGTATCTTGTGAATGATTAATCTTCCATGCACCCTTACTATCACTCAATGTTCGATAAATTATCGTACGTTCACTGTTTACATAAGCAACAATCTCTTGGTTTGGTAAAGCCGTACCTTGAAAAACAATATTATTGCCCGCTGCTTCAGTTTCTGTTTCGGTAGCAACAGTAGTAACTTGAGGTGATAACAAACCCGGAACTTCTGTTGCTTCAATTAAACCAGGAATTAAAGGCACTGTCGCAACCACTCCAGCAGCCGGTTGTACTACTGGTCGAACAATAGTCGATGGCGCAGCCACAGAAAAATTTATACTACGATCTGGACTTTGGTTCCCACTGCTATCAATCGCCTGTAATGTCACCACATGCGACCCTACACCTAAAGATAAGCTGCTAGGCAACGAAATGCTCCACGCGCCGTCATCCAAAGCAGTAGTCTCTAAAATATTGTCATCAACACTAACCCGAACAATCACATTAGGTTCCGCTGAACCACGTAAAATTGGTGTGGGAGTAGTTAAAACATCTCCTACTGCCGGTACAACCGCCAAAGGAATGGTTGGTGCAGTAAGATCAACAACCAAATTAACTGCATCAGAAAAAGGACTGGCATTGTTGTTAAAATCAACTGCCCTAACAGTCAAGAAATGACTACCCTCAGCAAAAGTGAAGCTCTGACTAAAGACACCATCAACATCAACCACCGACGCAAAACGAGTCAAGAATACACCATTATCATACAAATCAATACGATTCCGTGGACTAGCTAAACCAGACACAACTACGTTAGCAACATTAACTGGGGTATTAAACGTTGTCAGTATCGGAGCTGCTGGCGGTAAAATAGTTGCTGCAATCGCCGCCACTCCCCCACCAACAGTTGTAAACACTGGCGGAACCACCTGTGGTGCCTCGTAAACATTAATATCATTAACAGTAGACTCATTGCCAAAACTATCAACTGACCAAATTTTTACATAATAATTACCCGTAAGCGAAAGGCCGGTCAAAACCGTAGAAATCGTATTAATATTACTCAAATTACTATCCTCTGTAACACTCCATTTACTAGCTGTGCCTACTCTGTTTTGAACATCACTCTCACTAGACCCATGCCAAATTTCATAATGATCAAAATTTGCATCTACTATTCCACTAGACCAATTTAATGTCACCGTACTAGTAGTTGAAGAAAATTTACTCAGCACTACTAAACCGGCTGGCGCTTTCGTATCAAGTACAAAATCACTTGAGCTATAATTACTGCTTACATTACCAAGCTCATCAGAGGCACGCAACCGAACACGCATATTGTTTTTCTCCTGATTAGCAAAATCTACTCCTGCATTCCAAGTAATTGTCTTGTTATTGCCAGACTGAGTGTTGCCAACGGCACCAGTTAGACTAGTAGCTGACACAGCCCAATTCAAACCACCATCATCAGAGACTTCAAAAACAACTGTTGAGGTGGTAGCATCCTCAGACAAATCATAACTAACCGTGACGTTCTTAGTGCCGACAATTTGAGCTGCCACAACATTACTAATTACTGGCGCTTTAGTATCCAAATTAAACGCCGCTGATGACGCGTAAGAACCTTGATTGCTAAAGTTGTCTCGAGCACGTACTCGTACCTTCATCATAGAACTAACCTCATTAGCAAAATCTATCCCCGCATTCCAAACAAAAGTACGCACGCCAACATCTTGACCGCCACCAACATCACCACTGATAGAAGTAGTCGCCACATTCCAAGTGCTACCATTATTATTAGAAATACTAACTTCTACAGTATTGTTAGCAGCAGTACCATCGGCCAAACTGTAATTAACTACTACTACACCACTACCGCTTGATTGACTGGCCGTAACACCAGAAACCACTGGCGCTTGTGTATCTACCGTAAATAACAACGAATTAAAATTATTACTTTGATTTCCAAAAGTATCTAACGCTCTTAAACGCACTAAGAAATTATCACTAAACTGATTAGCAAAATCCGTACCCGCGTCCCAAGTAATACTTTTACTCAAACCAGTTGTTTGGCCGCTGCCAATATTACCGCTTACCGAACTAGTGGCAACTGTCCAAGTAGAACCATTATTAGATGAGACATCTAAAACAACTGTCAGATTAGACGCATTATCATCATTTAAATCATACACCATCACCACATTATTACTACCAGCTGTTTGACTTGCAGAAATACTAGAAATCACTGGTGCTTTAATATCAACTATAAAAGCGGCAGATTCAACATTACTACTTTGATTAGCAAAGCTATCACGAGCACGAACACGCACCTTCATACCATTATTGAACTGACCATTAAAGTCAACACCTGCATTCCAAGTAACTATCTTACCCACACCACTGCTTTGTCCACCACCAATATGACCACCAACAGTGGTTGTTGCTACATTCCAAGTTGTGCCATTATCCGAAGAAACATCGAGAGCTATTAACAAATTAGTTGCTGTTAAATCAGCCAAATCATAGTTAATGGTAACGTTGCGGCTTAAGGCATCCTGTGTTGCTGCCACATTACTAATTTGTGGCGCTTTAAGGTCTAATGCAAAAGCTGAACTAATTGCCAAGTTTCCATCCAACGCACTATCATTGCCAAGCAAACGCACATACACAGTTGCGTCTTCTAGGTTAGATAAATCAGCCGCTGCATCCCAAGCATATACCAATCCTGTGCCCGTAGGAGAAAAAGCTAAGCTGTTTTTACCACTTGAACCAACGCCAGACTTTTCAGCCATAACAGACCAATCAATATTGTTCAATGAATATTGATAAGTCACTAAGTTAACATCATCACCTTCCAGATCTGTACCGGTATAATTAATTAACACATAACTATTACCCGACACCTGTGCCACAGAATTAATAGCGATCGTTGGCGCAGTATTCCCAGCCGAAGCTCCAGCAGACAAATTACTCTCACTACTAACAGCATGACTAGCATCACTGCTATTACGTGATTTTGTTTTAAAAATATATTGTGATACCGGGGAACTTAAACCCGACACAGTCACGGTTGACCAAGCCGCACCAGTTTGCCAAACCGTACTAGTACTGAGCGTCCCATCAGCTTGTACATACTTTCCTGTAGTACTATCAAAAATAGCATACTCTAGCCCTGATACTTCAGCTGGATTTTTATTAATACTCACATCCACTGTTGTGGTAGTTGAATTATCTACTGTTGGTGCGGCCGGAGTATATGGCTTAACATATTTAAAATCGCTATCCGGTGACGTGTTCTCGTTGTTAGTACTGTGATTATAAATATCCGTCTCCACAATTTTAACTTTAGAGACATAATCATCACCCTGAAGAGCTGCGCCGACACCAACGACTTGGTTAGTTAAAACTGAAACATTTCCTGTACCCGTGGTAGCCGCACTGTATGCCCCTCCACTTACTGCAACATACAACTGATTGGTATTAGGGTTAGTTTCACTAAACGAACCTTCAATTATAACATCAGTGTCACCTCCGTTCGGCTGACTCGATAAATCACTAACGGCCGTAACAACTGGGTCTTTTGTATCTAACGCAAAACTCGCTGATTGTAAATAATCACCCTGATTAGTAAATTTATCAATTGCTCGCACTCGCATCTTCATAACACTCAAATCCTGATCATTAAAATCAACACCCGCGTTCCAAGTAATTGTTTTGTTAACTCCACTACTTTGACCACCACCAATATTACCAGCCAAAGTAGAAGTTGCTACCGTCCAAGTTGCACCATTATTTGAGGAAATATCGAGCTGCACTATTAAATTTGTAGTGCTATCATCCGCTAAATCATAATGAACAACAACACTGTCTGACCCCACAGTTTGACTAGCAGACAAATTAGAAATGACCGGATTAGCGGTGTCTAAAGTAAAATTAGCTGAGTTGTAATAGTTACCTTGATTAGAATAACTATCTGTCGCGCGTACACGCACCTGCATCGCAGTATTAAACTGTCCGTCAAAATCCGTATCTGCAAACCAAGTAATAGTTTTTCCATTTCCAACTGTTTGTCCCGTTCCTACATCACCAATGATCGAAACAGCTGGAACCGTCCAAGTGAGCCCACTGTCATCAGAAATTTCTAATTCAACATTTAGACTAGATGTGGTTAAATCAGACAAGTCATAAGAAACTATCACATTTGTTGAACCAACATTTTGTACTGCCACAAGATTACTAACAACCGAACCTTTGGTATCTAAAGTAAAATTAGCTGACTGAGCAAACGCACCTTGATTAGAAAAATAATCACGCGCTCTCACACGCACTCGCATGTCTGATTGTTCCTGCTCATCAAAATCAACTCCAGCATTCCAAGTAATTGTTTTACTGCCTGTGTTCTGACCCGCACCAACATCACCCGTCAGTGTGCTGGTTGCCACAACCCAAGTACTGCCACCATTAGAAGAAATTTCTACCTCAACAAAATTACCTGCTGTAGTTAAATCAGTTAATGTATAATTAATTGTTACATTGTTGCTACCAGCTATCTGACTAGCTGATACGGCACTTACTACAGGAGCTTTAGTATCAACAGTAAAATTACTAGAAACTACCGGACTACCAATATTTGAAAAACGGTCAACAGCAACAACACGTATTTTCATTAATGAACTCTCCTGATTATTAAAATCTACTCCCGCATCCCAAGTCACACTTTTACCAACACCCGAACTAATACCAGTACCAACATCACCGCTCAAACTAGTGGTTGGCACGCTCCAAGTAGACCCACCATCATCCGAAATTTGTAATATCACCCTATTATTACTACCAGCGCCATCAGTTAAATCATAATTAGTTACGATATAGTTTGTACCTGGAGTTTGACTAACATTAAAATTCGATATTACCGGCCCCAAAGCGTCAGCCGCAAAAGCTGAAGACACGGCTAGATTACTATTAGTCAAAGTATCGCTTGATTGTAAACGTATATATGTAGTTGGCACTTCAATATTAGACAAATCCGCTCCGATATCCCAAGCAAATGTAAAATTAGTACCAGTCGAACTAAATATTAAATTACTTGTACCATCGCTCCCTACACCTGATTTTTCAGTCATCACCCGCCAATTAATTGTGTTAGTAGAAAATTCATAAACTACCAAACTATTGGTATCATTTTGCTCGTCAGTACCAACGTAGTTAATCACCGCATAACTAGTACCATCAGGTTGATTAGCAGAAGAGATACTAATAGTTGGCGCAACATTAACAATACCAGAAACATTAGAGAAATTACTTTCGCTACTAACAGCATGAGACGCATCTGTTGGATTGCGTGATTTTACTTTAAAACTATAATTTGCTACCGGCGACGACAAACCGCTAACAACAATTTTACCAGTTACACCACTGCTATTACCCCACTGCCCCACACCCGTACCCAATGTTTTCCAAACAGTACTACTGGCCAAGGTGCCATTAGTTTGAACATATTTATTAGTAGACACCTCAAAAATTGCATACTCCACACTTGAATGTTCACTGGCGTGCGGATTTACTATTACATCAACCGAAGTATTTTGTGGATTGTTTACTATCGGCGCAACTGGCGTGTATGGTTTTACATATTTATAAGCAGCATTAGGTGAAGTATTTTCATTAGTAGCAGACTGTCCAAAATCATCAACATGGGCTATCTTTACCTTTGAAATATAATCATTACCAGTCAAAGTTGTACCGACACTTGTCGATTGATCAGACGGAGCAGCGGTATTAGTGTCACCAGCCGTAGATGAAGAATAAAAACCACCATTAATAGCAACGTAAAAGTTGTTAGTATTAGGATGATTCTCAACAAAAGATCCACCAACTAACGCCGCAGTATCACCCGCTAAAGGTTGCGATTGAAGATTAGCAACAACATTTGTCGCAGGTGCTAAAGTATCTAAGCTAAAATCAGCTGACAATACGTTACCACTAGAGTTGGTAAAAGGATCATTGCCTCTTACTCTCACTTTCATATCAACCTGATCATTTCCAGAAAAGTCTACACCCGCTCGCCAAGCTATTGTTTTCCCACTGCCCTGAACTACACCTGCCCCAACATCACCTACCACCGAGGTGTCAACTACACTCCAATTAGAACCACCGTCTTCAGAAATATCAATCTGTATATTTATCAAACTGTTATCAACTAAATCATAGTTAAACAAAACCGTACTAGAGCCACTGATTTGTCCAGCAGTAACATTGGTAATAGCTGGTCCTTTAGTATCCAAACTAAAATTAGATGACAACACATCACCGCTGGCGTTAGCAAAAGTATCAGTAGCACGCACACGTACGCGCATATCTAACTGATCTTGCCCATCAAAATCATCGCCCGCATTCCAGGTAATAGTATTGCCGATACCAGGAGTAACTCCGGCACCAACATCGCCCGTCACAGAAGTATCGGCCACCAACCAAGTTAAACCACCGTCTTCAGAAATATCAACTTCAACGTTAGAATTATTAGCATCGCTTAAATCATAGCTAATATCAACTGCTCTTGCCCCGACATTTTGTGTTGAAGTAACATTACTAATTACCGGATTTTTAGTATCTAAAGAAAAATTAGCTGATGAAACATTTAATCCTTGATTACCATAACTATCCAACGCTCGAATACGCACTCGCATATCTGATTGTTCTTGTTCGTTGAAATCTACCCCTGCATTCCAGGTAATAGTCTTACCAGTACCAGGAGAAATATCCGTACCAACATCTCCGCCCACCGAGGTATCAACTACCGACCAATTACTACCACCATCTTCAGAAATATCAACCTCTACCGTCGAGTTAGAAAGATCAGAAAGATTATAGGTAAAATTAACGTTGTTAGTACCGACAACTTGCGAAGCAGTCACGCTAGAAATTACTGGCTTTTTAGTATCAACCACAAACGCCCCCGAAGCAGCAATCGCACCACTGGAAGTACCATCGTTAGCACGTAGACGAAGATATACTGTACTATCCTCTGTACTAGGTAAATCAACATCAACATTCCACATAAAATTGTGCAACACACCGCCATTACTAAAAGTTAAATTAGTCTTGCCCTCACTGCCCACACCGGTTTTTTCTGTCATATCAAACCAGTTCGTATTATTAACCGAATATTCAGCAACAATCAAAGTTGATGTTTCGCTTTCCAAATCATAACCGGTATAATTCGTCGTAACATATTTTGTCCCATCAATTGTCTGACCAATCGAATTAAGTGTCATGTGCGGTGACTGATTTACAGAAGACGCTCCACTTGATAATGCACTCTCACTACTCATTGTATGTCCAGCATCGCTAATGTTTCTAGACTTTACCTGAAACTGATAGGTATATGAATGGTTCACTAATCCATTAACAGTAATCTTCCCGCTAACACCCGAAGTTTGCCCCCATTGACCACTGCCCACACCCATAGTCTGCCAAATCGGGCTAACTCCTAAAGTACCATTAGCAGCAACGTATTTACTTTGTGAAGTCTCGTAAATTGCATATTCCAAATTAGTCGCTTCGCCTGCGTGTGGGTTAATCAAAACATCGACTGTCCCGACGGTTGGATTGTCAACAGTCGGGGCCTCTGGTGTATATGGCTTAACATATTTGTAAGCAATATTAGGAGAAGTATTTTCATTCGTCACTAACTGTCCATAATCATCCGTATGAATTATTTTTACTTTAGAGATATAATCATTTCCATCTAACATGTCTCCAGTATTAGTAATCTGATCCGACGGAATAGCTGTATTACTATCACCAGCGGTAGAAGAAGTATAATCAGCTGAATCAACCGCCGCATAAAAAACATTAGTGTTAGGATTAGTCTCGGTAAATGACCCGCCAACCAAAGCCGTAGCAGCACCAGCCAATGGTTGGGCTTTAAGATTAGCAACAACATTAGCAACAGGATTCAAAGTATCCAAAGCAAAGTTAGAAGAAGTAGCATTGCTGCTTTGATTTAAATAAACATCTCTGGCTCGTACACGCACCTTCATTGTACTAAAATCTTGTTCATCAAAATCTGTTCCCGCATTCCAAGTAATAGTCTTACCTGTACCAGCTGGGACATTAGCACCGACACTACCCGTAACCGAAGTATCAGTAACTGTCCAAGTAGAACCACTGTCAGACGAAAGATCTAATTCAACCGTTGATAAATTTTGATCGGCTAAATCGTAGCTAATCTGAACATTCGTCGAACCTGATACTTGAGCCGCCGAAACACTCGTTGCTCGTGGCGCTAATGTATCTAAAGAAAAATCAACTGACGAGTTATTACTATTATTACTATATTGATCAGTCGCTGTAATTTTAATGCGCATTTCTGTTTTCTCATGGCCATTGTAATCTGTCGCGCCATTCCAAGTAATTGTCTTACCTGCGCCAGAAGCAATACTGCCAACAGCACCACTAGCCGAGGTGGTTGGAATTACCCAAGTAGACCCACTATTATTCGAAATCGCTAAAACGACAGCCGAATTACCAGCATCCTCTGAGATATCATAATGAAAAGTAAAAGTATCTGCCGCTGTATCTTGCACGGCAGTAATATTACTAATTACTGGGGCATGAGTATCAACGGTAAAATTAGCAGAAGCAACATAACTTCCTTGATTACCAAAAGTATCCAAAGCCCGAATACGTACTTGAATATCAGTTTGATATTGATTATCAAAATCAGTACCAGCATTCCAAGTAATAGTCTTACCTGTTCCTGGAGATATTCCTGTACCAATGTCACCTGACACAGCTGAATGAGGCACTGACCAGGTACTACCACCATCTTCTGAAATTAACAACTCAACGGTTGAATTATTTGCATCAGTTAAATTATAATTAATTGTCACTGTCCGCGCACCTGCATTCTGTGCAGCAGTGACACTAGAAACAACTGGCAATACATTATCAATTTCAAATGCTCCCGAGGCTGCTAGATTACTATTGGCGATAGTATCCGAAGAGCGCAAATGAATATAAACCGTGGAATCTTCAACACCCGCCAAATCAGCTCCTGAATCCCAAACAAAATCATGAGTGCTACCCGTAGGTAAGAAAACCAGATTAGATACACCGTCAGATCCAGCCCCACTTTTTTCTGTCATCGTTGACCAGCTAGAATTATCACGTGAATATTCATATGTTCCTATGTTATTAATATCACCCTGTCCATCAGTTCCAGTATAATTGATATTTACATATTTATTACCATCTGTTACCTGAGCAACACTATCTAAGGCAATTACCGGTGCACTGTTTATAATATGTGAAGTTGC
>CAZHTA010000009.1:0-36324 GCA_964535515.1 uncultured Gammaproteobacteria bacterium
ACTGGTTAGAGCACCGCCCTGTCACGGCGGAAGTTGCGGGTTCGAGTCCCGTCCGACCCGCTCTAACAATAAAATCATCCATTAGGGTGATTTTATTTTTTATTCTCTTCAATATTTTTGCCTACACACCATTGACATTTTGCCCCAAACCTGTTATAAATCAACCACAAATCGACGGACAGGGTTCCGCCGATACTACACCCTCAAAGTGCCACCAAGTTTGTGGCAGGAGGATTCCATGAACGATGCCTTCAAAGCGTTTCTGATCGACAGCCCCAGTGCGTTCGGAAGTATCCACACCGTGGAGGACGGCGAACAGGCCGTCCGCTTCCTGATCAAGCAGAAGATGCCCCTCAAGGAGGTGGTGGAGCGCATCTTCTACTGTTCGTTCGCTGGTGAGTTGATCAACATGCTCGTCTCGGACTACCGCGGCGGACCGACGTTCGCGAACGTGTTGGAAGAAATCGTGAACGCCGTCCGGGTAGAGCTCTGGGAAGAGTTCGACCTCGGAGACCTCCGCTTCAAGTTGAAGGAAGAGAGCGGCGCCCTGCTGGACAAGCGCCTGGTGGCGAAGATCAAGCACCACATCGCCCAAGGCGACTACAAGCGCGCCTGGGACGGAATCCGGGCGTTCCACAAGAACGCCCACAGCGAGACCAAGAAGGCGACCAACCTGCGTGCGCTCGCCGTGGATCTCTACGAGTACATGCTCGCGGACCACCTCATCACCCCGATCGTGGAGAACGACTACGTGGCGCAGTACTTCTACACCTCGTTCACCTCCTACGACATCCGCCCGCGCGCCCGCGACTGCCGCCCGGCCATTCAGTTCCACGTCCGCGTCAACCGTCCTGGTTGGGCAATCGCCATCTGCCTCGGCTACCGCAAAGTGTCGGAGCAGCGCTGGCTGACCGACCTCACGGCCGAGGGTGCGATGGTCCTCAAGATCGGCGCCTACCTCCGCAACAAGAGGAACGAGGAGCGTCGCCAGCTCCACCTCGCGGCGTGCGAGGCGTACGATCGCGATCACCCGGCCAAGTAGGCCGGTCTCCGTCCACCCCCCCCTTCACAGTAGGCGAGTGTGGGTGGCCTCTAAACTGCTCACATCTCGTTTACAGTTTTAATAAAACTTTAGACGAGAGCAGTTTAGAGATTAATAGAACAATCTGTTTAAATACGGGTTGTTTTTTTATTTAATCCTCTAATTTTTCTCCATATAACACTTCATAAAGTTCTTCGATTTCATTTGGCTCCCAACCATCATACTGCCCAGCGCTAACGTCTTCATCTGCAGGATTTGCTCGAAGGTGAAAAAAATCATTCTTTTGCCTCTCTATCCCCGTACTAAAAGCATACTGGTCACCACCTAAAGCCCCCACCTTATCAATAAATCTTTGAGCGCGTTCAGCAACCTTAGGAGACGCTTTACTGGCCCGTTCAGCTATTTTAGCCAATACCCCTTTTATGTGCTCTTTTACTTTTATATCATCAAGATAATCACCTGGCATATAATTTTATACTAAATTAATAAAAAATTCTTTAAACTATAAATTATTATAGCACACATCAATTTTTCTAGTCAACGATAAATAATCACGACAGTCCCCACCCTTGACAAACAAGCAATTTTTGTATACAATCACCAATCCTTCAGGTGGGCTTGAAGGAGAGGAGGTTCTATGGGAAAAACATGGATAATGCGGGGCTTACTGACCCTAGCAAGAAGAATCGGCCTTGTGGCAAAGGACAAAGCAACTGTCCCACCCGAGGTTGAGGAACGTATTACCAGCGCCATTCCTGAGGCTGGTCTGACGCACCCTGAAGAGCGTGTCCTTATGCTCCGATACGGGCGACAGTCCGAACCTGGCCTCGAACTCGATTCAAAGTGGGACCAGCGCGGAAGCGCTGACCTCACCTTCGCGGAAGCACAGCTTCGCAAGATGGAAGCGGATCTGCTTCGCAAGAAGCAGTCACGCCGCAAGTGCGACGGTGTGCTCCACGACAAGCCCGGACGGAAATACCGCCCTGGGCGAGACAAGAAACTCCGACCCCGGAGGTGACGCTCCCACCGCGTCACCTCCTCCCCTTTACTTAAACAAAACAGACGTTGTTAAACGCCTGTTTTTTATTTTCTTTTTTAACTTTCAAACTGTCTTAATTCGTCGGCAATTGCATGAAATACATGATCGGTTTCTAAATAGCTACCAGGCTTACTAATTACCGCATCCAATAATTTTACTTTATCCGGTTGTTGCCTGATTGTTTCCAAGATTCTTAATTGTCGATCATAGATATCGCCCACATCATCTTTACCATTTTTTCGTGCATATTTCGCAAAAGCAACTAACTGCATCTGAATCTCATCCAAAATTTGTAATTGAATTGGATGACTCGCTAATTCTTTGTTTTTTCGATCCAACCACAAACGTGTTACTTGATCAAGAACAGTACGATCTGCACCAATTACCACTCGTGGCACTTTGCTCAATCGTCCTTTAAATTCACCACTTGAACTTTCAAAATATTTTACTGTAGTTAGATCTCCGCGATCAATCTCATCTTTAATTCTTCTAAACTTTCGTGCCAAATGTTCTCCGTGAGTAATATCAACTGCTAAAGCTAAATGGCTGGTCGCGTTATCCTGTTCAATCTCAGTAATTACATCTACCCCATTTTTTATATCATCAAAATCAGACGCACGACGAGTGTGCACGTTTGGACCAAGCCATTCATTCTGTTCAGCTTGTTCGATAATAATCGCTTCCAAAACAGTACTCCAACCCATTACTTCTTGTAATGCTGGTGTATCAGACTCCCTAAATTTAGCTTTCATCTCTTTCACATAGTTCAAATCAGCATCCACTGCTGCTTGACCGTAGAGATCAACAAATTCCGTTTCCTTTAATTGTTCGTCTTCAACACCTTCTCTTGCTTTCTTTGAAGCATTCTCTAATAAAGCAACGCGGTCTACTACCTGGTCTTGCACCCCTCCCCTTCCTGGTTCACCAAAAAATTGTTTTGCCATAAAATTCAAACTATTTCAATTTAAAATCAACCATACCTTTTAATAGTTCGTCCAACTTACCGGCCTGACTCACAATTTCAATTACCCCGTTGTTCTTATCTGTTGCTTTAGCAAAGTTAATTTCTAAAATATCCAAAACTTGATCTGTGCCATCTCCTTTTTGACTACTGTCTTGCACGCGATATGCCGGATAACCAAAAAAGGTGGTAGTTGATCGATTTTCTTTTACAACCGGATGCCCCATTGTTTGAACAAAAATCATTAAAAATTCTTTACCATCGACGGATGAAAATCTGACTCCATCTTCCCAGTGATTAACTTGCCAATCACTTGGATATTTTAAAGTAAAATACGCAAACCCTTCTTCCTTGTATTCATCCTTTTTGGCTTCTCCCATCTTTTTTATCTCTTCCTGCCATTCCATTTTGAATTGTCCTAACTGTTCAGTGACAGTTTGTTTGATATCATCGGCATTTTGACGATAGCTAACAGCTTCACAGCCGTAGCCAGCTAACATAAACGTTAAGCCTGCTACTCCTAAAACAGTTAAAGCTTTGGTGGCACTAGCAGTACTTAAAACACTTTTCTTCTTGCCTAACTTTTCTTCCATTCGCGCGATACGCTCTTTAGTTTTTAAAACCGTATCCGGATTAAGTGAAATACTATCAATCCCCTCTTGTACTAAAAATTCCGCAAACTCCGGATAGTCACTTGGCGCTTGACCACAAATACCAACTTTGCGTTTAGCATCATGAGCGGCTTTGATAACCTGACGAATTAAAGTTTTTACTGCTAAATTACGTTCGTTGTAAATATGGCTTACTAATGCCGAGTCACGATCTACTCCTAATGCTAGTTGAGTAAGATCATTAGATCCGATACTAAAACCATCAAAGATTTGAGCAAACTCTTTGGCTAAAATTACGTTCGATGGAATCTCACACATCACATATACCTGCAAACCATTTTTGCCACGCTCCAAGCCAAATTCTTTCATTGTGGCCAGTACTTTTTCCCCTTCTTCCACGGTACGACAAAATGGTACCATGATAATGACATTCTTTAGGCCCCACTCTTCGCGTACTTTTTTTAAAGCGGCACATTCTAATTTAAAACCTGGCTTATATTTTGGATCATAGTACCGACTAGCACCACGCCAACCAATCATCGGGTTTTCTTCTTTTGGTTCATAATCTGTCCCCCCAATTAAAGTAGCATATTCATTAGTTTTAAAATCAGACAAACGCACGATTACATCATGGGGATGAAATGCCGAAGCAATAAAAGCAATGCCTTCCGCTAGACGATCCACACAAAACTGGGCTTTGTCTTTATATCCCCAAGTTAGCTCATCGATTTTAGCTTTTACTTTCTTGTCTTTAATGCTGGCGTAATTTACCAAAGCCATTGGATGAATTTTGATAAAATTGGTAAAGATAAACTCCTCGCGGGCTAGTCCCACACCATCATTTGGTAATGCTGCTAAAGTAAAAGCTGAATCTGGGTCGCCCACATTCATCATTACTTTTGTTTTGGTATTAGAAATCTTTTTTAACTCTGTTCTTTCTACTTCAAATGGCAATCTACCTTTGTAAACATATCCCGCTTCTCCTTCAGCACAAGACACCGTCACTTCTGTACCTGCTTTTAACAACTGTCTAACTTTGGCTGCACCGACAATACACGGAATACCTAGTTCACGCGATACAATCGCCGCATGTGATGTTTTTCCACCTTGTTCAGTTACAATTGCCGAAGCAATACGCATGATTGGTTCCCAATCAGGATCAGTGATACGCGTAACCAAAACCTCACCCGCTTTAAACTGTTTCATCTGTTTAGGTGAATTGATAATCCGCACTTTTCCTTGACCAATCTTTTGTCCCACACTCGCACCCGTTGCCAACACTATTCCTTTTTTCTTCAAACGATATGATTCAATAACGGTTTTGCTCGCTTGTGATTTAACAGTCTCAGAACGAGCTTGGACGATGTAGAGTTGTTTGGTTTGACCGTCTTTCGCCCACTCGATATCCATTGGGTGGCCATAGTGTTTTTCAATTATCACACCCAATTTGGATAGCTGAACCACTTCGTCTTCAGTGAGACAATATTGTTTCTGATCCACTATCTTTACCTTTTCTTGTTTAGTACCACTTTGTGGCGCATATACTAATTTAACCTCTTTGGTGCCAAGACGACGACTGATAATCGACTTATATCCTTTTTCTAAACCGGCTTTAAAGACATAGTACTGATCCGGAGTAACACGGCCTTTTACCACGTATTCACCTAAACCATATGCCGCATTAATTAAAACCACTCCTTTAAAACCTGACTCCGTATCAAGAGTAAACATTACACCAGAAGAAGCCAGATCTGATCGCACCATCTTTTGCACACAAACTGAAAGAGCAATGCTAAAATGATCAAAACCTTTGTCCTCGCGATAGGAAATGGCACGATTGGTAAAAAGAGATGCTAAACATTTTTTTACAGACTCTAACAACATTTTTTCTCCTCGAACATTCAAATATGTTTCTTGTTGACCAGCGAAAGAAGCATCTGGTAAATCTTCCGCTGTGGCGGAAGACCGAACAGCCACATCCACTTTTTCTTTTTTATATTCCTTTGATAACTCTTGATAGGCCACACGAACTTCTTCAACCATCTCTTTAGGAAAACTACCAGACAAAATTAAATTACGTACTTTTTCACCTGCTACACTTAAAGCCCGAACATTTTTAACATCCAATCCTTTTAAAACTTCTTTAATCTTTTTATCTAACTTGTTGTATCGCAAAAACTCACGATACGCCTCGGCGGTTAACGCAAAACCATTCGGTACTGGTACCCCTTGCTTTTTTAACTCACGATACATCTCACCAAGTGAAGCGGTCTTACCACCCACAGTTGGAATATCTTTAATTGCCAATTCTTTAAACCAGCGAATGTATGACATATGTAATTAGTATTATTCTAAATAGCAACAATTACTTGTCGCCAGCTTAGTATATCACAATTTAACTAACTCTAAAAACTCATTCTCTTTTAATATCTTAACCCCCGACTCTTTTGCCTTCTCATATTTACTCCCCGGCTCTGCACCCACAACAACATAACTAGTTTTTTTACTCACTGACTCGCTCATTTCACCACCAAGTGCTCGAATTTTTTCTTTAGCTTCGTCGCGTGACATTGATTCCAAACTACCAGTTAAGACAAAAGTTAACCCGGATAATTTTTGTTGTCCCGTTTGAGTTGGCAAACTTTTTATCTTTACCCCGTTAACTAACAAACTTTTCACTAATCTAATATTCTCTTCTTCTTTAAACCATTCACAGATTGATTCTGCCACTCTTGGCCCAATATCATTAACTTGTTGTAACTCTTCTAAACTGGCCACCATGATATTTTCTAAACTTCCAAAATGTTTGGCCAATCGCAAGGCAGTTTCTTCACCCACATGGTGAATACCAAGAGCGTAGATAAAACGATTTAAAGTGGTATTTTTTGATTTTTCAATTGCTAAAATTAAATTCTCCGCTGATTTTTCAGCAAAACGATCAAGTGGCTCTAAATCACCTTGCGTTAAAGTAAAAATATCAGCGGCATTTTTAATTATTCCCTCATCTACCAACTGCTCTACGATCGCTTCTCCTAAACCGTCAATATCAAACGCATCTTTAGAAACAAAGTGAATTAAATTTTCTAATTCTTTGGCATAACATTTAGGGTTTGTACAAAACAAAGCAACTGATTCGGTTTGTTTCTTACCCAGCACTTCACGACGTAATACTGGTGAATGACAAATTGGACAAACCTTTGGTTCAGGAATACTTTTTTCGCTGCCATCACGCATCTTGTCTAAAACCCGGATTACTTTGGGAATAATATCACCGGCTTTTTCTACTACTACCATATCACCCACTTTAACTCCCAAACGTTTTATCTCATCAAAATTATGTAAGGTGGCATGCGTAACCGTTGTGCCAGCTAATTTAACTGGTTCCATTAAAGCCACCGGTGTTAAGGCGCCAGTCCGACCGACTTGAACATATACCTCTTTTATTTTTGTTGTCCCCTGCTCGGCTGGAAATTTAAAAGCAATTGCCCAACGCGGAGCTTTGCCGGTAAATCCTAGTGCATTCTGATATTTCTTTTGGTTTACTTTTATCACAATACCGTCAATCCAAAACGGAAACGAATCACGCTTTTTTTGAATTGTTTTATAGAAAGAAAAAATTTCTCCTAAATTTTTACATACCCGCCAATCATCGGCTGTTAAAAAACCCAGCTCTCTCAATCGCTTTAATTCTTCCTCTTGAGTGTCAGGAGCATTACTGCTAGAAATATCATAGGCGGTTAAACTCAACTTACGTGCTCGTACCACGCTCGGATCAAGTTGACGAATTGTACCGGCAGCAGCATTGCGCGGATTAGCAAACAAAGCGATTCCATCTTTTTCTCTTTCAATATTAATTTTCTTTAGCATCTCTGACCCCAGCCAAACTTCACCTTCCGCAATTAAATCAACTTCTTCGGTTAATTTTATCGGTACACTGTGAATGGTCTTTATATTATTCGTTACATCTTCCCCAACTTTTCCATCCCCACGTGTCGCTGCTGTTTTTAATAATCCTTTTTCATATGTTAAAACCATATGCAGCCCATCAATCTTTAGCTCACAAACAAAATCCATATCTTTTGGCCGAGCACCCCCTTCTTTTTCTAAGTAATTCATTATTCGCTCCTCCCAATCAATCATGTCATTTTCAAAAAAGGCATCATTAAAAGACCATTGCGGTACAGAATGCACAATTTTTTCAAACTTATCCAAAACTTTCCCAGCGACACGCTGAGTTGGTGAATCAAGCGTAACTAATGCCGGATGTTCTATTTCGATCTTTCGCAATTCATCCATCAAACCTTCATACATAGCATCAGTTACTTCTGGATCGTTTAAGACATGATAACGATAGCGCAAATCATCAATCTGTGCGCGAAGTTTTTGAATTTTATTTTCCAAATCCTTATCGGACATATTGTTAATCATTGCCATTATTACCTCTTGCTCTTACTATACGTGCTCTTGTTAGTTTATTGTTAAATGCAGAAAAAGAATATTCTTCGGGAGTTAGCCCTGTTTCTTCTAAACATTTTTTATATAAAACACGTGTTCTTTCAATATTCATACTTTGTCCAATTCCCAATTGAGACAAAGACAGACCAAGGAAAAAATTATCCGTCAACGACTTTGTTCGCGATTCTGCCGCACGCAACCCTTTTCTGCCCAAATGTGATAACCTGTTTCTTCTAAACTGATGACGCAAATCCTCTGATGATTCCAAACTATTTTCCTGCAAAAATTCCTGATACATCTGTCCTATTAAATCAGAATTAACAACCGCACCAGGTTCTGTCACATCTTTTGCTTCAAAATATGCTCTCATTAAATCCGCCTCTCTATCTGGCGCCCCACCTCTTTCTTGCTTTGCATTTCGTTCTCTTATTAACTTAACCTGAAATGCAGCAAAAGAATATTCTTCCTGAGCCAGGCCCGTTTTCTCTAAACATTGTTCATACAAAGTCTGAGTCCTTTCTCTATTCATTCTTTGTCCAATTCCCAACTGAGACAAGGACAGACCAAGGAAAAAATTATCCACTAGCAACTTTTTTTGTGACTCTTTTGAACGCTTCCCTATTCTATCCAAATATCCAACTCTATTTTTTGAAAATCTACTGCGCAAATCCACTGTCGCTTCTAAATTATTTTTCTGTAAAAAATCCTGATATATTTGTTCTAAATCAGAATTAGCAACTGAGTCAGGCTCGGAGGCGTCTCTTGCTTCAAAATATGTTTTCATTAATTCAGCCGTCTTGTCATGCAATTCAATACCTTTTCCTTTCCTCTCTCGAGTTAATTTGGTATTAAATGCCCGATAGGAGTATTGCTCTTCGGTTAATCCGGTATGTTCTAAAAACTGTTTATATATAACAGGACCAGATTTTCGCAAATCAACCTCTAAAAGATCGGCTGAGCCAGGTATTCTTTCTAAATCAAAAAAATCATCAACCTTTTTAAGGATATCGGCACTTGCTATCTCACGCTTCTTAATTCCTTTTGATCGTCTGACCTGATCTAATAAATGTGCTATTTGAGACCTACTTATCTGTTCTGTGTTAAGCACTCCCTCTGCAGCCAATCTGTCATAAAGACTGTTGTAATTAACACTCAATAATTGCTCAACAGTCCATTTATCTAAATACACTCTTATCTGCCCACGCAACATCTCATTAATCTTAAAATCTCTTACTATGCCGCGCTTATCGCATTCCTCCTTCAATACAACACGAAAAGCATTCGGACGCCAAGTCTCTCGCCTGATGTCACATTCTTGCAAAAACTTATCATACAAAATATTACCAGCCAACTTCTTTAAATCCTCATCGCTAGTCTTAATCAAAAAATCCTGAGCTAATTTCCTAGGAGAAAAACCAATGTTTGATTCTAAAAAGCTAAAAAGAAGATGGGAGAAAACATGGCGTGAACATTTTTCTTTGGTTAAACCAAACTCCATCAAAAAAACATCATAACTTTTATCTATATCAACATATCTCAACTCTGCTGTATCAATTTTACCTAAAAAATCATGAACCAAACGTTTGTTCTCCTCTACACGACCAGCAGTTTCGGCTATATCTCCAAAAGAAATTTCTCCGCCAGCATTAATCATTGGTGCAGTAATCGCATCCAGTATGTCATCTGCCCACTCTTCGCTATTCCATTCAACTTCCACAACAATACTAGCATTTCTATCTTCTTCATTAACCAAATTATATAACTGGCTCTTTTTTAAACCGGCATAAAAACGCGGATCATCACCAGCTGATGAGTCAATTTTATTACCGGCCATCTTCTGTTGTAAATCCTCTTGCGAAAGACAAGGCCTTCTTACCACAAACGTACTATTGCCTTCTTCATCACAAACTAAAATCATCACTTGCAATTCTGGAATAACAAACATATCGTATTCCTTCTTTCTCATTCTTTCAGCTATCTTCGGATCTTGACCCGCCAAACCAGCATCATATTGAATACGATAGTATCTATCCCCCTCTTCCATTTGATCAAAATTTTGTAACAAACTAATCAATTCTTCTGTTCTTGGTAGCGTTCTTTTTTCTATTCCAGTACCTGTACTTTTTTCTCGATCAACTTGTGGACCAGGCAAATCATCTGGTGGAACCATAGAAAAATTAACCCGCACTGGTTCAGCGACAGTTTTTGTCTCTTCAATATCTTTGATTATCACCTCATTAATTTTTTCCTTTTGCCCCTCTTCTTCACTGCCCTCAACCATAGCACACGACCGTAGTAGCGCAGTAAGATTCAATTGATCTTCGTGTGGTTCTAGCTTATATTCCCCGCTATCAAGCGCTGGCTTTAACTTCTCGATTATCTCACGCAAAGCAAAACCCTCGCTCATTGCTTTTTCTATACTGCCTCTTAACATTTCTTGGGTAGCATTAAATTCGGCAACACTAACAGTATTAGTACCACTATCATCACTTTTTTCTTTTAAACCAGTAGCCCCTCTGATTATTCCTTTAACAAAATCATTCAACCGAAACTCTCTAAGTTTTTCTGGAGACATTTGTCTTTCCGACATATTGTAAAAAAATCAATTTATACAAACCAAAAAACTACCTCAACAATCCCAAATACCAATTGATAATATCATTTGCATAATACAACGATACAAATGTTCCGATAGCCAAAAATGTTCCAAATGGAATCTCACTGGCCAATTTCTTTTTCTTACTGATCAACAAACCAACTGAAACAACCGCCCCTAAAATGTAGGCAGCAAATAGCGCCACTAAAATATTTGGCCAACCTAACCAAATACCGATCATGAAACCAAGACGAACGTCTCCCCCGCCAATCCAACGGCCTTTAGAGATAAAATATTGTAACAAGAAAAAACCACCACCAACCGTCGCGCCAATCATTAGGTTATTAAAAGAATATCCTAAAGCAAAAAAGTTAATTAAAAAACCAAGAAAAAATCCTGGCCAAACAATACGCGACAACACTTCCTGATAAAGGGAATCATAAACAAAAATAATTATCAAAAAGGTCAAAAAAAGAATATCCCGCAAAAGATGCCATTCGCTAAAATGGACATCGTTCAAAAAGTAAAAAGAAACTAACAACAATAAAATCGGCGTGACTAATTCTACGGCAGTATAATGCCAAGGAATTGGTTTCTTGCAAGTACGACACTTACCACGTAAAAACGCATAGCTTAAAATTGGAAACTTTTCATACCATACTAACTGCCGACGACAACAAGGACAAATACTAAAAGAACCACTAGTCATAACTTTGATATTCTCCCGTGTTCGCCAAATCCAAGAATTTAAAAAACTGCCCAAAATCAACCCGCAAAGAAAGATAAAAAAGTAGGTGAAAAAACTAAAAGCCAACAAATTTGGGCCAATATCCAACATAAAAATATTGTTTAAAAGATAGATCCATTATAGCAACAACTCAAACTTTTGCCAAACACAAAAATACCCCCGAAATTCGGAGGCATTCTCATGTTTTTTAAAAAACTAGTCAGCAATACCAGCTGGTGACAAAGTTATGCCAGCACTCAAACCACTAACAGTACCTTCTAAAGTAGCAGAAATAGAGTAAGAACTAGAAGCAGCAGTGTAGGTATAAACAGCAGGAGACTTTGGATCTGCTGGAACTGCGCCCATGTATGGGCTAGAACAGCCAGTATTACCAAAACCAGTAGCATTCAAACAAGATGCAGCACCAGTGCCTAGAGCAACTGCAGGAGCAGGTGGATAGGCATTCTGATCGGTATAATATAATTCTAAAGCGGTTTGCAACTGTTTAAGGTCAGCTAAACGTTTAGAATCACGAGCTTTAACACGAGCAGAACCCAAAGATACTACTGCCAAAGTGGACAATAGACCAATGATTGCAACTACGATCAAAAGCTCAATCAAAGTAAAACCTTTTTTATTCATATTGTCACCCCCTTTCTGCTTAAGGATAAATTATCGCTTGGGTAAGTATAACACAACCCAAATTAAACACAAAATATTTATACCCACATTAAAAAAATATTTTAGTAAAAATAAAAATGCCTCCGAACTTCGGAAGCATTTTCATGTTTTTTAAAAAACTAGTCAGCAATACCAGCTGGTGACAAAGTTATGCCAGCACTCAAACCACTAACTGTACCTTCCAAGGTAGCAACAATCGAGTAAGAACTCGAAGCAGCTGTATAAAGATAAGTGCCAGGTGACTTTGGATCTGCTGGAACTGCACCCATGTATGGACTTGAACAACCTGTAGTGGTAAAACCAGCAGCATTCAAACAAGCATAACTAGTTGTACCCAAAGAGATTGAAGACCCGGTTGGGTATGCATTCTGATCGGTATAATATAATTCCAAAGCAGTTTGCAACTGTTTAAGGTCAGCTAAACGTTTAGAATCACGAGCTTTAACACGAGCAGAACCCAAAGATACTACTGCCAAAGTGGACAATAGACCAATGATTGCAACTACGATCAAAAGCTCAATCAAAGTAAAACCTTTTTTATTCATATTGTCACCCCCTTTCTGCTTAAGGATAAATTATCGCCATATTAATGTAGCACTCAAAAACTATAAGTGCAAAATCTTCTTTACCTTGTCAACCACTTCTGAGGGTTTAAAATGTGCTTTAATTAAATAATCTGCTGCCCCAACTTCCAAACCTTTTTCCACATCATCCTTTTGTCCTAAATTAGTTAGGAGTATTACGGGAATCTCCTTTGTCTCCGCATCAGCTTTTAACCTTTCTAAAACAGCAAAACCATCTAGTTTGGGTAACAAGATATCTAACAAAATAATATCTGGTTTTTTCTTTTTCGCTTCTACCAAAGCTTTTTCACCATTGTCCGCTGTCGTTACTTTGAAACCTTCCATTTCAAATTTCTTCTGGTAAATACCAGAAAGAAAAACATCATCCTCAACCAACAAAACATTGGTTTTCCCCCCATCACTCGAAACTTTACTTGGCATATTAAAAATTAACCGATTATTTATAATTAAATTATACCATATTCCTTAAAGCCAAGCCAATAGCTACTGACATTCTTGGCCCAATACCATGCAAGATTGGTTTTAAACCATCCTGATACACTACCCGCCCCCACGGATCACCAATATAACATTTCAACTTAAACTGTTCGGAAATATAATCAGCCAAAAACGGGAAAAAAGCACCACCGCCAGTTAACACCACTTTTTCTGGATGTTTTGATAAATTACCACTCTGACGTAAATACAGTTCAAAACTATATTCAATCTCTTTGACAATCGGATCAACCACCGGACGTAAGAAATTTAAAAAATCTTCTTTTGAAATTGAGTTCTTGTAGTTTAACAACCGTTCAAACCAATCCTGTTTAACTCGCCCAATTAAATTCAAATCCAACCCAAGCGCATCAGACAACATTTTATCCAAACGATCACCGCCGATTTCCACGCTGTTATGCGTAATGGCCATACCACCGTCGATGATAAAAAAGTTGGTATGTTCAGCGCCGACGTCAACAATCATTGCTACACTCTGGTCGCGACCGATCAAAGCACGCTCTAAAGCAGTTGATTCTGGTTCTAGGGCTTCTAAGACAATTCCGGCTTTTTGAAAAATTTGCGTATAAAAAACCACCACTTCGCGTGCAACAGCATTGATTAACACTTTTTGACTTTTTTCTTCACCAACTGAAGGAAGTATTTGATAGTCCAAGGTCATTTCTTCAATTGGTCGAGGTAATAATTTTTTTACTTCCGCTTTTAAAATTGTTTCAAATTCACTTTTCTTTACTGGCGGCAAATTAACCACCGCATGAAAAACCGCTGACACTGGCAAACTTACCACGGCGTTTTTGGCAGTCACTTTAGAATTATGACAAACCGCTTTTAAAACCGCCGCATACTCAGTCACTTTTTCCGGAGTGAAAATTTGATTAACAACTGAAGCAGTTGGTTTGACCACTCCTGTTTTCAAACTTAATTCACCGCCTTTTTGTTGATTGACGGCCTTTACTAGCTCATGAACATCGCGCCGGCCACTAGTTAAACCATACGTAAACAAGACCGGACGATTCTTGGTCTTATGTAGTTCTACTACTTTAATTCCCCCGGCGCCAATATCAACTCCCAAGACAGATTTCGGTTTAGATAGAAACATATGCGGATATTATACCAAACAAACTGATAAAGTTACATACCGCTATTGAAAACTGTGGATAAAAATAGTAGAATACTAATTAACCTATTAATTCTATGACTTTGAAAATATACAATTCACTAAATCACCGCCTCGAAGAGTTTAAACCAATCAAAAAGAAAGCCGCCGGCTTGTACACTTGTGGCCCCACAGTTTACAACTACGCTCACATTGGCAATCTACGTACCTACGTTTTTGAGGATATTTTAAAACGAGTGTTAAATGTAAACGACTATCAAGTAAAACATGTAATGAATATTACTGATGTTGGTCATCTAACTAGTGACGCTGATGTTGGTGAAGACAAAATGGAAAAAGGCGCCCGGCGCGAAGGTAAAACTGCCTGGGAAATAGCCGACTTCTATATTACTGCCTTTGAACAAGATCTAAATGATTTAAATATTCTCCCGCCAGATATCTGGTGTCGTGCTACTGATCACATTAAAGAACAGATTAAGTTAATAGAAAAATTAGAAAAAAACGGTTTTACTTACCAAACCTCTGACGGTATATATTTTGATACGAGCAAATTTCCTAACTATGGCAAAATGGCCAACTTAGAAAATCAAGAAATCCAAGCTGGTGCACGTGTAGACATGGGTGAGAAAAAAAATCCAACTGACTTTGCTCTCTGGAAATTTTCTCCTACTAATGAACAACGTCAAATGGAATGGAAAAGTCCTTGGGGAGTTGGGTTCCCAGGTTGGCATATTGAATGCTCGGCGATGTCAGTTAAATATCTTGGACAACCATTTGATATTCACTGTGGTGGAATAGACCATATACCAGTACACCACATCAATGAAATCGCCCAAAGTGAAGCGGCTAACGGGAAACCATTAGCAAACTACTGGCTACATGGTGAGTTTTTGCTTGTTCAAGAAATAACTTGCGTTGAATGTGGTGAAGAGTATAACCCTTCCAGATTATTCATATCCGGATTAGCAGGATCAAATAAGGATCTCGGGGCTAGTTGCCCTAAATGCGGTGTAATGAATTTTAAAAAAATGGCTAAATCTGGGGGCAGCTTCTTAACGTTAGCAACAATAAAAGAAAAAGGAATAAACCCACTTGCCTACCGTTACTTCCTACTACAAACCCATTACCGAAAACAGGTAAACTTTAGTTGGGAAGCGCTACAAGCAGCAACCACCGGCTATGAAAGGTTAAAACAGACTGTTGCTAACCTTCAAACAAAAGAAGTAGAAGAGACAAAAAATACTGAACAATATTACAACCAATTCAAAGAATGCCTCAACGACGACTTAAATATGCCGCAAGCGTTGGCTTTGACTTGGAAAATGTTAGATGACAAAATACTAACAGACCAAGAAAAACTTTGGCTCATCAAAAAATTTGATGAGGTATTTGGTTTAAAGTTAGATGCCGAGATTAAAGCCGAAGCACTACCAGAAGAAATATTAGAGATAATCAACGAACGTGACACTGCTCGAACAGAAAAAGATTGGGCTAAAAGTGATGAATTACGCAAAGTGTTGGAAGGTATGGGGTACAAAGTTGAAGACGCTCTTGACGGCACTAAAGTAAGCAAAAAATACAACTAACGCATTTTGTTTGGAGAGAGTTAAAAAATGTGATATAATTTAGATGCTTTAAAATTACAACTATGGCCGATGTTGAAGGTGATAAAATATTAAATCCAGAAAACTTAAAACCAGAAGGTACAGAAAACCAAGTGGTGCCAGAAACAATCAAAAGCACTGAAACAGCAGAAACACAACCAACTGGAGAAACTAAATCAAAAGAAACCGAAAACAAACAACCGGCCAGAGTTCGCTTACCCCAAATTCGCAAACCTGTTGTTATCCCCCAAGTAAAAGATGAGGTGGCAGAAAAAATAGAAAAAATTCTCGAAGATGGATTAGGCGATGCTTTTCAACGTCTTTCCCCGATCGCTAAACAAGAATTTAAAATAAAAGGCGAAAAGACCGCTGCTAAAATCAGCGAACTTTTGCGCTCGACACACGTCAAAGTAAAAAAGATTTTACGATTGATCGTTGAATGGCTCAAAATTCTTCCTGGCATCAATCGTTTTTTCTTAGAACAAGAGGCAAAAATAAAAACAGACAGGATAATCGAATTAAAAAATAAACAAAACCGCTAACATGGATTACCAAGTTTTGTTAGCTCTCGTAATTGACAACTTGAATAATAACCCAACTGTATTGATGGCATTATTTTTTGTACTCGGAATTTTAATGTTCATTGCTGCTTTATATATTCTTCGAGCAGTGCTGCATATGGAGAGTCAAGAAAAAAGAGCTTTCAATAAAACCGTCATCATGATCCGAGTACCAAAAGAAAGAAAAGGTGAAGGACAACAAAATACCAGCCAACAAGAAGAAAACATCAACCAAGTCCGAGAAAAAATCGCTATTGCCGAAGCACTATTTTCCTCTTTTGCCGGTTTGAAAAGAGAAAAAGGATTTATACGTTGGTTGCGTGGACGCAACGACCACATTTCTTTTGAAGTTGTTGCCAAAGATAATAAGATAACTTTCTACGTTGCTGTCCCTAACAAGATAAAAGATCTGGTTGAACAACAGATCCATGCTCAGTATCCACACGCTGAAATTGATATTGAAACCGATTATAATATCTTTAAGCCCCAAAGCCACATTGTTGGCGCTTATTTGTTTTTCAAAAGCAAATCAGCTTTTCCACTTAAGACTTACAAAAAAATGGACAGTGATCCATTGTCAGCAATCTTAAACCCCTTAAGTAGAATCGGCGATGACGAAGGGGCCGCTATTCAATACATCCTCCGACCAGCATCACCAAAGTGGCGTCGCCAAGGAGTAAAAATGATCCGCGATATTCGTGAGGGACAAAAATTTGAATATGTTGCCCACCGCAGTGCTTTCATGCGCTCTTTTCACAAATGGAAAAAAATAATGTTCAAAAAAGATCCGTCTAAACAAACCGGCACCCACGAACCTTACCGCTTAACACAGATGGAAGAAGAAATGGTAAAAAGCATGGAAGAAAAGATCAGCCACGGTGGTTTAGAATTAACAGTTCGTCTAATCAGCTCTTCTAACTCCAAAGAAAAAGCTCAACTAAACTTAGAAAACATAATCAATTCTTTTGGCCAATACAACATCTACCGTTATGGCAATTCTTTTGCTGCCGCTACCCCTAGGTCACAAGCAAAATTAATTCGTGATTTTATTTATCGTACACCACAAGAGAAACACTACATGGTAGTAAATACTGAAGAAATGTGTGGCTTGTGGCATATGCCTACTCCCTACACTGAAACTCCCCATATCAATTGGTTGGGCGCGCGCAAAGCCCCACCACCAGTTAATATGCCAACCGAAGGAATCGTCCTAGGCCGAGCCGTATATCGCGGCGAAGAAACTATCGTTCGTATGACTCGCTCTGATCGTCGCCGTCATCTCTATACCATTGGTAAATCTGGTAGTGGTAAATCAGTGTTTATCCAAAGTCTCGCTGTTCAGGATGTTATCAACGGTGAAGGTGTTTGTGTGATTGATCCGCACGGTGATTTTATCGAATACGTTTTACAACATATTCCTAAAGAACGCGCTGATGATGTCATTGTTTTTAGTCCCGCTGATACCGAACGTCCACTTGGATTAAACATGCTTGAAGCGAGAACCGAAGAACAAAAAGATTTTATCTGTCAAGAAATGATCGCTATCTTTTACAAACTAGTAACTGATCCATCCATGATCGGTCCGATGTTTGAACATCAGATGCGCAACGTCATGTTAACACTCATGGCTGATATGGAAAACCCTGGTACCATGGCAGAAATTCCACGCATG
The DNA here is from genome assembly GCA_964535515.1 of uncultured Gammaproteobacteria bacterium. Lineage (GTDB taxonomy): Bacteria > Patescibacteriota > Patescibacteriia > Magasanikbacterales > GWA2-37-8 > CAZHTA01. Next base: position 18,145 of record CAZHTA010000009.1, read on the forward strand.
TTTACAGATGATGAATATGTAAAAAAATGGAAAAAGAAATTGACTGATCCAATGGTACTTGCTTTCTGGGACAAAGAAATGGCCAAGACATCCGACTTTCACAAATCAGAAATGTTGGGATATTTAATCTCCAAAGTTGGTCGTTTTGTAGAAAACCAAATGGTTAGAAATATTATCGGCCAAACTCATTCCAGTTTCAACTTCCGCGAAGTAATGGATAAAAAGAAAATTCTTTTGGTTAACCTAGCAAAAGGTTTAGTAGGTGAAATCAACTCCAACCTTTTAGGTTTAATTGTGGTGTCTAAACTACAGATGGCTGCACTCGAACGCGCTTCTTTGCCCGAAGAAGAACGTCACGACTTCTATCTCTACATCGATGAGTTCCAGAACTTCATCACCGATTCCATCGCCACCATTTTGTCAGAAGCGCGTAAATATCGTTTGGAATTAATCATCGCTCATCAGTACATGAAACAATTGGAAGATAACAAAGGCAAATCCACTGTTCGTGATGCTGTCTTAGGTAACGCCGGTACAATTGTCTCGTTCCGTATTGGTGTCGAAGATGCAGATATTTTACAAAAAGAATTTGCACCAGTTTTTGGTGCGTATGATTTAGTTAACGTTGAACAATATACCGCTTATACTAAATTGCTAATTGATAATACCGCTTGCAAACCATTTAACATGACCACTTACCCACCACAAAAAGGAAACAAGGAATTAGCAGCCGCAATCAAAGAATTGTCTCGCTTAAAATATGGTCGCCCCCGCGAAATTGTCGATGCTGAAATTATGGAACGTGCTCAACTTGGCTTAGCTAAACCAACTGATATTTCTAATCTAACTGAACCAAGTTTGTAAGACACAAACTTTGAAACAAACTACTAATTGAAAAAAAAGGGCAATCGTGATATAGTCGGAAAGGAGATTTTTTGAAAACTCAAAAATCCTCTCTCCGACTATATTTTTTCCCCAAATAATACATATTATGCCTACGCTTTACCGCAAATACCGCCCCCAAACGTTTGCTGATCTGATCGGGCAAGAACATATCACCCAAACCATTACTAACGCCATTTCTTTAAACAAAGTAGCTCATGCCTATTTGTTTTCTGGTCCACGCGGTGTAGGCAAAACTACTTTGGCACGTTTAGTGGCTAAGGCGGTTAATTGCCCCAATCGTGCCCCTGGCACAGCCGAACCATGTAATACTTGTTCTAGTTGCGATGAGATTACTCATGGCAGAAATATTGACGTAATCGAAATCGACGCTGCTTCACATACAGGTGTCGATAATGTGCGAGAAAATATTATTGAGAACGCTCAGTTCAAACCAACCAAATCCCCTTTTAAGGTTTTTGTGATTGACGAAGTGCACATGCTTTCAACGAGTGCTTTTAATGCTCTGCTTAAAACACTAGAAGAACCACCGGCACATGTAATCTTTGTTTTAGCGACCACTGAAAACCACAAACTTCCCGCGACCATTCTTTCCCGTTGCCAACGTTTTAACTTTAACAAAATTCCAACTGACAAAATGATAAAACGTTTAAAACTTTTGGCGGAAGGCGAAGAAGTTGAAGTGGAAGACGAAGTATTAAAACGCGTTGCTTTCAAAAGCGACGGCTGCTTGCGTGATGCAGAAAGTTTGCTCGGACAAATCTTTTCTTTAGGACTTAAAAAAATCACTGCTGCTGACAGTGAAAATATTTTACCTACTCCCCAACCAGAAAAAGTTTTAGCATTACTCGAAACAGTTTTTAATCATAACGCTCAGGTAGGATTGGAGATAATCGCTGAACAGATAAAAAGTGGCGCAAACTTAGAACAGTTTGCCTACGATATCGCCGAGACACTACGTTTGGTTTTAATTTTACAAACCGGATTTGAACCAGAAGAATTATTAGATTACAAAGCAGAAGATAAAAAAAGATTGAAACATCTTAGTACTTTAATTACTACCGATAAATTAATTAAATTGACCGACAAGATAATTGTTCGCAAACAAGAAATGAAACGTTCGACTTTACCTCAGCTACCATTAGAACTCTGGATAATTGAAGCGACTAATTTAGAAAGTCAGACAAAAAATACCGATAACGATGAAACACCTAAAACACCAGGTGGACATATTTCTATTATTGAAGAAAAAACAAAACCAGTGACAACTGAACCTGTGGCAACAATCGATTCTACTCCTCCAGCACACAAGATAACCGAAACAATTAAAACTGCTATTTCTAACCTAACTCACCCTCATAAATTACCACAAGTAACCATAGAAACCATTAAAGAAAAATGGTCAGATTTAATCAAAGAACTAGACCAAACCAACCACTCCCTTACTTTTATCCTAAAAGTCTGTACTTTAGAGGCGATAACCGAAAACGGGCTAGAGATATCACTGCCCTACTCTTTTCATAAAGAAAAAATTGAAGATCGCAAAACCAAAAGGATAATCGAAGACATTTTAGAAAAAATATTAGGAGAAAGGATAACTATATACTGCACAGTAAAAGAGATACAAAGAGAAGTCCCTGTCGACGAAACTGGTGCTATTGCCGCTGACTTTGGCGGTGAAGTGGTTGAATAACCTTGACTTTTGGCCAAAAAGTGGTAAAATTCTCTTGCTTTAGATATTCGGGGATCGTCTAATGGTAGGACAATGGACTCTGAATCCATTTATCTTGGTTCGAATCCAAGTTCCCGAGCTTAATAACATTAATTAATACTTAATATATTCCTATGAATGGAGCATTAAAAGCTCGCCTCAACCAGGCGAAAAAGAACACTAAGGTTGGAAACAAGTTAAAAACAAACACTAAAAAATTGAAGAAATAATTGATTTTTCCAATATCTGAACGGCTGTTTTTATCAAATTCCCAAAACAGCGGCTTGATTAAGCCGCTGTTTTTTTATATACCCAAACTACTTTAAAAGAAGCAAACACTCTAGAATTACCTACTACTTAGTGCTATAATCACAACCAGACAACCTTAACTTACTTTATGGCAAACACCGAGGACATACTGCTAACCAAGGATAAAAACAGCTTTAACTTACTGCGTCTAATGGCGGCGATTGGGGTTATTATCACCCACTCCTATGCCCTATTAGGTTTACCTGAAAAAGATTGGTTAACACAGGTTACTAATGGGCTTATCTCTTTTAGCCGATTAGGTGTTTACGTCTTTTTTGTAATTAGTGGTTTTTTAGTAGCCAATAGTTTGTGGAATAGTAACAGTTTAAAATCATTTTTTTGGAAAAGATTTTTAAGAATATTCCCGGCATTAACGGTTGTGCTTTTTCTTGCGACATTTGTCTTAGGCCCCATTGTTACAACTTCAACTCCAAAGGAATACTTTAGCCAACCCGGCACTTACCATTATTTCGTTGGCGGACTTTCTCTCTATGATACCCAATACGCCTTGTCCGGAGTTTTTAAATCTAACCCCCGCACTGGTGTAAATGGGTCGCTTTGGACACTACCATATGAATGGACTTGCTATGTGCTACTGGCGTGTTTAATAATCCCATTAAAAAAACATCGCCTCTTTGGTGTAATACTCACAATTATTGTTTTAATGGGCTTAAGATTTTTAGTAGGTAGATATCAAGTATTCCAAGTCATTGATTTTTTAAAATTAGATTCACGCCAACTACTATTTTTTGGGTCATTGTTTTTCTCTGGCGCACTCGGACTTGAATTAAGAAAATATTTAAAATTTAGACCAGCAGTAATTTTGTTACTTGCACTAGCATTGTGTTATCTGAGTTACATAAATAAAAACCTATCTTTCTATCTCATCCTACCAATCATCCCATACATTACTTTGTCTCTGGCTGGAGCATCGCTACCACAAAAACTATTAACAAAATTTTCTAGCATCGATTATTCCTACGGACTTTACATTTATGCTTATCCGGTGGGCCAAATTTTGATAAGTTATTTCCATAAATATCTATCTGTCCCCTCTTTAATTGTTTTAACCATACTACTTACTTTGCCACTAGCGATGTTATCTTGGCATTTAATCGAAAAGCCAGCTCTTAAATTAAAAAAATGGCGTTTAATTAAAAAAACTTCACAACCAACAATATAATTTTAAAAAATATGAAAAAATATTTTTACATCTCTGGGCTAGTTATTATCTGCATAATTCTTAGTGTTTTCATTTACAAAAACACTAGACCGACGCTAGTGCCGATAGACTTTACTCCTGTCAATGTAAAAACAACAGAAAAAACAACTACTATCGAAAAAGATAAAACATACACAGATGCTAACCTTAAATATTCTATAGACTACCCAGCAACATGGATAATTGAAAATTATACACCCGATGACCCAAACTACAGCATTCGTATTCACCCGGTCAACCCCGACTTATTGTACGGAATGCCAGCCGAATATATTGATATCCGTTCAGAAACAAATTCTCTACAAACTGCTCGCCAAATCGCCGCCTCCGGTGTTGGTGGTAATGATATGGTAGAATCTAAAATAACTTTCGCTGGCCAGACAGCATTTTTCTATTCTCACCCCGATTATCCAACAAGCCCAGAAGAAACAACCCCCTCAATCATATTCCGTGGAATTATTTTGGAACACAACGGTAAAGTAATCTCAATTTATACCCATAAATACCAATTACCCGAGGTAAAAAAGGCTTTGGAATCTTTTAGGTTTATCAAGTAGACAACGCCAATTACAGCGTCTATCAGTTGATTTTTTCCCATATTTATGATAAAGTGTCGTTAATATGGGAATTTTAATTAACGGAAAAAAGATTGCTGAAGATATCAACAAGCAAACCGCTCGTGCTGTAAAGGCGCTTAAAAAAGGCGGTTTCACCCCAAAATTGGCGGTGATTTTTGTTGGTAGCCACAAACCATCAGCCACATATATTCGTAAGAAACAAGAGGCCGCTGAACAGGTAGGAATGGATTTTATTATGTACCATTTTCCTAATTCCGTACCAAAAACTGAATTGGCAAAAAAAATAAAAGAAATTCAAAAAAACAAAAAAATTGTGGGGATGATCGTTCAGCTACCATTACCAGAAAGACTCTACACCCCTGATGTTTTAAATGCTATCAACCCAGAAATCGACGTCGACTGTTTAACCGATACTAATACTGGTAAATTAGTAATGGGCACTAGTTGGCTTACTCCCCCAACACCAACAGCGGTAATGGAAGTTTTAAAAAATATTAAAATTAACCTTAAAGGTAAAAATATTACCATCGTTGGTACTGGTGCTTTAGTTGGACGACCACTCGCCATCATGATGATGAACGCCGGTGCTTCCGTAATTACTTGTAACAGCCGAACCAACAACACTAAAGAAAAATGTTTAGAAGCAGATATTGTTGTTATGGCGGTTGGGAAAAAAGATCTACTACGTGGTGATATGATACGACCAGGTACAATTGTAATTGATACCGGCATTGCCTTTGAACAAGGAAAAATGTATGGCGATGCTAATCGTTTAGAAATATTAGAAAAGTGCTCATACCTCACTCCGACACCGGGCGGCATCGGACCAATCACAGTAGCACTACTTTTACGCAACACGGTTATCTGTGCCAAACGTCGACAAAAACAAATATGAAAACCGTAGTTGTTATTCCAACTTACAACGAACGAGAAAACATAGCCAAACTAATCCCCACTATTTTTTCTGTTGTCCCAAACGATTTAGAAATAGTCGTTGTTGATGATAATTCTCCCGACAATACCGCTCAAATAGTGACAGATTGGCAGACTGTTTACCCCCAATCACTTCATTTAATAAAACGAGAAAAAAAATCTGGTCTAGGTTCAGCATATATTGCTGGTTTTAAAAAAGCTCTTGAACTAGGAGCTGATTTAATTATGGAAATGGACGCTGATTTCTCTCACGATCCAAACGACGTTCCTAAACTAATTGCTGCCTGCGCAAACGGAGCTGATCTTTCTATTGGGTCGCGTAAAATCACTGGCGGAGGCATTGCTGGTTGGAACTGGAAAAGAAAGATGATGAGTAATGGTGCCATGTTCTTATCGCGATCAATGTTAGGACTAAAGACACGTGACGTCACCGCTGGCTTTCGCTGTTATCAAAGACGCGTCTTAGAAACAATCGGGATAGAAAATATCACTACCAACGGCTATGCCTTTCAAGAAGAACTACTTTACCGTGTGGAAAAAGCAGGCTTTACAGTAAAAGAAATCCCTGTTATCTTTACTGATAGGAAAGTAGGAAAATCCAAACTATCCATTAAGGATATCGGCGAATTTTTCCTAACGATAATAAAACTAAAATTCAAAAAGATATGACATCTCACGATAACCCAACTGACCAAATAGACCTGTTTGGATATGTGCCGCCTGATAAAAAAACCAAAGCTGCACCAGCGCCAGAAACCCAAACAATACCAGACGAAAAACAAATAACACTACCAATAGCAGAGGTTAAGGCAGAAAAAACCACTGCTGATAGAATTAAACAAATCCAAGAGTTGTTAATTGATAACGAACCAACAACATTGGCTTTACGCACCACAAAAGAACGTGAAGCTGATACCGGTGAACACTACCAAGGTTATGGCACCCCAGACGACGAAAAAAGAATAGAGGCAATTCAACTGTTAACAGACAGAGGAGAAGGTGGTGCGACCTTGTTGATATTAAAACAAAGACTTCCGCTATCAACTACCCAAAAAGGTAAAGGAACCGCCGCTGGCCAACCATTAGAACTATACTTTTGTCCAAATGGCATAGATGGAAGAACTGAAGCAAAAAAAATAAAGCCGGGAGTTACCACAGCTGAATTCGTAAAACAATGGAATGATTAAAAACTAATCGAAGTCAAACACTCCTCTAACCCTTTTACATCACTTACGACCGCTAACAGCGGTCGTATTTTTTTAACATTTGGAATACCAGAAAAATATGAAAGTAAATGTTTGCGAAACGCTACCAAACCAAACTCTTCACCATAGTGCTCAACATGTAATTTAGCATGTTTTAAAACCACCTTCTTTATCTCTTCTAAATCTGGAGTACGTCCACTAAAAACCCAGGGATTACCTAATGCTGCCCGACCAATCATTATTCCATCAGCTTTTGTTATCTCTAAACACCTTTTAATATCTTCCGCATTTGTTATATCGCCATTAGCAATTACCAGAATTGATAAAATACTTTTTACCTTACCAATCATTTCCCAATTAGCACTACCAGAATATCCCTGTGTCTTTGTACGACCATGAACAGTTAACACATCAACACCAGCTTGTTCTAATTTAGGTGCAAACTCTAAAATTTCATCATCACTCCCCCATCCCAAACGAGTTTTTACTGAAATAGGAACACCTAAATTTGCCATCTTTAAAGATTGTACGATTTTCACTGCCCTGTCCTGATCTTTCATCAAAGCCGCACCCGCATGCGAACGACCAGCAATCTTTGGTACTGGACAGCCCATATTAATATCAATCCCATCTGGTTTAAATTTACTTACTATCATTTCCGCTGCTTTTGTAACATTAATTGGATCACCGCCAAATATTTGGATAACAATCGGTCTTTCTTGCTTATCAAACTTACACATCTTCAGAGTTTTTGCGTTATCCCGCACTAATGCTTCCGCACTTACCATTTCACGAAAAATCACAAAATCATCCCCCGACACCTCTCGGCAAATACGACAAAAAGAGCTATCTGTTAGATCAGCCAAAGGAGCCAAAGCAATAATGGGTTTTTTATCAAACCAGTTCATAATCATGCCTAAAAAAGTTGTCTTTTACAGTAAACATTGCTAGAATATATCCGTTATACCCTCAAGGGGTATAGCCAACTTATCCACAAACATTATAGCATATCTTAGGGAAATTAACAGGTGAGTTGGTATAAAGGTAGTCGAAATTTCAGCCCCGATAATTGATTTACTCTTAAATATTTACTTAACAACAAACCTATGACAACAGATAGACCAGGCGCAGTCTGGGGTAAAAAGCACTACAATATTCAAGATGTATCGCAGTACCACCTAGAACCTGCTCCATTTATTGTAGACGCAGTCCCGTTTTTAAAAGAGAATAATGTAAAAACAATCCTGGATGCTGGTTGTGGCCAGGGTAGAAATAGTCTTTATCTGAAAAGACAAAACTTTGAAATAATATCAGTAGATGCTTCCAAAGAGGCGTGTGAATTAACAAAGCAGCTATTCCAAAAGAATGGATTTGAACTATCACCCATCAATTCGGAACTTCAAAATATTTCTGAGGTACAATCAAATAGCGTAGACGCAGTTATTTGTGTCACTGTTCTTACTCATATACTTGACCCTGAAATTGTGCTAAAAGAATTTCACCGGATTTTGAAACCAGGAGGACTTCTAATAGCTGACTTAGCAAACACAAAAGATTCGACCTATCCAATTATTTCTAAATCCGGCACACCTCTTGGAAAAAATGTTTTCCTAGAAGAAGGAACTAACGTGAAATATTTTGAAAATTCCGAAGATGTGGCAGCGCTTTTCCATAGATTCAAAGTTTTGTCGTCACAGGACATCACTTTTGAAGAACCTCCGCATCCAGGATCTAGACCATACAAACATAACCATTCGTCTTTTGTTATAACCGCTCAAAGGTAATTATCGGGGCTGAAACATCGTACAACACCGAGTATCTGGCTCCGTTACGCTCCGCCCAAATTGCTATCGCAACTTCAGATATGCTGATACGTTCGGCAAAATTACTTCGCTCCGTCGCTAAATACGCTCGGACTAACTCTTACTTAAATCAACGTTTATGCTAAAAAATATGGGGTCCATAATCATCTACATAACTTATCCTGATCTAAAAACTGCAAAAAAGATCGTAGCTTCTTTAATGGAGAATCACTTGATTGCTTGTGGAAACTTTTTTCCAGTTAATTCAATCTACTGGTGGAACGGTAAAATTAAGAATTCAAAAGAGATAGTTTCTATTGTAAAAACTAAAAAGAAAAACTGGGCAAAAGTTAAATCGGCAGTAATCAAACTTCATCCCTACGAAACGCCTTGTATAATAAAAATAGATGTTGAAATGAACGATGATTATGAATCGTGGATAAACAAAGAGGTGAAATAAACCACATAAATATGAAAGAAATAAAACGCAAATGGGATTTACTCCCAAAAGAAAAAAGAAAAAAATGCATCGAAGAAATTATCACTTTTTTTAAACAAAAAAGAAATGAAGAGCTTGGAATAATTGCGGCTGAAGATATTTTGGATTTCTTTTTAGAAAACATCGGAGCAAATATTTACGATAAGGGAGTAGAAGATTCTAAAGAACTATTAAAAAAACAATTCGAGAATTTAGAAATAGACCTAGATCTTTTGCTTAATAAATAGTATTTATAAAATCACCAAACAATAAATTCAGCAAAACCGCTTCGTTCTATCACTGTGGATAACCCAAATTGACGTCCAACTAACAAACCTGTAACATTACGTTATTAAACAACTAAACTCAACACATGTGGAACTGGGGTATCATTCCCCGACTGTGCCGCAACGGTAAAGTCCGCTTAAAAAGTGGAACAAGTCCGATCTTCATGTATTGTAGTAACCCGAGCAGGAAATCTTGTTGATTTTTGATCAACTTAGATAACCAATTTCTGTTCGGACAGAAATTTTTTTATATATGAAAAAACCTATCTCCCCTGTCTTAATCCGTCTTTTCTGCCTTCTCTTGTTTATAGCGATCGGCAGCGCGGCCTATGTGCTCACACCCAACAAAGTACAGACTCCAACACCACCTTCCAATCTGTCTCCTATTAACATTGTCCAACCCACTCAAGCACTTCTCCCTAATTCAACCATCAAAGAAAATTCTGCCTCCCAATTGGCTACTACCACATCCAAAGAAGCTAAACCAGAACTACTTTCCGCCACCCTTAAAGCCTCTGACCGAACTTACAACTTAAACTTACAGCCTAACACCACGCTACTTGAGGCCATGCGCCAACTAACCGCCCAGTCTGCCCAACCATTTATATTTTCTGGTAAAGAATACCCATCACTCGGTTTCTTTGTCGAAGAAATTAATGGAATTAAAAACGATCCTGGAAGCGGCAAATACTGGATCTACTACATTAATGGCCAAACTGCCCAAATTGGAATTTCTAATTACCAAGTAAAACAGAATGATTTAATTGAGTGGAAATATGAGACAAGCAAGTTTTAAAAAGAAAACAATATTATTTACCCTTGGTTTCTTCTTGATGTTCGGAACAACAACGCACGCTGACGAACTGATTCCACCCACCGACAGTACAACAAGCACCGAACAAACTACTGAACAACCGACTACCACGCCAATAGTTAACCAATACCAAGTAATGGTTAATTATCTTGGAAAAAATATCTTTTCAAACACCATATCACCAACTAGCACTTGGTTTGCTGATGCCAACCAAACTTTGTATACCAACGAAAAAGTCACAGCGCTTGGCGCTCTCGCAGAAGCATCACGCCAAGGAAATTTTCCTTTAGAAATTCAAAACTACGATTGGGGGTATTATGTCTCTTCTATTTCTAATCATATTCCAACTGGATTTGACGGTTGGGTATACAACGTAAACCAAATTGATCCAGGTTGGGTAGGAATTAACGATTACCTTTTACAGCCAAATGATAGTCTAACTGTTTTTTACAGTGTCTGGCCATGGAAAATTGAAGCTAATACTACTACAGTAAACATTAACTCACCAATTACTTTTACTACTTCACAGTATTTAAACAATGCTTGGCAGATTGCTCCTAGTACCACCATTTCACTGAACACAAACAAGTTTATTACTGACAACAACGGGCAGTACATCTTTACCACTGACACTACTGGTACAATCAACGCTTTTGTCTTTGGTTCTGACAGCTGGCCACAAAACAGCCCAGCAATTACAATTACAGTCACTGAACCAATTATTCTTACCACAACTACGACTTCTACTGATGATAATACTACCAGCACTCCTGATAGTGGAAACAACAGCAACGGTAACGGTGGCGGAAGTTACACTCCCACATACTCCAATCTCGACATTGAAAAATCTATCCAATACTTAACCACTAAACAACAAAACGGCGACTTCTCTTCTGTTTTACACACTGATTGGGCGGCGATTGCTTTTGGTGCCTACAACCGCTCTAACCCCACTAGCCTGACTATCAAAAACTATCTCTTAACTGACCCGTCATCCACTGCTGGATTTAACAGTGTTTCCGATTACGCTCGCCGAGCAATGGCTTTAATGTCTTTAGGCATTAACCCTTATCAAACAAAAACAAACTACATTAAAAAAATTACCGACACTTTTAATGGAACAGAGTTGGTTGATAAACCAGAAAATCAAGGACTATTCAACGATGATATCTTCGCCTTAATTCCATTAACCAAAGCCGGATATACCGAACAAGATGAAATTGTAAAAAAAGTAATTGCTTTTATCTTATACAAACAAACCAACAATAACTGGGGAAGTATTGATTTAACTGCTGCTGCTATTCAGGCATTAAAGCCATATTCAAACACACCTGAAGTTAATTTGGCCATCACTAACGCTACAACATATTTAAAAACTCAACAACAAGCAAACGGCAGTTTCGTAGATAACCCTTTCTCTACTTCCTGGGCAATCCAGGCCGGAGATGCAATGGGAGAAAAAGATGCTGAGTGGGTAAAAAAGGCAAAAGACTATTTAGCAAAAAAGCAGCTCGAAAACGACAATGGTTCTATTACAAATGATGTGTGGGCTACTACCCAAGCAATACCAGCAGCGCTAGACAAGCCTTGGAGCAACATCATGACTTCATTCTCAAAACCAGAAATTGGGCCTCAACCAGGAGGAACACCACTTCCTTCTAACCCAACCACCACCCCCTCCACAACCACCACGATCGCTTCTACCACCATTACCACCTCGACTTTGATAACAATCACCACCAGCACAACTTCAACTGTGGAAACAGCAGCTGTCACTAACACAATTGCCACCGCTAGTTTGAATACAAAAAAAGAAAACCCAAATACTCCAATACCAACTATCACAAAACAGTTGAACACTAAAAATATCCAAACAACTACAGTTGAAAAACCAACCGATCGTCCTACTGATTCAAACCTGACCACGCTATCATCAGGACCCGCCCAAGAAGATAGAGCTACAGATATTATTAATAACTTACCAATCGATACTAGTCACAAAAACAGCGCTAAAAAAGTGTTGGCTATATCTGGCGGTGGCGCAACTGCCTTAGGACTTTATTTAGGGTTGCGACTATTAAAAAATGTGATATAATTAGACCACTAAACAAAAAAAATATGAAAAAATATTTACCAGCCGCCCTCCTCATCATCTTGGGCCTAGCCACTCGCTTTGTCCCCCACCTTCCTAACTTTACTGCCATTGGGGCAGTTGCCTTCTTCGCTGGGCGTTATTTACCCACCAAGTACTCATTAACCATCCCGCTCGCTGCTATGCTCGTTAGCGACCTGTTTATTGGCTTCTACGGCATACCAATTATGCTATCAGTATACCTATCGTTTGCTCTAATGACGATGGTTGGATATACCACCCAAAACAAGGGTTGGAAAAAGATTGCTACCGGGACGATTGTTGGCTCAGCCACTTTTTTCCTAATTACCAATTGGGCAGTGTGGGCCTTTGGTACGATGTACCCCTCAAATTTAACCGGACTGGCAATGAGCTACTTCTCAGCCATACCATTCTTTCGTAATCAGTTATTAGCCGACATCTTCTACACAACCGTCCTAGTCGGAGGATATGAAATGATCCGACAATTAACCACACAAATTCAAACACAAAAAAGTCCCGAATAAATCGGGACTTTTTCTTTTTGATAAAAATTAGGAATAAGGAAGCTCTTCTGGTGGTACAACAACTACTTCTGGTTTGGCGTCTGACATCTTTACTTTTTTCATTCTCATACCAGCATCGCTTACCTCTATCGGCAAATTCATTGGTGGTTCGCCACGCTTGGTTTCGGCCTTCTGCAACAATGGAGTCTTTACAAATGGCAATGGGAAATGCCAAACAGTCGCCAACTCTTCAATGTTTAAAATATATGGATTACCACCTGCTTTTAACTTGCGTTTTTTATACGCTGCCACATACTTAATCTTCTTCATTACAGTACGATATGCCTTAAAAGCATAGTGAACGATCGTATCATCATGCGGCACGATAGCATTACGACTCATAATATGAAACTGATTTAAGGCGCCGATAAAACCATCGACGCATCTACTCGGATTAAAAACCTCTTTAGTAGCCGTATAAAGCACCCGAATCTTGGTTTTAAAACCAATCTTAGAGATCTTATCTTCAATTGCTAACAATGTATCTTTTCCGCCTGGAGTTAAATCAGATACTTTGCCGGCCACTTCTTTAACCACTTCGTGTTCTCCTGGCTCAAAATTCCAATCCCAAACATTAATTGCCTCTTGTGCTAAATATTTTGGTAACCCACCAATAGCAGAAACTATCGAACTCTTTGGCGCTTCTTTTTTATTAGCCACGAGCTTTTTAACCAGCTCGATACCCTTTTCTTTCCAAGCATTGCCCGTTGGCTCGATAATTATCTGAAGTAACAAATTCTCACCTTTACCGATACGACTAAAGTTTTCTAGAATAGCAGCCATCGGATCAGAAAAAACTACATCTTTACTAATATTATATTCAAAACTAGGGTAAGTTCTAATTGGAAAGGCTTCGTGATCAGCCAGCTTAAACTCTACACCATAAATATCTTTTTCTTCATTAGGAAAACTACTGGCAATAACATCAACATAGTCCTCTACTTCCGTTATTTCTGCTTCAGCATATTGCGCATAGATGGCTGCTTCTACTAAATCGCGATATTCCGCCTCACAACGAATTAAAAACTGAATATATCCTTCTAAACTAACAATCTCTAAACTAAACCACTTCTGCTTTTTTCCTAACCAATACTTCTGACCAAGATTAATATTTACTTTCGCACCACTCAAATGAGCGAAGACCTGCTCTACCGCCTTAGGAGATTGAACATACAAAGGCGGAATATCTACCGCAAGCACAATCCAGTTCCACTTTTTCATATACAAAATCTGGCGATAGTTAACCCACAACTGTTCACCCATGAAAAAGAAAATCAACGCTAAAACCGTCCACCCCACAATTGCATAGAGGGATATGATAATATCAGAAGAAGGTTGCGCAAACAACTCCACCCAAAACGTTAGATCGATACTAAAACCAAATGGGGTTGACAACACCACAGGCATACAACTACTTATTTACTAAACGATAAATACCGCCATAGACGATAACGACAGAAAAAATTGTCCACCACCAACCATGGCCGCCCGAAATATATCCCGCATAAAAGGCCAAAGCACAAACGATGGTGGCAGCCAAAGCAATAAGATGACGAATGATATTTTCACCCATATTAATAAGTATTTAAGACAACTGTATTATACCAAATAATCAAAAATTAAAAAACCCCAAGCCAGACGCTTGGGGTTTTGATACCTATAAAAAATAAACTAGGCATTTCGTCTCTGCCATTTTTCTACCAAAGCTAACAGTGGACTAGCAATAAAGATTGAAGAATAAGCACCAGAAGCAATACCAATCAAAAGCGCTAAAACAAAGTTGTGAATTGTTGAGCCGCCCAAGAAGTATAAAGTAAATAATGGGAATAGGGTTGTTAAAGTAGTATTCATTGATCTAGCCAGAGTTTGATTCAAACCAATATTTACTGTTTCACTAAAGTCTTCTGAACGATGACGAAGTAAATTTTCACGAACACGATCAAAAACCACAATAGTATCATTAACGGAATAACCCAACACTGTCAAAAGTGCTACCACAAAAGCAGTATCAACTTCTACTCCTCTAAAATGACCGAGGATGGCGAACACACCCATTACCAAAAGCAAATCATGAATTAAAGCGACGATCGCCAACACCCCATACTTCCAACTAGCAATCGGACGGGATACTTTTCGAAAAGCGTATGCTACATACGCTACAATACCCAAAGAAACCAAGATTATAGCCCACAGAGCACGCTGACGTAGTTGCTGGCTAACAGAAGCGCCAACAGTTTCGAAACGCTCTTCTCTGATTACGTTATCACTAATACTAAACTTTTCTTTAATACCAGACAACATCTTTTGGTGTTCATCCTCATTTAAAAAACCTGTACGAACCACCAAAGAATGGTCACCGATTGGTTGAACAACCGCATTCTTAATCCCCTTCTCTGTCAAATGATTTTGCATTTCAACAATTGTTGGACGAGTTGTTGAATATGATGTTTCAAGAAGTGAACCACCAGTAAAATCAATACCTGGTTTTAAACCCCAAACTACCACAAGCGATAAACAAACCAAAGTAACGATAGTACTAATTATTATCCACAACTTTGAATATTTAATGAAAGGAATGTTCATATCTCAATTATTTTATATTTTCATTATTTTGTTCAACTTTTTTATAACCCAAGAAAGAATAGTTGGCGCCATTTTTAAACCAAACCAAAATCCAACGCATCAAATTTCGAGTAATAATAATCGCTGAAAACATAGACATCAACACACCAACTGCCAAAGTAATAGCAAAGCCTTGAACAAAACCGGTACCCATCCAAAGCAAGAATACACAACTAATCAAAGTAGTGATATTACTGTCGCGGATAGAACTCCAAGCACGAACGAAAGACTCTTCTAAGGCGGCGCTCAAACTTCTACCCAAACTCAATTCTTCTTTTAAACGCTCAAATATCAAAACATTAGCATCAACCGCCATACCAACAGACAAGATAAAACCAGCAATACCAGAAAGAGTCAGAGTAACACCTAACAACTTAAAAATGGCTAAAGTTAAAGAAGCATAAATAAGTAAAGCCACCGAAGCAATAAAGCCAGGCAAACGATAATAAAGAATCATAAATATCACAACTGCGAGTAAGCCCCAAAGACCAGCAACAAAACTCTTTTGCAATGAATCAGCACCAAGAGAAGCACCGACAGTTTGTTGGCTGATAATTTCTACTGGCACTGGTAAAGCGCCGGAATTCAAACGTTGTGCCAACATCTTAGCTTCTTGCAAAGTAAAACCACCAGAAATAACTGCACTACCACTCAAAATCGGCTCATTTACACGAGGGATACTAATCGCTTCACCATCCAAAAAGATCGCCACCAACTTATTAGCATTGCGAGTAGTGATATCAGCGAATAACTTTGTACCCTCTTCGTCAAAATTTAAACTCACCTGAACTTGACCGGTTTGAACGTCACTCGTAACTTCTGCTCGTTTTAATTGTTTACCAGATAAACCAGAAAATTTCCATTCTTCGGTTGGAGGCACAATGTCAGCTTCGGTCTTAGCCCGAGCCAATACTCTGGCCACCTGGTATTGCTTCTCTATTTCTTCTCCTTTTTTATAAATTAAATGATAACCAAACTGAGATTCAACTGGATCAGAAATAGTACCAACTGGCATACTAAATGCCACCTTCTCAAATTCTGGCACCATCTCACCCGCTTTAAATTTACCTAAATCACCAGCGCGATCTTTGGCTCCTGGTTCAGTAGAATATTGTTTTACAAAATCACCAAAGTTAGCCACTGTTATTTGGGGCTTAATCTCTTGAATCTTCGCCCAGGCCTGTTCTTTAGTATATTGCGCGCCCTCACAACGTTCTGCACCTTGATAACATAACAATAGATGTGCAGCCGAAACGTATTTGTCTCCATCTTTTACACCAACACGCTTAACCACATTCCAACCATCTATATCTTTTACTAAAACACTACTTGTTTCACCGTCTTTGTGAGTACTAGCCCATTTGTAAATCTCTGGTAAATTCTTGTCGTCAATAAAACCAATATCACCACCATTATTTTTACTTATCTCATCATCTGAGTATTGTGTCACCACAGCAGCAAAATCTTTGCCTTGACGTACTTCTGTCAAAGCTAATTTAGCTTTTTTCTCAGCGGCAATATTAAAATCACTTAATTGTTTCTTTTCTTCTTTGGTTAAATCGCGTTGTGGAGCAGTATTCTCTTCTTTAAATTCTAAAACCGGAGTTTCACCAATCATTTTAATCGCCTGATTAACATCAGTTATACCTGGTAATTCTACAATCACACGATACTCCTCGCCCACTCTGGTAGTTTGAACCAACGGTTCAGCTACTCCTAAACCACCACGAACACGACGCTCAATTACGTCACGCACACCTTCAACCGAATCAGCCCGATCTTTTGCTGGAACATTAGTAGTGTTGGCGGCATAAATAAGATGAGCACCACCTTGTAAATCAAGGCCCAAATTAAAACCATTGGCCGGCAAACTTGGCAAACCGATATTTGTTTTTGAATTAACCCAGTTAATTCCCGAGTTTACCTTCCCTGGTAATACAACCATCAAAGTTAATACAGTCAATACAACTACTCCAATTACCCTCCAATTAATTTGCGAACGAGTCAAACCCTTCGCTGTTTGTTTCTGGTATTTGTTACTCATAGATAAAAAAATATAGCTTAAAAGCCCGTATAGTCTAGCTCTTTTTGTCGATTTTGGCAAGAGTCGTTATTTGGCTTGATTAAGCTATTTTTTCGTTAATTTAAAGCCGAAATAACTTTTATTAATATTTTCTACATCGAAAACTTACCGCCCAACCACCAAAAAATCGTAAAGAAGGTGGAGGCAGATCCTACAATGATAAGTAAAATAGCAAGAATTAAAGAAGTATAATTATTTTCAATATTTAATTCCTTCTTTTTCTTAAAAGATTTGTACCAATAGGTACCAACAATCAAGCCGCCAAAAAACAATAAGTAGCTACCAAGAACAACTGAATATAAGAAATAATCCGAAAAGATAATGGACGATAATACTTTTTCTCCTGAGCTATATAACAAATTATCAACAACGCTATGTGAAAAAGCTGGAATGGTAAATAACAAATAATCAAAGATCAACAAATAAACAAAGAATACGTTTCTATATTGTCGCCATTTAACATCACGATTTAACCAAAAATTATAGCCAGATCTAAAAATCACAAACAAACCATGCAATACTAAACAAAAATAGAACAATAAAATAAACGAATGCAG
>CAZHTA010000010.1:0-36230 GCA_964535515.1 uncultured Gammaproteobacteria bacterium
GGCGCACCCGGTGTATATGGTTTTACATATTTCAAACTAGTACTAGGAGACGTGTTCTCATTATCACTAGATTGTCCATAATCATCTGTATGAGTAATTTTTACTTTTGAGATATAGTCATTACCTTTAAGAGTTGTACTAACTGCTGTTGCCTGATTAGAAGGACTAGCAGTATCAGCAGTACCAAAAGTCGCTTCACCATATGCGCCGCCGCTCACCGCTACATGAAAAGCATTGGTGCTCGGATTTACTTCCGTAAAACTACCGCCTACCAATACTGTGGTATCCCCAGCATTAGGTTGAGCTTTTAAATCTGCTGTTATTAAAGTTGCTGGCACTAAAGTATCCAATGAAAAATTAGTCGAACTAACAAACCCATCAACATTCTGCCATTTATCTTTAGTACGCACCTGCACTCGCATATTACTCTGCTGATGACCACTGTAATTTACACCCGCGTTCCAATAAATCACTTTACCATTCCCTGTTGTCACCCCACTACCTACTGCTCCACTAGAGGAAGAAGTGGCAACCGCCCAAGTTGAACCGCCATCACCAGAAATTTGAAAATCTGTAAATAAACTATCGGCGGTATTATCAGATAAGTCATAACTAATTTGAACAGTTGTGGTATTCAAAGGCTGAACAGCAGAAACATTCGTTACCACTGGATTAACATAATCTACGGTAATCGCTGTTGAAGTAGTATATATACCATTACCAATTCCATCATTAGCACGCATGCGTACATATACGGTAGTATTATATACCGCACCCAGCTGTGATTTTGCATCCCACACAAAGGTATGTGCCGTACCACTGGGCGACGAGGCCAAACCAGAAATACCATTGTGAGATGGATCGGTTGTTGACGCAGTCATCGCAACCTGTTCGCCAGCAAAAGCACCAGTTAATGAATATTCGTAATTCGCCAAACTAGAAATATCGCTTTCTGTGTCTTGTAGATTATAATTTACAAAAACATAACCATTTTGAATGTTCTGAACTGGCACTAAACTAGTTACTGTTGGCCGCAAATTCTCCGTATAGCCAATAGCTACGTTATCCAAAATCACTTGCTGGCTACCGTTACTAGATAAAAATGCTTTAAATTTAATCTGATTGCTGCTAGTGGCAAAATTGGTAATATATGTATTTACATCACTAGCGATATTGTAATTACTCGCCCCAGCTGCTGCCCACGTCGCACCTGACCAATATTTCCAAGTAGAACCATTATCACCTGATAGTTGATAATATATTTCTCCGCCATTCTTTGTCGCAGTTTCAGCAAACGAATTCCAGCTAACTGTTTTTGCCATACTGAGCGAACTGCTTGGAGTAACAGTAGGCTTAGTAGAATCATAAACTACGTTAGTTTTTGACCAATTTAATACTACGTTGTCATAACCAACCGTGAACGGACCAGAAGAGCCGCCCGGTGTTTCAACCCACACGGCTACTTTCAAATAATAAATGCCAGCGGCCGTCACTTTAGACGAAACGTCAAGATTGGATACTGAAGCCCAACCACTAGTACCGGTAATCGTCGCGGATGACCACACTTCTTGTCCAATAACTGGAACACCTGAGCCAGTATCAACAAAAACATAAAGTTTGAAAGCAAGTGGCGCGGGAGTAGAATCATAAGCCGTTACCTCCCAATCAAAGCTCACGGTAGTTGATGGATTGGCTACTGTTGTAGTAAAAGGTTGTCTCCAATATCCGCCCAACTCATCATTAGACCCAGCAGGCACACTAATATTAATATATGCACCAGGATTTCCACCTGTTGTAATTCTACTTTCAGTTGGATTTACTTCACCGCCACCTTGACCCCAATCAGCACCGGTCCAGCCATTGGCATTAGAAGTAAAGCCTGGATTCGTAGTAGAGCCAGTAACGGTTCCACCCAAATCTTTCAACCGCGCTGTTCCGCCGACAAATTCAATCGATGAGCTACTGGTAGTGTATTCACCGGCCGTCGAAAAATCCCAACTTTGCGTTGCCGCTAAAAGCATCTGCCCACCCAATAAAAAATTAGAAACTACAACCAATAAAAAGAATTTAAAAAACAAAATCCCTCCCGTGCCAGAAACCGTACTTATACTAATCTTTCTCTTCATGATATAAGCCCGCATTGATTCACTCTCATCACCGTGATGTGGGAAAACCCAACCACGTTCTTGTAGTTTTTTGGGAGTTAAAACAAAATACACTGGTAGAGTAACCACTATAAACAACAACTCTAATGAAATCAACAAAAATGCAAAGAAAAACATTTCGTACCATTTGTCAGTCGAAGACAATTTTCGTTTCAAATAAAACGTGAGTGCAGAATAACGAAAAAATAAATTTAACCACTTTTTAGCCATACTAAACAGTCAAAAGAGTAAGTAAAATACCAAGAATAATTAATAAGACCACCAACCAATTGGCAAGATTATCCATATTAGCACTCAGTTGCTCTCCAAACGACGAACTAATACGAAAATAATTCTCAGCCGTAGTTTTGCTTCTTACCCCTTGATCTTTTTCGTAATGAAAAGCAAAAACAGAATGAATACCATTACTTAGTTTTAAGTCATTTTGAGAATGTTCGATCGTCCACTTACCGTCTGTTCCTACCTTTTCAACATACATCACGTTTTGATTGCCGGTTAAAAACAACACAACTTCTAAACCAGCCTTACCAGTACCAAAAAAACGATAACGATTACCACTAACTTTTTCCAAACCGCTAATAGCTGGCATAACAAGCAGATTATTGACTTTAGCAGTCTGCATGTTAGTATCTTGGATTACTATAGTTTGATCATTCAAAATCCTTGGACCTGATTCAGTTACTGAATAAAGATGCATTGGCCCATATAGCTGAGGCGTTAACATCAAAAACGAAAACTTGATTACCCAAATTAAAAAAACAACTCCAACGCCAGTTAGAGTCAAAACACGACGCAGTCGATAATCAACTGCTATTTTTGCATAACCACCTTTGCTTTCTAAAAATCCGACCACTTTTGTGGTTGAAGTAGTCAAATAAAGTGGCAAAGAAACCAACAAAAGGACTACTTCCCAAAACATTAATACCGTTATATTCCCCACACTCGCAACCCCCTGTTTGCCCACCTCTGATTGCTTGCGCTGATAGATTAGATTAGTAAGTCTAAGCACCAATGTAAGCCACCGCTCCTTCATATAATTAAACTCAAGAATTAATAAGCTCAGCTACCTTTCGTTGTAAATCGTCAAGCCGGATGTCGGCTTTAACAAAGTATTCTACTGCCCCAAGCGACTTGGCCTTTTCTATGTCCGTGCCTTCTCCTAAATTTGACAATACTATTATCGGAATCTTTTTAGTCTTTGGATCAGATTTTAAGATACGCATCACTTCAAAACCATCCATCTTAGGCATAATCAAATCTAACAAAATAACATCTGGCAATATCCTCTGTGCAACCTTAACCGCTATCTCTCCATCAGTAGCGGAAGAAATTGTATATCCTGCATCTTCAAATTTTAAATACAAGGCACGCAACAAAATCTCATCATCTTCGGCTATTAACATTACTTTATTTTTCTTTGGCATACATTTACTAAATCATCTTAAATATTTCTTTTAATCACTTTTATAATTTCTTCAACTTTTACATTAGCTTTGATAATGTGCTCTGCTGCCCCCAAAGCAATTGTAGATTTTATATCACCTTCTTTATCCAAATTGGACAAAACAACTACTGGTATTTTAGCTAACGCACCGTCCTCCTTTAACTCCTTCAAAACAGCAAAGCCGTCAATCCCAGGGATTATCAAATCTAACAATATTAAACTCGGCGAATATTTTCTAGCTAAATCTGTAACTTCCAAACCATTAACTGTTGTCTTAACCACAAAACCCTCTTTTTCTATTTGCTCTTTTAACACCTCCAACAAAAGTAAATCATCTTCAACTAATAAGATTGTTTTGCTTTCTTTCTTTTTTAGACCAAACATATATAAAAAACAATACTGGCTAATATTTACTATTTAATTATACTCTTAAACTAACAAAAAATAAACAAAGTAAATAAGTTATCCACAGCCCCCAGCTACCATTTTATTATTAAACAAATATTCAACTACACCATTTTATGCTATACTACTCTTAGGTTTTATTCTTAACCTTCATTTCTATGTCGAAATGTAAAATGTGCCCAGCACACATGATTGCTGGTATATTAATCATCGTTGGAGCATTAAACTGGGGACTAGTCGGAATTTTCCAGTTTAACTTAGTGAGCGCTATCTTCGGCAGTTTGCCATGGCTAGAGCGAACTATTTACGTTTTAGTAGGGTTGGCAGCTCTTTCGATGCTGTTTATGTGCAAATGTAAAAAATGTGGTGGCTGCTGCAGCGGAGAAAGCTGCTCTAAGGGCGGCGACAGCTGCTGTCAAGGCGGCGAACACAAAGTATAATATATTTCATTTTAATTCATTTAATTTGTAACCCATATGGCAAAAGGAAATAACGCCCAAAAGAAAAACGTTAAGAAAAAGAAAAAAGAAAAGAAAAAATAGTTCCCAAATCCCCACCGTAAAGTGGGGATTTTTGTAAGTAAAAATAAGGCAAAGATTGACTTTATCGTGATTTACAGGTAGTGTGTCTGCATATGAATATAAGATCAGCAACATTCGTAAAAGGTGCAATCGGAACAAATGACATATTTGAGGATGGAACCCCCCAGATTATTTTTGTTGGACGCTCCAATGTTGGTAAATCCAGTGTTATCAACTCTTTGGCCAACCAAAAAAGCCTAGCCCGAACTAGTTCTACCCCTGGGCGCACCCAACAAATCAACATATTTTTAATAAACAAAGACTTCTACTTGATTGACTTGCCTGGCTACGGCTTTGCTAAAGCCCCAAAGGAAGTACGCGAACAGATCCAGAAGATGCTTAACTGGTATTTATTCGAATCAAACTACGATTTTAAAAAAGTCGTTCTAATTATCGATGCGAAAGTTGGACCAACCAAAGACGATATGGATATGATCCGTAGCTTGGAAAGAGACAACAAAGATATCATTATCGTGGCAAACAAAGTAGACAAGATAAAAAAGACTGAATACGACGGACAATTAGAAAAAATCAAAAACGCCTTTAATCTTCACAAAGTTATCCCCTATTCTGCGGAAAAGAAAACCGGTGTGGGTGAATTGATTGGAGAACTGCTAAAATAACATTATACCTACCCAACAAAAATACCTTAAAAAAGGTATTTTTTAATTAAAAAATACTAAAAATTAACAACCTCTCCGGACTCAGCTCTACCTTGACATGACCCATATTTTGCTATACTCTGCAAACATATCACAAACCCCCGGAGCAAACCGATGAAAAAGATCGCAATCGCGATTGTGAACCTTCTGACCCTGGCACGCATCGTCCTCCTGTACGTCCTGATCCGCGAAATCATTAGCGGAAAGGAGGATTACGCGTGTCAGACCGCCATCTGGGCCTGTATGGGCCTGACTGACCTCTTCGACGGGCTTTTGGCCCGTATGTGGGGAGCAGCCACCCGCTTCGGCGCCAAATTCGACATCATCGCCGACAAGATCATCACCGTGATGATTCCACCAGTACTATGGCAATACCGAGCATTCCCCACTTGGGCTGCCGTACTGCTCATACTGCTGGTCGTGTTCTGGCTATGGCAAGCCTGGCTCTACAGAAAAGCCACAGGTGACGTCCCCACATCACGAAAATGGGGAAAATGGGCAGTGGCAATGTGGGGCATCGGCACGATACCGTTCGTAGCCGGATTCCCCGACATCGGAGAAATAGCGCTCATCGTGCCAGCTACCCTAAGCGTTTTCGCCATCTACGACTACGCGAAGGTCTACGGCTGGCGATGGCACTGACCTGCCACCGGACCTGTTCTAGAGGGAGGACAGCAGCATCGTCCACCCTCGTTATGCCTGTAAATATTTTGCAGTTATAACGAGACGATGCTGTTAAATAAAAAACCGCAGATTTAGTCTGCTGTTTTTTATTTAACAAAATCTAATAATACGTAGCATCAAAACTTTTTTTATTCTTCATAAATCTCTATCGGCAACCCATCCGGATCTTTAAAAAAAGTAAATTTTTTATTGGTTAAATTATCCAATCGAATATCTTCAACTTCAATTCCTTTGCTTTGCAATTCTTCGACTACACTTTCAACTGAATCCACTTCAAACGCAAGATGTCTCAATCCGCACGCTTCTGGACCATTCACTCGTAATGGTGGATTAGGAAAAGAAAAAAGCTCTATTTGATAACCGGCAATATCCAAATCCAATTTATATGAACTACGTTCTGACCGATAAGTTTCTCTAATAATCTCAGCTCCTAATACGGATATATAAAAATCCTTTGATTTATTATAATCAGAACAAATAATAGCAACGTGATGTACCTTTTTAATATTCATACTCACCAATTAAAAACATATAATTAATACTACTAAAAGCTAAGAATCTCGTTAATAAAAACCGTCTTGACTGTATAATATTCTTTTACAGAAAAACCATCGGCTTTGTTTTTTAATCTTTCATACTCACTCAACGCTTTAGGATTGTTCTTTAAATATTTTTCAAACTTTACTCCCATCACCCAATCACTACTATTTTTATTAATAACAAATATCTCAATCTTAATACCATCGATATACTTAACAAATCGCACTCGCTCCAACTCATATAAACTACCAGGACGACCTAAATATTTGGATAATTTTACAACAAAATTATTAAAATCTTTTTTGTTTACTGGAATATATAAATCAATTTCACCCTGTCCAGATATTCGCATAGCTGTCGAACCTCTATGCGATATCCTCACTTTACCCAAAACCTTAATTAACTCTGCTTTAATAATCTTAAAAACTTCCTTTGTTTTTGGATCATACGGAATAATGTGGATTATATCTTTATCGCTTAAATGATCAAGCCACTTTTGCTGTTCTTTGGTAATCATACATAAAACTAATTTTATTTTTTCTTATCATGCCGATACATCCCCATGAGTATACCAAATATCCCAATCACCTGACTCAAAAGACCAGAGTAGGAATGAACCACAAGAGTATACGGAACCCAAATCAAACAAGAAATGAGCATGAAAAATCTCATGTCAGCTGGACGATCTTTCCACATAGCAAACATACTCACAATTACTGCGATAACCGGCAACATTGTTATATACCCATTCCAAGTTACAGCAAGAACACTCACCGAAATAAGTGAAAATAAATACAACCACACAGAATGACTCGCCCATTTCTTTTCACCCTTTTGAAAGAAAACTAAATTCCTTACTAATACAACTAAACACATGGCCGCACCGGCATATGCAGCAAGGAGAATATAATGAACAACAAAAAGCACTAAATTTACTGACTGAAGAAAAAATATATTCTTACGATTTTTTGCATTCCACGCTAAAACTACAAAAACGAGTGCAACCGCACCAATAATCTGTATAAACCAAAAGTTGTGGAAAAAATTCATAATACAAGATTAAATTAAGTAGTTTGTACAATTATAATATAACAAAATAACCCCACTGTATAGGGTTATTTTGTTTGGCGGAGAGGGAGGGATTCGAACCCTCGATACCTTACGATATGCCGCCTTTCCAAGGCGGTGCACTCGACCACTATGCGACCTCTCCATTATTCTGAAATTTATTTATTTTCCAATTATCAAACAACTTATTTATTCTGTCATTTGAAGAACCGAACTTCTTTAAATATTCTTCTATATCTTTAATACTATAAAGATAAATTCTCCTGCATTTATCAGTTATGTGTGGTTTAATCCCATTTCTTACAAAAACCTCTGCTACTAATTTTAATAAACTGCTCGAACCACTAGTAAAACAAAAACCTAAATTGCTTTGTAATTTTTTGCCTGCTATATGTTTATGTACATACAAACAACCATCCGTATCTACCAAACCTCTTACAAATGTTTGTGAATTAATGCAAGAACGAAATATCCAATTCGGTATAGAAATAAAATTTTTAATCTTATTACCACGAATAGCACCATTTGCAACTAAAAAATCAACTACACTTTTACTAGAACAAACTACTTTCAAACAATCTTCCCCTTTTCTTTTTGATATTTTAACTTTAACTTGAAACAATTCTTTAAACAACAAACTAACGTACTTAGAAAACTGCACATCCTTTTTAGAGTTTAAACTAATTATCA
Source organism: uncultured Gammaproteobacteria bacterium (assembly GCA_964535515.1). Classification (GTDB taxonomy): domain Bacteria; phylum Patescibacteriota; class Patescibacteriia; order Magasanikbacterales; family GWA2-37-8; genus CAZHTA01. The sequence goes on from CAZHTA010000010.1 coordinate 8,240, forward strand.
CCTGCCAAGGGTTGCTAATTTCTCCATCACCCATAATTATCCCCAAAAGCTCAGATAATTTTGATGACTTTTTAGGAAAAACAACTTTTTTAAGATGACTCTTCTTGGGATAAAGCAACTTTTCTTTCATACAAATATACCCTATTCCTTTTTTACCATCTTGAACATTTTACCCTTCACCAACCAAAAAGTCAACCCAACCAGCGCTATCAATACCCCCCACTGCATTGGGGTCAAAAACCACCAACGCACATCGCTAATATTAACATCCGTAGCACGCAAAAAATCTAAACCAAAACGAAAGACAGCAAAGACGATAAAGGAATAAGTAAACACTAAACCCCAACGCAATTTAACCAACTTTTTAAAGAAAAAAGAAAAAACGATAAAAACAACAATGGCCAGCAACGACTCCAACAAACCCAAATCAAATCGTGCTCCACCTGGATAGTTAACTGCAATCCAAGAATTACTTAATCGACCAATATGATCATGAATCATAAAACAACCAATTCGACCTATCCCCCATCCCAACCATAATGACAAAGACATAATATCAAAGTATGACAATAATTCTTTCCAAGAAAATTTTCTTTTGTAAGCAAAAAATAACAACGCTACTCCCGCCCCCAAGAAACCGCCCAGCGATGAAGCACCACCTTGCCAAATAAAAATTATCTCTCTTAGATGATAAAGATAATATGTTGGTTCGTAAAAAAATACATGAATCAAACGTGCGCCAATAATTCCACCAATCAATGCCCAAGTGCTCAAGTCCAAAACAACATCAGGAGAAAGAAAAAATCTCTTTGCCAAAATACGTGCCAAAATTATCCCCACCACAATCCCAAGCGACACAAACAAACCCCACACTTGAATTGTGAGGGGTCCAATTAATATTATATTGGCTTGAAAAAAAGGTATCATTCTACATTAAGATATTTACCTAAATCTTCCGGCCGATCAATTAGACGAACAAAATCTTCGTCCACCGCATTGATCGTTTTAAAGTTGCGCTCTAATACATTGTGAATATAATCTAACAATGGCTGCCAAAAATCACTACCAAATAAAACTGTTGGGATCGGATCGATTTTCTTTGTCTCCTGCAACGTCAACATCTCAAACAATTGATGCAACGTACCAAAACCACCAGGGAAAAAGACAAACGCTTTTGAAGGAGCAGTAATAATTAGTTTTCTTACAAATGGAAAATAAAAACCCGTAGAATCAGTCAGGTAGTTATTAACTCGCTCGCGATGATCAAGACGCATATCAATACCAATTGATTTTCCACCATTCTCAAAAGCGCCTTTATTCGCTGCTTCCATAATACCCGGGCCACCACCAGTAATAGTCATTAATTTTTTCTCTGCTAAAAATTTACCCATCTGATAAGCGGCCTCATAATACGAAGAACCAGGCAAAATACTTTTTGTTCCTAACACCGTCACATCATCCCTGACATTTTTACCTAAAAATTCAAAGCCATCAACCAGCTCCGCCATAATTCTAAAAATACGCCAATCTGCCCCTTCCGTACAAAACAAATCATCTTTGGACATACAAACATTTGGCTGATCTTTTACATCCTTGATACATTCAAAAGCTTCTTCAGCACTATCAACCACATGCCAAGAATCGATAATATCACTCGGAACAGATTTTGCTTCTGCCGAGCATCGTTCACGTAAAAATTTAATAAGTGGATTCCAAAAATCACTCCCCACCAAAACAATCGGTGAAATTGGCATATACCCGAGCTCCATATAATCTACCACTTCAAAAAATTCATCCATCGTACCAAAACCACCAGGGAAAAAGACAAATGCGTCCGCTGGCGAAGTTAACATTACTTTACGAGTAAAGAAAAAATGAAAAGCAATCGCCTTTTTTACATAAGGATTAATACGCTGTTCAAATGGTAGCTGGATATTCAAACCCACTGACGCTCCTCCAGTTTCAAAAGCACCCTTGTTGGCTGCTTCCATAATACCTGGGCCACCACCAGTAATAGTGGTAAAACCATTCTTTCCTAATAATTGTCCCAACTCTTCCGCAATCTTGTAATACTTATTATTAGCTGGTAACCGAGCCGAACCCAAAAGCACAACCTCCCGACTTAAACCTTTTAAAAAATTATACCCATCAACAAACTCAGCAATAATTCTAAACACTCGCCAACTATCACGATAATTAACAACCTCACCAGCGGTTGCCTCTAGATTATACTGCGGATGGTATTCCTCTGTTTTTGACATAAAATTTTAATTATAAATATTGTAACCAACTTTAAACACTGCGCCCTCTCCCAAACGTGGACCGATTATCTGTAACCCCACCGGCAAACCCGCTTTTGTTTTACCACCTGGAACAGACAAAGCCGGAACACCTGATACTGACGCTGGACTAAGCATAACATCCGCTAGATACATTGTCAGCGGATCATTAGCCTTTTCACCCACCGCAAAAGCTGGAAATGGTGAGGTCGGGGTAATTAAAACATCTACTTTTTTAAACACTTCATCAAAATCACGTCTAATCAGAGTTCTAATCTGCTGTGCCTTTTTGTAATATGCATCATAATATCCAGCTGACAAAGCATAAGTACCAATCAAAATACGACGTTTTACTTCTTCTTGAAAACCCTGGGCGCGAGATAAAGAATATAACTCTTCTAAATCTTTGCCATTAACTCGGACGCCATAACGAATTGCATCCATTCTACCTAAATTTGAGCTATCTTCACTTGGAACAACAATATAGTAAACCGCAATTGCATATTTAGTATGTGGCAAACTAACCTCTTCAATTTTACAACCCATTTTTTCTAAACGATTAATATTGTCACGGACTATCTTTTCCACTTCACTATCCATTCCTTCAACTTCAAAATATTCTTTTGGTACACCAACACGTAAACCAGAAATATTTTCTAAAATATTTTTTCCATAATCCGGTACTGCATCCAATACTGTTGTCGCGTCCCTCTCATCGCAACCAGCCATAATCTTTTCTATCAATGCCGCATCGCTAACATTTTTTGTAAACGCTCCTACAGTATCGAGTGAAGATGCCATTGGCATAACACCATAACGAGAGTTACGACCATAACTTGGTCGTAAACCAACAATACCACAAAAACTTGCCGGCTGACGAATCGAACCACCCGTATCTTCTCCTATCGCAAACAAACACATATTATCCGCCACCGCTGCGGCTGAACCACCTGAAGAACCACCGGAAACCTTTGTTAAATCATATGGATTACGCACTGGGCCATACATGCTGTTTTCATTGCTTGCGCCGTGGCCAAAAGAATCACAGTTGTTTTTACCAATCAAAATTGCTCCCGCCGTCTTTAAACGCTCAATTACTGTAGCATCATATGGTGGAACGTAGTTATCCAAAATTTTTGCTGCTGCGGTTGAACGCACACCCGCCGTACAAATAGAATCTTTCACAGCAAAAGGAATACCTGTTAAAAGTCCAGACTTTTTTGCTTTAATTAATTTATCCGCTACTTTGGCTTCCTCTAAAGCGCTATCAGCGCAGATAGTAATAAAAGCATTAATCTCAGAATTACGTTTTTCAATCCTACCTAAACAAGCTTTAACTAAATCCACCGCTGAAAAATCACCGGCGTCTAATCCTTTACGTGCTTCTAAAATTGTTAATTCATTTAATTCCATAATTATGACTCTTCTTCACTTTCACTAAAAACTGCTGGCACTTTTAACTCATCACCATCTTTTTCTAACCAAATATTTTTTAACTCTTCTTTAATATTACACTCCACAACCTCGTCTTCGCGATATACATTAGACAAACCTGTAACCTGAGCGGTTGGTTCCACATCAGTCGTATCCACCTCGTTTAAAATGTTCATATACTCCAAAACAGCTGAAATTGTTTCAGCATGTCTTCCTTCTTCAGCCGGTGTTAATTTTATTCTTGCCAAGCGCGCAATTTTGCGCACTTCTTCAATTGAGATTGCCATAAAATTTACCTGGCTATTATACTAAAAAACCATTTTTAACGCAAACCCATAAACCTTGACTTTAAACACCAAAGGGACTAGGATACCAATGAACCTACCACCTACCTTTCGCCATGTCTACGCAGATCAAGAACCTGCCAACCTACCTCAGAAGTTCTCGAGTCTAGCCGCAATCGGCAAAGAGTAGGTGTAAAAGTTCACCGTCGTGCTCCATGGATCGTGCCCCCACGACCCAAACCAGCCGACACCGTTGTGTTGGACCTTACCTCGTGAGCCCTCGCTCACACGATCCAACACGTTGTCTGCGTCGCCGTCGTTCCCCTCCTGGGAACGATCGGCGACGCAGACGGACCCTACTCCACAATATGCAATATCAATCAAACTCCGAACAAGAGACAAAAGAAATATCAAAAAAAATCGCCGCCACTTTACATGGCGGTGATATTGTATTACTTTACGGTGAACTTGGTGCTGGCAAATCCACCTTTACCCGTGGAATTGCTGAATATTTTAATATTAACGAGACTGTAACTAGCCCAACTTTTACTTTAATGAACATCTATCCGATTGAAAGTAACGAAATAAAACAACTAGTACACATCGACACTTACCGCTTAGACAATGAACAACAGTTAATTGAAATTGGTGCCGAAGACTATCTTGGCACACCCAACACCATCTGCTTTATTGAATGGCCAGAAAAAATTGAAGAATTATTAAAAAACAAAAAAACTATTTCTGTAAAAATAGTTAGCCAAGAAGAAAATAAAAGACAAATTACGGTTTCGGAATAGAACCAAGCGAATACTTACACCCACAGTAATTCTGTCGATATATACCACGATCTTCAACCATCTTTCTTCCTTTTTCTTGTCGCCCATCTTTCTTCCAATCTTCAGCGTAAAATTTAACGCTGAATTTTTTTGCAGCATTTTCGGCAATTGGAAAAATTATTGCCGCACTTTTATTACGCCCACTAGTTAAAGTAGTGGAAAAAAATTCAAAACCATTGTCATGTGCATACTGTGCAGTAGTATTAATACGTAACGCAAAACACAAAGGACAACGCGACCCACCCTCTGGTTCACTTTCTAATCCTTTTACCGCATTAACCCATTTTTCTTGTTCATAATCCCAATCAACCATTGGTATACCCCACTCATCACAAACTTTAATTACTTCTTTTTTTCTTTTTAGATACTCTTCTTCCGGAAAAATATTAGGGTTATAAAAAAAGACAGTCAAAGCAAAATCTTTCTTTAACTCATCAATAACGGCAATACTGCAAGGAGCACAACAGGTGTGAAGTAAAAAAGTTTTCATAAAAAACTATTAGTAAAAAGAAAAATCCCAATTAAATTGGGATTTTACAATTACACAATCCACTAGTCCAACCGTAAATTTCTCAAAATATACGCCTCATCTTCTTTAACAATCGGAGAGCCGTTCTCATAACACAATACATTTTGATCATTTAAAGAAAAGATTTTTCCACTTTTTTTAGCCTCATCTGACTGATTAGCTTTGCTCAATTGATCCAAAATTATTGTTCGTTCACCAGGTTCTAAAGGCATAACCAAAGGCTCACGATCCATTCCAAAACCAGCCAATCTAACTAGCCGACCATTCGATATTTCGAGAGGAAATCCAGACATATAAAATAATTAAATTATATTAATAACACTTATATTACACCATTTTTAAAGTATTTTGTCAAAAAAAATAAACCCACCACTAACAACTAATTTAAAATCCAATTAAACAACAAACCAACAATAGTAATACTAATGAACATGACCACTGCAAAAATAACCAACAATTTGTTCTTCATCACTTTTTTTAAAATCATAAACTCCGGTAATGATAACGCAGTAACCGACATCATTAATGCTAACGCTGTGCCAATACCAACCCCCTTTTCTACCAAAGCTGAAACTAAAGGAACAACACCAGCAGCATTAGAATAAAGTGGGATACCAATTAATGTCGCTAACGGCACGGCATACCACTTTCCTACCCCCGCGTAATTCACTAAAAAATCTGCTGGCACATATCCATGAATCCAAGCACCGACTCCAACACCAATAACAACATACAGCCATACTTTATTAAAAATATTTTTTGTATATCCAAAAGCATAATTAATTCTTTCGCGCCAAGTCGGTGTTTTCTTTTCTCCACAACCACATTTTTTATCATCGTTCAATAAAGTATTTAGTAATGTTTCAGATTTAAAACGTCCAATGATAAAACCGGCGATTATTGCAATTATCAAACCACTAAATACATACAACAAAGCAATTTTAAAACCAAACATACCCCACAACAATATCAAAGCCACCTCGTTTATCATTGGCGACGCAATCAAAAAAGTAAAAGTAACACCAAGTGGTATTCCTACTTCTAAAAAACCTAAAAACAATGGCACGGCACTACAAGAACAAAAAGGAGTAATAACACCAAACAAACCTGCTAACAAATGACCCCAAAACGGATGACGTTTAGCCAATATGGCTTTAATTTTTTCTTTAGGAAAAAATGAACGTAAAATCGAAACCACGAAAATCATTACCACTAATAACAACAAGATTTTTATTACATCATAAATAAAATAACTAACAACCTCATTGGCTCTAGTATCTTGGACTATATGTAATATGTTGGTGGTAATAAATTCTGCTAAAGTTTTTAACATATCACTTTTTCAAATAATCCTTCCCCTTTAATTCCGGTGGTAAATAATCCTGCTTCACTTCCCCCTCGTAATCTGGGTTGTATTTGTATCCTTTACTATATCCAACCTCTTTCATAAACTTTGTCGGTGCATTACGCAAATGTAGCGGTACCCCCAAGTGTGATGTGCTTTTAGCATCCTCTGCTGCCTTACCATAAGCAACATATAATACATTAGATTTTTTTGCCATTGCACAATATACTACCGCTTCTGCTAAGTGTACATTGCATTCTGGATATCCCAACTTGTGACAAGCATCATAGGCAGCATTAGCGACAAGTAACGCTCGTGAATCAGCTACCCCAATATCTTCCGCTGCAAAACGTAAAACTCGACGAGCAACATATAATGGATCCGCCCCTCCCTCAATCATTCGTGCCAACCAATACAATGCCGCATTAGCATCACTACCACGCATTGATTTGTGTAAGGCGGAGATAAGGTTGTAAAACTCTTCCCCACGTTTATCAAAAACTAAATGAGTTTTTTGTAATGCCTCCTTAATGTCGTCCACATCTAATACAATCTTTCCACCCACCTTTTGTAATTTAGCTTTAAAAGAAAGCTCCAACCCATTTAAAGCGGTGCGCGCATCACCCCCGGATAATTCCGCCAGCAACTTTAAAGCACCATCTTTTATCTTAACTTTAAACTTACCTAATCCTCGCTCTTTATCGGCCAATGCTCGTTTCACAATTCCCACAATATCTTCTTCCTCTAAATGTTTTAATATAAAAACCCGTGAACGTGAAAGCAGCGGGCCAATAATCTCAAACGATGGATTTTCTGTAGTCGCACCAATTAAAATCACGTCCCCTTTTTCCACTCCCGGTAAAAGTGCATCCTGTTGCGCTTTATTCCAACGATGAATTTCGTCAATAAACAAAACGGTCTTTTGTTTTTCTAATCCATACAACCGATCCTTCGCTTCTTTTATTATCTTCCGCAAATCTTCCTTACCACTATCCACCGCTGACAATACCACAAAGTGTGCTTTTGTTTGTTCGGCAATAATCCGCGCCAAAGTAGTTTTACCCACACCGGGAGGTCCCCAAAAAACCAACGACGACAAATCATCGTTTTCTACTAATCGACGTAATAACTTTCCTTCTCCCACAATTTCCGTCTGACCAAAAAATTCCGCAAAGGTTTGCGGACGCATTCGATCGGCTAAAGGAATATGGGTAGACATACTTAGTTATCTTTTACCATGCCAAATACGATAAATAAAAACAGCCAGCTTTTCTTTACCTTTCTGCCACCACCCCCGCTGCTTCCATTTTTCAATATTAAATTCTTCTGTTGCGTCAATCCAACCAAGAATCGTGTCTTTTATCTTCTTCACAATCTTCTTGTCCTTCAGACGAACATTAGCTTCGTAATTATCATAAAAACCAGTCTGCTCTAAATTCGAACTACCAACCATCGCCCATTCATCATCCATAATTACACCTTTACCATGCATCATCTTATCGGTCAGATGAATTTTAACTCCAAGCTTATCCATCAAAGCAAACCAAGCATAAGAAGCAAAAGTTAACAAACGAATATCTGATCGAAGTGGTAACAACAAATCAACTCTTATCCCTCTTTTGCGTGCACTCCACAAAGCAAACAAAAGTTTTTTGTCAGGAAAATAGTAAGGAGAAAATAAAATTACTCGCTCACGGGCTTTTAATAGCGCCTCAGAATAGCGACTGCGCGCAGTAGAGCGCTTGTCGTCAGGGTCATCAAAAATAAACTCGGCGCGATCATGCAACAAACGAAAACGAAATTTCAATAAATGTCGCACTACTTGTTTATCACCACCACAAACCACATAGGATCGAGCAAAAGCACGCAGCAACGAATGAACCACCTTACCTTCCAAACGCACATGGATGTCTAACCAATCTCTCATCTCGCTCTTTATATTCACACCACCAATAAAACCAACCCGTTCATCAATAATCAAAATCTTACGATGTGTCCTTATCCAAAGACGCTTCCACCAACTACGAAGTTTTTTTACTCGTTCTTGAAAAAAACGAATATCCGCTCCGGCTAGTCGCAATAGCTTTACTTGATCATCTGACAATTCTGAGCTTCCCATCGAATCAACAATAATTTTTACATCCACTCCCGCCTTTGCTTTCTCTTCTAAAGCAGTAAAAAATGGTTTGCCCGCTTCGTCATCAACAAAAGCATACACTTCCCAATAAATAGATTTTTTTGCCGCCAAAATCGCCTGGTACATTGCGTCCATTGCTTCTTGCGTATTGGTATAAATCTGATACGGCAAATTCATATAATCTACGAACGTGGTTTAAACGAAATCTTTCCAATTAAATTACTTAAATAACGAAGCAACATACTAACACCAAATATCCAAATAAAACCAACTGCCACAGCTACACCGGCTGGCAAACGACTAAGAATAAAATCATAACGATACAATAGCGGCCAATGTAACAGATATATCTCATAAGAATATACCCCCAACCACTCTAATAGGCGAAAACGAATTGGCTTTAGCCAAACCACCAATGATATCTCTACCAAAGTAATCAAACTAATTGTCTGTACTACCCACTTGTTACCTCCCACTCCTGGATGAATTGTCCAATAGCTAATTGCTAACAATAAAGCAACAATAGCTAAAATTCTTAATATCCAACGTACAATACTCGGAGTCCTTAATCGAACATTTTGCGACCACTCAGAAATTTTCTTTAAACGCATTGATGGATTATTAACTAAACCAGCAAAAAATACACCGAGTGGGAATGCGGCAATATGCCAAGCATGCAAATGGTTAACACCGGCAAAATATCCAAAATTAGCGTTGGTAAAATAATATCCAGCCAACAACCACAACAGAGCTGAAATTCCCGGTCGTTCACGCATGAAGACAAATGGAAAAGTTAAGTAGTAAAAAAGAATCAACGTAAGATACCACAGCGGCGAGTTAATATCTTGATAAATATCAGCGTGACGAAATATACCAAAAAAAGATTCAATCACCGTACGCAATTGATATGTCTGATTTAATAAAAACTTATCTAATAACAAAAACGCGATCAAAATAATCCACAACGGAATAAAAATCTTCAACAAACGTTTCTTGTAAAAATCCCAAGTGGTTAATGGTTTTTTGTAAAAAGACGCAACTAACCCAAACCCCGAAAGAAACAAAAACAAATCTACACCAACACCGGCAATGTTAGACAAAGGATACAGAAACTGATGATTAGCGAATAAAAAATAACCAATATGTGAGGTGACCACCAGAATTGTCGCCCACCCCTTAAGCTCATTAGTCGTGGACGGTGGAAAACCGCTGTCTTCTTTTTTCTTTAAACACACCGAAACTATTGCTGCCAACGCTAAAATACCAAAAAAAATGTACGATTGCCAAACTGGGTTGCCAATATTTTGTATAATCATATAAATTTTAATATTGCCTCTATTATATAGGAAACTATTGGCAACTACAAGCCAAGAGAGTATAATCTAGTCATATGCTATTTAATCTTCTAAAAAAGAAAAAAACAGTTGGTCTTGCGCTCGGCAGTGGCGGTGTTCGTGGCTTTGCCCATATCGGAGTAATTGAGGTGCTAAAAGAAAACAACATCCCGATTGATTTTATCGCTGGCACTAGCATTGGCGCTTGGATTGGCGCCAACTACGCCTTGTTTCAAAATTTAGAAAAATTAAAAGACATGACCGTTGGAAAACGTAAAGAAAAAATAGCGACACTCTTAGACCTAGGATTATCCGGTGGATTAGTAAAAGGAGACAAAGTAAAAAAACTATTAACTGAATGGTTAGATGAAGCTAATTTTTCTGATACTCAAACTCCTTTCCAAGTCGTGGCTACTGATTTACTAACTAGTAAACCACACATCTTTTCTTCTGGACCATTAGTAGATGCCGTACAAGCGAGCATGGCCATACCAAGCATGTTTAAACCAATCGCCTACAAAGAAAAAATCTTGGTTGATGGCGGCATTTGCAACCCCGTACCAGTTGATATTGTGCGCGCAATGGGCGCCGATATTGTAATTGCTGTTAATATGGACAATTATCAAAAAAATTCTTGGCTTAAAAAAAGCGATACGACTAGTATCACTAAAATCTCTGGGCGCAGCATCGATGTTATGCGCCACCACCTAGCACAAAAATCTTTAATTGGGGCAGACGTAATCATAGAACCAACATTCCAAGAAAACGACGCTACAATTTGGAAAAAATATTTCTGGGATGGACAAGGCAGCGAAGAGGTTATCGAAGCCGGAAGAATCGAGGCGAGACTGGCTATTAAAAAAATAAAAAAACTGCTCCGCGATTAAACCGCCTTACCAACAACAAACCCTGAACTCCAAGCCCAACTTAAATTATATCCCCCGATATCACCATCAATATCCATTACTTCTCCGGCAAAATATAAGCCGGAGATTTTTTTTGATTCTAAAGTCTTTGGGTCAATCTCTAAGCAATCAACACCACCGGCAGTAAATTCCGCCTCATTCCAACCACGTGTTGCGGTTAAAAACCAAGGATACGCAACCAACAACTTAATCACTTTTTTCAATTCAACAGTGGTAATCGATGAATAACTACGACCAATCAAGCCTGACAACTTTAAAAATACTCTAGAAAATTTGGCAGGAAAAACTCCCGCCCAATCTACTTCAATTAATCTCTTGGGGTATTTCTCTTTTCTTGCCAACCAAAAATCATTAGCCGCTGCCAAATCAAACCCCGGCATAAAATTCAATTCTATTTGCACACCTTTTTTACTCGGACTATTTAATTCTTGTGACAAAGCCCGACTGGAAAGCAACACTGCCATTCCAGAAAGCCCGTACTTAGTAAACAAAAGATCACCGGTAACTTTTTTACCTTTTGGTGAACATACCTCAACCAATAATTTAAGTCCTTGCAACTCTTGTGCCAATTCATTCTTACCTTCTAATGGTACACCACTCGGAATCGGTGGAATGATTTTATGACCAAATTTTTCTGCCAAATTAAATCCTGTACCGTCCGCTCCAAGTGCCGGATATGTCTTACCACCCGCTGACAAAACTACTTTGTCCGCCGTTAAATTCCACCTCTTATCAACTGATTGTAAAACTAAATCAAACTGTTTGCTGTTTTTTTTGATTTCTTTGCATATTGTTTCTTTTTCAATCTGCACCCCCCGAGAAACAACCGCATCAACCAAAAGATCAACCACCGAAGAGGCTTGATCAGAAACTGGAAAAATTTTGCCGGTATTATTCTTTTTCTCTTCTACTACCTTTAAACCTAAATCCGTGAAAAAGCTTATTATCTCCTTATACCCAAATTGTGAAAAAACTTTTTTTACAAACTCGGGTTGATTGTAATGCTCTTCACCGTGATTAGCCAAATTAACGTTGGTTAAATTACACCGCCCCGCACCAGTAACTAAAATTTTTCGCCCAAGTGAAGGGTTTTTTTCAATAACAACAACTTTCCAATCTGGATGATTATCACAAGCGGAAATCGCAGCCATCATACCCGCTGCTCCCCCACCGATAATTACTAAATCACATTTCATACTACAATTTAGAAATACTTTCACCCGCTAAATATCCAGTGGCCCAAGCCGCTTGAAGGTTGTATCCACCAGTTGGTCCATCCACATCGATAATCTCACCGGCAAAATATTGATTCTTAATCTTTTTAGATTGCATGGTCCTTGGATCAATTTCTTTGGTATCAACGCCACCACTAGTCACAATTGCTAAATCATACCCCATATTCCCCACCACTGTAAAACGCAGATCCCGCAAACACTGTAACAACTTTTGTCTTTCTACTTTAGTAACTGAATTGATTGGCTTGGCCGGATCAATACCGGTTAACTTAATCATAACGGGAATAAACTTTTGCGGCAAGAGCTCATCTAATGCATTCTTAAAAAGTTTGTTCTGAGCAATTTTAAAATCTCGTTGAACCCGAGCGTCTAGTTGTTCGGCTGATAATGCTGGTTTCAAATTTAATGATAACTCTACTTCACCATTTTCACTAGCCAAAATTACTTCTTTGCTAATATCTAATACTATCGGCCCACTCACACCAAAGTGCGTAAACAACATCTCGCCAAAACGACTAGCAATTTTTTTCTTGTTTTGCCAAGCAGTTAATTCAACATTCTTCAAACTTAAACCCTGTAATTCTTTTACCCAAGATTCTTTGGTTTTCAATGGCACTAATGCCGGAATAGTTTTCCCCACTTCATGACCAACTTCTTTGGCCCATTTCAACCCGTCTCCGGTCGCACCAGTTAAAGGATATGATAAACCGCCCGTAGTAATTACTACTTGCTCGGCGGTAACAACCTGACCATCTGCTAAAAATATTTCTTTAACCAAACCATCACTCACCGAGATTTTTTTCACAATTGCTTTAGTCCAAACCGTAACCCCCTCATCCGCTAAATATTTTTCCATCACTTTCATCACATCACGCGCATCGTCCGAAACTGGAAATACGCGGCCACCTCGCTCTACTTTTACTTCCAAACCATGTGATTCAAAAAAATCTACAACTGCCTGTGGACCAAAAGCATTAAGGGCACTAAACAAAAACTTACCGCCTGTGCGATAAGCTTGAACTAATGTTCTTAAATCAAACTCAGCTTGAGTTAAATTGCAACGGCCCTTACCGGTAATTAAAATCTTTTTACCAAGCCGTTCGTTCTTTTCTAACAACAGAACTTTTTTACCGTTCTGCGCTGCAGTACCAGCGGCCATCATACCCGCTGGACCACCACCGATAACTACTACTGAAAAATTACTCATACTTTTTTAAACCGTACTGAAAATGCTGGTTGATAGGTATTATCATATTCATCTTTAACTTCAACCGTCTCCCCTTTCATTAAAGTTGATAAAGCCGCATCTGATAACAACTCACTATCAGATGCAAGATCAATTTTAAAATCATCTAATTTAGTAAACTCCGAAGAAAAATCTGCTTTAATTGCCCCTTCAATTTGTTTTCGACGAGCACGCAAAGTACGCATTTTTTCTTCAATCTCTTGATATTCGCCATTTTGCTTTAAGGCATCACGATACGAAGACTTGATGTCTTTCTGTTGTTTTTTAACGGCCTGCATGCGATTGAAGATTTCTTGAATATTTTGCATAAAAAAAGTTAATTTAAAGTGGCTTTATATTAACAGAAAAAGGTTAATTTGTAAACCAAGCGATAGTTAACATCTTGAGATAAAAAATACTTAGTGATACTATTTAACAATGAACTAATTTATTTTAATTATGACCTCAAAATATTTTGCCTGCCCACAGTGTCAACAAAACCAACTGACCATTGAACTAACCAGCGATATTGAACCTGACGAATACAATGACGAAGCGAAACTACAAACCATAGTCTGTGAAAATTGTAACTACAAAGGCATCGCCATATACCAAGAATCGCATCGCGGAGCATTAGATAATTACAACTTTTCTCATATTGGCTATACCACACCAGAAGAATTATATAACAAAATAAAAAACGACATCCAAAACAACCAAATTAAAAATATTGACAACTACCTCGCCAGCACACTATCTAGTTTTAAAATGGAAATGATGGAAAAATAAAAAACAACGGGCGGCCGTTGTGGCCGCCCGTAAAAATATTGGGGAAATTAAAGATTGCTTAATCGTGGTACGCTACTGTATTGAGAATTTACATTCCTTAATAATGGATATTACACAATTGACAGCTACTTTATAGTCTCACGCTCCAAAATCTTAAATCCATCTACCACTGCACCACAAAGAAAATCTTCCAACTGGCTACACTCATTTTTTGTCTGTGCTTTATATAGGTATGTATAATAAAGACGCTTTTGTTCTTGCAAGATAACAGCTGGAGCAAAATTACTTTTCAAAAGCATAGCACTCATCAATAATCGGCCGACACGACCATTACCATCAGAAAATGGATGAATTTTTTCGAACTGACTATGAATACTAGTTGATAATTGCATTATATCTTTATTCCCTTCCGCTATTTCTACAAAAATAGCCTGCATTAATTTAGGCACACTTAAATAGTTTGCTGTCGGTAAATTGACGCCAAGAATTCTAACGCCATGCTGTCGATACAAACCAGCGTCTGGCCGAACACCACTCATTAAAATGCTGTGCAATTTTAATACTAAATTTTCATCAATTTTTCCCTTCTTAACAATGTGACCAAATAAATAATTTAAAGCGGTTTGATGATTTTTAGCCTCAAGATGTTCGGTTAAACTTTTATCTGGCAAAATCACATTATCAAAAAGAATCGCCGCTGTATCTGGTTCAGTAAGTGTACTGCCTTCAATACTATTACTATGGTAAGTAAGTTTTAAAATAAATTCATCACGAATGTCAGGATTATCTAAAATTTCTTTTAAAACATTTTGATGCGCGAAAGATTTTTTATTTAAGACTTGTTTTTTTGCCAAAAGCTTTTCGGCTGAGACAATTTTTTGACCGGTCACCTCCAAGAACAATTCCTCGATCACGATTTGCATTTTGGGTCGAGGGTTAGATTTTCCTGTCCACCAATTATTAAAAGCAACAAAAGACACGCCGAGTTTTTCGGCTATTTTGGTCTGAGTCAGACCCAGTGTTTTTTGGATAGTTTCCAATTTTTGACGAATAGTCATATGGTTTTAATTACATGACTATTATAGCAAACTTTATAAAGTTTGTCAATAAATGAAGAACTTTATAAAGTTTAATCGTGATACTGTATTGAGAATTTACACCCCTTATTACTGAATATTCAGTGTTGGATCAGAGGTATTGATAGTGCTTTAACTGTATAAAACAAAAACCATCCACGAGTCTCCTTTCAAATTATTCAATAATTTTAAATAATCTGAATGGATGTGGATGGTGATTGTTATTCCGCATGTTCTTATGCCTACTGGGTAGCCGCCAGTAGGACTTCCGCTGAACTCGGATCAGTACCAGGGACGCCACGGCGCAATGTAGGTGGCGGTGTAGTTCCGAGACTGGTCCTGCCCCCCCCTCTTCCTCACCAACTGAGATGGAGGCAGATAACAGCGGAGATTACCCCTGCCTCCAACACGTAACAAGTCACCACTTTGTTCCAAACCAATCCTTCTCTTTTGACGAAACAAACAACTAAATCAATGACGATAATGGTGACAACGAAGATTAAGACGTTGTCATAGAAGGTACGAGTGGAGGCTAAAAAAATGACGACCTGGGTTGCTGCAGCAACAGCGAAGGCGGGGGGAGCGAAGACAAAACCAGAAAAAGCAGTAGCAATAAAGATGAGGGCGGAGACAAGGATAGCAATTGTCGGCTTTGCGCTAAAGAACACCGCCGCAAAATACACTGCCAAGGTCACCACTGTGGCGATAATGGCAGGTACGACAACCTTCTTCATGGTTTTCCTACCACGAAATCAATCCAGGTTCATTTAAATACATTTTATACAGTTTGTCAAGATTGCAAGCACTCGGGCAATCAAAAAACCCCGCCATACTAGCGAGATTTTTATACCACATTTTGTACACTACTGCATTGAGAATTTACACCCCTTGGTGGTGGATATACAGAGGTGGTTTGGTGATTTACCAACTTTATACCTATTACGAGAACCACTCTAGGTATTCTTTCATCTTAGGCAGAAATTCTTCTGGCTGCCTCTGCAATTTATTTTTTAGTTCATTTGTTTCAAACCAACCAACTTCTTCGACTTCGTCTGCTTGAATTTTAAATTCATTTTCGTTCTTATCAATATTCAATATATACCATTGTGTGAAATGATGAAATTCGTCATCTGTCTCTGTTTTTGGGCCAAGCACTGGTTGAATATCTTCTAAACCCAACTCTTCTTCCGCCTCCTTTATTATATTAATTTCATAAGTTTCGCCTTCATCAACCGTTCCAGCAACAGCAGGCCCCCATTTCCTTGGGTGATTTTTTTTATTACGATGACGTCTTGCCAATAAAATTTGTCCTCTAGAGTTAGTAACCCACAGAGCAGCAACACGGTAAATATCTTGTTTATCCAAAGCATCTCTATATTTATATCCGACAATTTTATCATCTTTATCCACAATAATTATTTTGGGCTTATCTTTGTCTGTCATAATTAGGAATAATAATTTTATCCTTCTTGTAGAACAACTGCTACAATACTACATCCATTATTTTTTGTAAATAATTTACCGCCACACATATTTAAAAAACAAAAAACCCCGCCATACTAGCGAGATTTTTTATACCACTTTTATACCACATTGTACACTACTGTATCGAGAATTTACACCCCTTGGTGATGGATATTGGAAAGTGGCACGATAAAATTACCGCTTTAGTTGATACTACCTAGTTTAGTTTCTTTATTGTCCCCTTTGTGGCATCAACTTCCACTCTATCACCATCTTTAAAAACTTTGGTAGCAATCTTAGCACCCACGATGCAAACCTTGCTTGTTTCTCTTGCGATGATTGCTGCGTGACAAGTTAGGCCGCCCTCATCAGTTACCCAAGCCGAAGCCTTGTTCATGGCGACAGAAAATTGAGGGTTAGTCATAAAGGTGATTAAGACATCCCCTTTTTTTACTTTATTCACGTCTTTTGGGTTTAATAAAATTCTAGCAACGCCCCTAACATTTCCTGAATACGCTGGCACACCCTTAACCTCTCGGATTGAAGAATAATTAACTTTTTCTAAACACAATTCTTTTCCAATTATTTTTTCGGCTTCTTTACCTACACAAAGACGATTTGTGTTTTTTGTTTTAATCCAAACAAATATTTTTTTTCTTCCTTTTAATTTTACTAAATTAAATTTGTTGGCAATAATTTCCTCTGGGGTTGCATAAGACAATAAAGCAGCGGCAATTTTTGTTTTATCCTCTAAGCAATTAAGTAATCTATTAAAATAACTTTCTTCAATTTCGTTTTTCACCGTTTTTGTTCCTCTGATAAAATCAACCTCTTTTTTAATCGGTTTTATTTCCCGTTCGTTTAAAACTTGTCCCGTCCAGTATGCAAATAAACAATAGACCCAATATTCTGAATATTTTTTATGAAATTCATTAAAATTATTAAGAGGATCTTTTTTGATAATTTTTTTTAACTCTCGGTCAACTTCTAACCCTTTTTGAAAATACTTTTTTAAGGAATTTTTATTGGTTTTAATATAACTAAAAAGTTTCGCAAGCTCATCTTCATCAAGATATCTTGTAATCACGCCATCCCTGCCGACGATAATATCATTTTCAATAGGAAAAGGCATCTCTGGATAACAGGTCTGCGAATAATAAGCCATGATCAGTGTATATGGACGTGTTAATACTTTTTTCCATTTCATAATCTATAAAGTAACTGAGAGATGTTGTAATTTAATTATAACACAAATTTATATTATAAAAAATAACGGCAATTTCTGCCATTATTTTTTATACCACATTTTGTACACTACTGTATTGAGAATTTACACCCCTTAATACTGAATATTCAGTGTTGGATTAAAAATATTAGTGTATTAAAAGGCACAAGTATAACCCTTAGTGGTGACCTTATGCATACTTGACAAAAGAGCTTTTTTGTGCTATACTTATCTGTTTGTTAGATGTAATATGTTGGCTAGTATTAGTCATATATTCCTAATAAATTGTTCTATACAATTCATCACACCCCTATTAATGGACTCGGTATTTAAGGATCTCTTTAGAGAAATTTTGAAATTCCGAGTTCATTTGTCGACGACTCCGCTAGTCGGCACCTCAAGTTTGAGGAGCTTGCGGAACAACCAGCAACGCGAGGAGGATTCCGATGGTATACCCGAAAGAGTTCGTTGAGGCAGTAAAGGCGGAGTACCCCGACTGGGAACAACTCCACCGTGCCCTCGACATGGGCGACACGTTCGTCGCCCGATACCTCGACGACAGCAGCTCGGGCAGCTTCAGCGCCAAGTACATCATCACGATGATCGACAGTGGCCGCGTCCACGATCTGAGGGACGAAGCCGCGAAGATCATGCGACGGCTCAACCTCTGCAGCCAATGGCACAAGCTCTACGAGACCGCAGAAGCCGAGAGGCAGGAGTCGCGGGGCTGAGAGCTGAGAAGGGGTGTGACGTTCGACGGGAACGGTGCCTCGCGCGCCGTTCCCACCCCTTCTTGTTTTCATCAATTTACTTGGTGGAAAAAAAAGTGAATGTGATAAATTAAAACTAACTTTCTACAACAAAAAATCTCGCCATACTAGCGAGATTTTTTATACCACATTTATACCACATTTTGTACACTACTGTATTGAGAATTTACACCCCTTAATACTGAATATTCAGAGGTGGTTTGTTATAATACCAACCTTTCAAACCCAAAGTTCCAAACATATCACACCTTTTGCGCCAAAATGAATACCATGCCATCATAACCAACAACCGGCTTTTGATCGTGATTTAACATTTCAGTTTCTTCTAATATTTTAAAACCATTTTTTTCTAATTCAATATTAATAATCTGCGCATCAACTGGGACTGCGGGCAAACGATTCTCGCCAACCTGGTACCACTCAGCATTTCGGATAGCGGTCATTAGCAAAAATCCACCATTAGACACTTTATTGCAGATATTTTTTATACCCGCCTGCCATTTTTCTAGATCCGCTGTAGCTGATTCAATGCAAAAATGCGAGGTCAACAAATCAACACTCCCCCATTTACTTACATTAACAATATCAAAATCTGTTTCTCGCTGTCTTAAATCTGGAGAAAAAACATCCACCGGTAAAACTTCGGTTAACACACTGCGTAAATGATTAGAAAATTCTTCAACGTCAGCGCTGGTCAACCTGTCGATTTTTTCTTTAACCTCTGATGAAGCTGACGCATAACTATCAGGAAAATTACTTAAACCCGCTTGTCCGCAACTGACATAACTAGACCAATTATAACCACCACCACTAATCCATTCATCTACAAAACTCCGATTAGACGCAAGATACTCACTATGAACAATACGTCTAGAAACTGATGCTAAGGGAATATGTTGATAAACAGTTGGACCACCACCCACATCTAAAACATTGAAATGATCATCAGGACGAAGCTCCAACATCTTTTTGAGGGCACAACGCATAATAAAATCATAAATACAATAGTTCTCGGCCAATTCTGCCGAACCCTTTCTTCCTTTAAAAAGTTTCTCCATCTCGATCCGTAATTTTCCACCCTCTATCTGTACAACTCCGTTTTCTTTATATTCCAAAGATTTAATCAGCTCGGAAACCTCACCAAAAACCGCAGCATCTATCTCCGGATAATACAAAGCAACATAATCACCGGGATCAAAGTCAGCTTCAAAAGCCTCACCTTCTTCATTGGAAAAAACATTGGGTTTAGAAAAAAAATCCTCTACTACTTTTTTAGCCTTCGGTAACCAAGAGCTAAAATGACCAACCAGCTCTTTAAAAGAAAATTTACTCTCGCCCTCTAATTTTTCTTTCTCTCTCATAATAATTTATTTTTTAATTCCAAAACATTAATCCGACCATAAGGCGAAACCGTGCCGGGTGACACCTCCTCTACCCCACAGCTTTCTAAAACGGACAATAAACTTAGACAATAATTAGCTAAACTCCTGTTTATATTCTCTAGCTCACCGTGACTAATGGGATTTCCGATAACAACCAAACTATCGCGATACTGATAAAAGTCTTTAGTCATTTTTACTTTTAAAAACCAATCCCATAGATAACAAACAACTTTGTTAATCATATCATTGGAAATCGCATCTGACTGCATAGACGGCAGACCTTTATGGCCAACCGTCACTAACTGGCGTCTAACATCATCATCGCTAACGCAAAAAATATTTTGCACTGCCAAAAAGTAATCTAAAGCATATAACTGCATCTCATTCTCCAAAATTTTATAATCATGGTCAATAATTTCTTTTCGTGTTTTTTTTAAACGCTTTTCTCTTGCGCGCTCTTCCGCTAAACACCATTCTCTCGAGCGAGCAGTTATTTTATCTAATGTTGGTTTGATTTTATTAATTACCAATGGGTAAAAATCTAACAAAAAATCATACCAAATGATGGCCAAACGTCGTTCGTCAATTTTATCAGAACGTACTAAAAGATTTATTTTGTCTAATTGAACAACATTCTCTTTAAAACCACGAGATGCAAAATCATTTCTAAGACCTTTTACTAATTGCCGTAACTGCCACAACCAATCAGAAGATTCTTTGTCAGGCAAAACAAAGTATGGCTTATCCTCCACCTTCTTTAATAAATCAAATAATACCTCTAGATTGGTCGCCATATATTTGGTTTGTCCATATTTTACTATTTTAGTATACCAACAAAACAAAAACCTCGCCATACTAGCGAGATTTTTATACCACATTTTGTACACTACTGTACTCAGAATTTACACCCCTTATTACTGGATATACAGAGGTGGACTAAGGTAATCTTCATACTAAAAAATACGACTACCTACTAAAGTTTACTATTTTTATTTGAATCGATTTATACTTTCTTCGGCTTCGATACTCCCCATCATAAGAACACCCGGATGCTGAGCTAAAATTTTAGCAATATCGTCATCAACTTCGGGGATGTCATAAAGAGTAATTCCTCCTTCTGGATGTTTAGCTAATTGTTCAGCAACGTCCGCAGAAATAGCACGCAAACCATTAAGTCCTATATCACCCCTATACTTAAACAACGATTCGGCTTCGGCAGTAGAAAGAGAAACAATCTTCCTTAAATCAAGATAACCTTTGTGTTCTCGAACCAACACATCAGCAATTTCGCTGGTGATCGTTGTTAAATTTCGAGTATTATCAAAATTTCCCTCTCTAATCTCTTGAAAAATTAACTCATCTTTTTCTAGAGACGGTTTAATTTCTTTGCTTATAGCAAACGGATTTGCAGTGTCCGTCATAGGACGGTAAGGAGCGGAGTTTGCGCCTTTACTAGCTACAACATCTTCTCCAAGTTCATGTGGATGACCATGTTCCCTAGCCTTTGAAGCAGTCTTTACAAGCCCTTGAGTGTCTGGCCCAAGTTCGTGCGGGTGACCGTGTTCCCTAGCCTGTGGAACAGCTTTGACTATACCCAAGTCTGCTTCAGATAACCCTCGATCTACTCCTGACATATATTTATATAATTAATAATAACATTTTATCCTTCTTATAGGATAACTACTACAATACTACATTCATTATTTTTTGTAAATAATTTACTACTGCACATATTTAAAGAACAAAAAAACCCCGCCATACTAGCGAGATTTTTTATACCACTTTTATACCACATTTTGTACACTACTGTATTGATAATTTACACCCTTTGGTGGTGAATATTAGGAAGTGGTTTGTTTCTTTAAAACACGCAAATAGCTAATTGTTCCAAAAATAATAGACACCGCCACATATATACCCACGACTAGATTAAACGGATATTTATAGCTACTGATATAACTAGGATATATTATTACTAAAAAAATTAAAAAACTAACAACTAACGATAAAAACAACAAAAAAAGTGGTTCCCCCAATTGAACTAATTGCTTGAAGAATTGTTTTTGCCAATATTTTTTTAAAAATGGAGTATTTATACTTTTCCAATTATTTTTTTTAATCTCCATCACTAAAATTTCCTTTTTTAAAGAAATAATCATATCAGCACACATTATACCAATAAAGGTTATCGCCCAACCTATTAATAAATTTTCTGATATCGAACTCCAATTGTGACTAAAAACTACTATCAATAGGTTGACGACGAAAGGTAAAAAAATTATAAAATATTTTTCTGTAGGAAATTTTCTCCATTCGTGTCGTATATATAAAGCTGTAAAAGTTAAAAAGAAAACACACAGTGCAGATCCTAAATTATTTGGTAAATCAAAACGGAGAACAACAACAAAGATTGGCATAACAAAAAATATACCAAAATACACCATAAAAATTGCCAATCGGATTTTATTTTTATTTTCCATATTTGCAATACCCTAATCAAAACTCTTTGACTAGAGGCTAGCCATAGTCTTTATTTAATCATTTTATACAATTCACCGCTACAAATATTAGAAGACGAATGCTCATCTGACACAATAAATTTATTTTTAATTAAATTATCAATATCAACCATTGTTTTGACAGTCACTGGCAATAAACACCCCATTTGAGGGCCTACTAAATTTGAATTAGAATTTTTTACAAACTGTGCTTCCACTGAACAACCAACTGCCAGCTTACGCTGTATACTAAATTTGAGATGAGCACTTTCTGTTATTTTTATAATAAAACTACCTTTTTCACACGAAGCAACCATTTTGTTAATACACTCATCATCTACGCAGGTTACTTGCTCTTTATTTAACTCAGGAAAAACTTCTTTTACTGGTTTTGTTATCTTATCTTTCAACTCACCTTTACAACCCTGGTATTTAGTACGAAACAAATAATTTGATATTTCTTTAACATCCGTTATTGTTGGAGGTAATAAACAATACATGTCAGAATTACCAAATATAGTACTAGCATCTAAAAAATTCCACTTTACCACGCAATTATTCTTTTGTTTACCTTGGATAATAAATTTTACTTCAACATTTGCATCCCCAGTAATAAAAACTCCTTGATTACATTGTGTAATTAATTTATTTGCACAAGCGACATCTTTCTTACAATCTACTAATTGGTCGACTTTGTTTATAGCACACCCGGTAGAGAACAATAAAATGCCAACAATAATTATTGTTTGTATAATTTTGGTCATAATAAATTAATAAAAATAGCTGTTAAATTATACCATAACTAACGGTAGAAAAAAATAGTGACAATTTCTGCCATTATTTTTTATACCACATTGTACCACCAAGGGGAATCGAACCCCTATTTTCGCCGTGAGAGGGCAATGTCCTAACCGTTAGACGATGATGGCGTTAAGTGTTAAAAACAATACCAAAAAAAACCTAATTAGTCAATGTTTTCTCGTAAACCGATACCCCCTCTTTTTGTATAACTGGCTGCCAACCGGGGATAACGAAGGTGTAAGAAACGACTTTGGCACCTGGTTTTAATTGCTTAAATAAACCATTAGCTAGTTTTATCATTGGCTTAGCAAACAAAAAAGTAGTGACTACATCTGCTTCTTTAATGTCTGCCCTGTAGAGTGATCGCCAATAGATCTTCACTCTATCTGACAACCCTTTTCTTCTAATTAACCAACGACTTAACAAAACTAAAAAAGGATTTAACTCGTAACCAACCACATTCGCTCCCTTTTCTGCGGCGAGCATCACCAACCGGCCATGACCTGAACCTAAATCTACTACTTTTGTCCCTGGTTTAATATTACACAATTCAATTAATATTTTTGCCTGCTTCTTGTGAGTTGGCAAACATGGAATACCGATTAAAACTGAAACAAGCATAACCGCAAACGGTATGCCAACAACAACCAAAAGAATGTATAAAAAAAACATAATTAAATACTAACGCGACGTACCTCAACACTATCAGCTGCCAAAACTTCACGCAATGTTTCATTTTCATTACCACTTTTACCAAGCTCAACCCAATTTTGTTCTAATAAACTACCTGTGGGTTTAATAATATCAATAATACCCTCAGCGACGCCATGCCCGTACTTTCCTTCACTTACCCATGTACGAGCGTGCACATACTCTACCTTCCCCTCTTCTTTCTTTGTAACTAACAAAATATGGTTACGTCCTCGATCAGTTTTAATACCTAACAAAACAATCACATCGCCCGCTTGTATTTCCTTCATCGAATCAACAACCTTAGTATTACGATCATCAGTATAGGTTTTAACTGATATATTTTCTATTGGTCTTAACTTAGAAATGAGAAAACGCAAGAAATTACTTGCCGGTACTTTGCAAAACTTTTTTGCAATATCAACATTCTTTGTTTCTTTAAAATGGGCCCGTAAAATATGGGTAACAAACCCTGAACATTCAACACCTAAATTGTTATCAATCAAAAACTTCCTAATCTCCTCTGGCACAACTTTGTGCTCATGTTCGCCGTGCAAGCAACACGCTCCTGTTTTATCAAACAAGCCGGCGTGATATTGCAAAGAAATTATCTGTGCTTCTTCAACAATCTCCTTTGGTGTTCCCTTACCTACCAACACGCGCAACTGCGCCCGTTGGCGCAAACGAGCGTTGTTAAAATATGGGCAACGAACACCACTTAACCCAGGAAATGGTAAATTAAAATATTCATGCAAAATTTTCTGTGCTTCAGAGGATAGCATAACTTAAGATAATAGTTTTAAAACTAGTTTGTTAATAGTAGGAAGAGAAAAAACCAATTTTGGCACCTGCTTTAAATCTACCCACTCTAAAATATATGAATTATCGGGTGAATGACGAACTTTTTCTTCTCCACCCAAACCCAAAGTGCCAGATTTAATTTTTGCTAAATAGTAATATTCTTTTCTCCCACCATCTAGTATTACCATTGGTTTCTTTTTTATTAAATCAATTTTTAAACCAGTTTCTTCTTCGATCTCCCGATAAAGCGCAAACAACAACTTTTCTCCTGGTTCGACAGTACCACCGGGGAAGATATAGTAATCACTGCCATATCGATGGCGTTTAAAAGTTAACACTTTGCCATTATGTACAATTACCGCCCCCACTCGATTAGAATTCCAATATTTCCCCTGGATAGCAGCCAAACCAAAATACATTGCCAGTGTTCCTTGCCTGTTAAGTATGCTATGACCAGACATCACCCCAACCTTACTTTGTAAACGCAACCAATCTTTTTCTTTCTCTGTATTATCATACCAATATATCCCCCAACCTTCTTTTTGAAATTCATCAACATTGTATTTTACCAACTTGTTATCAACCGTCTTTTCTGTCGGTACAACTTTCTGCACAATCTGTGCCCCGTTTTTTATCTCTACTAATTTTTGTTTCTTGTATTTCTCACCTAACAATGCGAGCAGATGTGTAGAAAAAGTAGTTAAACCATTTTTGTTCTTCATTAACTGCAACTTTGACTCATAAGTAGTAGAAGCCGGTTGACGCGCATTGATTTCTATTAAATACAACTTACCACTTTTTTCATCCATTATCACATCAATACCAAATAACCCACACCAACCAAACTTAGCCATTCGTTTGCCAATGTCATTGGCCATCTTCTGATAGGTTTGCAACTGTTTCTTGTTCAATAGTCTATGTGGCAGAGCCCAATCATTACCAATCGTAGCAAAAGGTAAATTAGTAAAAGGTTTTAACCCCGTAATTTGATAGTTAATATTCCCCAACAACACATTATCACCCCAAACCACGTTGTTGTTAGTAAACGCCGGACCAGTAATATATTTTGTTATCCGTACTGGTCGAACGGGAAATTTTTTCTTTAACTCACTCAATTGAGCATTTGATTCAATTAAAATTGTGCCGCTACCAGTATGAGCGCGATTAAATTGTAAAACAAACTTCTCCCCTTTCCATTTTATCTTTCCACATTCGACAATCTCGTGAGTAGGTAAATATTTTTTTAATGGCCCTAACCATTCTACTCCACTAATTTTCTCCTCTACCATCGATGACAATGTAGCGGATGGATTTAACAATACCCAACCATTATCCTTACATATTTCTTCAATCTGCGAAGTATTTTTAAACACTAAAATATTTGGTTTCTTAACCTTATCAACAAACCGCTTAACCGCTGGTAACACCAACAACTCTCTAGTATCTAAAATCTGAGAATTTTTCACCAACAAAACGTTTTTCCGCCCTTTTACCAAAGTCTTGGCAAAGGCAGAATAATTTGAGATAATATAGTAACCTTTGGTATCCAAAGGTAGCCCGAGTGCTCGTTCTAAATCACGGGTGATATAAATTGTCGGATTTTCAGAAAAATCTAACATAAGTACGGGGATTATAGCTTAAAATTAGTATTTTTGCAATGTTAACAAAATGATATGTTTCAAGAAGGCGTTAATACATACATGGTAAAATTTAACCGCGATTTATCAGATGAAAGATTGTCAAACATTGAAAAATTTATACATGATGCTGAAAAAGGAGATTCTGATGAACGAAAATTCCAACAGAAAGAATTATGGAAAGCTTTGGCTATGTATGGTCTTAATTTAAATGACGTTAGGGAGATTTTAGAACATTTTAAAATTCCATTTGGAAAACTGCCAACTATAAAAGAATTGTCAGCCATGCTTATCCCTGACTCAGAAGAAGATAAGGATGCCTATCAAACTACAGATATAAAAGATGTTTTTGTGCCGACAGATAAAGTCGATCGACCGGTTATAAAAGAAGGAGAGACTCCTTTTGAAAAAAAAGAAATTATAGAAAGGGGCCGGATGTTAATAGATTTTCTCAAAAAAAATGGGATTGAGGTAAAACCTTACCACATACTAAAAGGCCAAAATACTCCCGAGATGATGCGCAAAGAAAGCTACGTGCTATTTATTGTCCCTTCTATAGATAGTATGATTTTAGTGTGTGATGAAGAAGATAATGCTACTTTTGTCATTCGTGACTTACCAGTTGATCCAAAACAATATTATAGCTTAACAAAAGATGAGTTAAAATCCCATCCTCATGTAGCCAAAGAGATCCGTTGGTCTAACCAAGAAAAGTGGGAAACTCAAATTTTAGATGCTCTCACTGACCCGAGAACAAGTTTTGATAAACCTAGGAAAGAAGAAACAAAAACAGAGGGCTGGACTCCAGAGCAATGGCAAACAGAAATTAGAAAAAGATATACAGCTGAGCAATGGGCCAACTTAAAGACGAAAGAAAGAAGTGAAAAAATTTATGACAAAACTTTATTGATTATAAGTAGAATTTTTAACGTTAACGGTACACTTGTAGACAATATTGTTCCACACCTTGAATTTGGTACGAAGATTTGGCCAGAAGATGAAGAAATGAGAAAAAGGTATGAAGATGAACAAAGAAAAGCTGCAGAAAAAGATGAGAACAGAAGACCTACAGAAGGCTGGACCACCGAAGAGTTGAAAAAAGGAATTGCAGAAGAAGCACAAAGAAAATACACTCCTGAACAATGGACGAACGTCAATCAAGTCAAACAAGATATGCAAATTTTGGGCAGAGGATTAACTTCCATAGCTGGGATTTTTGGAATAAAGGGTAATATCCACAGCAGCAATCTTTCTTTTCTAGAATTGGGCACAAAAATATGGCCGGATAACAATA
>CAZHTA010000011.1:0-15814 GCA_964535515.1 uncultured Gammaproteobacteria bacterium
CGACGAGACCTGCAACGGCAAGGACGACGACTGCGACACGCAGACCGACGAAGGTCTCGGCTCGACCACCTGCGGCACCGGCGAGTGCGAGGTGACGACCCAGAACTGCGTGGGCGGCGTCGTGCAGACGTGTACCGAGAAGGCGTCGACCGACGAGACCTGCAACGGCAAGGACGACGACTGCGACACGCAGACCGACGAAGGTTCGATCGGTTCGACCTGGTATTACGACGTCGACGGCGACGGTTACGGCGGCAGCGGCACGACGATCCAGTCCTGCCAGAAGCACGAGGGCTATTACGCGACTGTCCTCGACTGCGACGACGCCGTCAAGGCCATCAACCCCGGCGCCGTCGAGACCTGCAACGGCAAGGACGACGACTGCGACACGCAGATCGACGAGAACGAGGTCTGCGCCACCTGCAACAACCCGTCGGGCAATCTGTCCGGTGGGAGCCTGTTCGGCGAGACCATGCTGAGCACGGCGACGTCGTACCTGCCGGAGAAGGGCAACCCGCTGGCCGTGTACTCCTGCCGGGCCTTGACCGAGCCCGGCCCCGACAAGATGTACACGTTCACCTCCGCGAAGGGCGGGTTCAAGGCCACGGTCTGGCCCAAGAACTTCGTGCCGACCGGAGACGACGGCGCGAACCTGACCAACCTGGACGTGATCGTCACCGAAGCCTGCGGCAGCATCTGCACCGCGTTCGGCTTGACCTCGGTGACCTTCACCGTCGTCGCCGGTCAGACCTACAGCATCATCGTCGAGGGCAAGGGCCTCTACGCCGCGACCACGCTCTTCGACTTGGTCCTGACCAAGAAGGAGACGGCGTGCTGCGATGGCGTCGACAACGACGACGACGGCCTGATCGACAAGACCGGTGGCGGCGGTGACCCCGACTGCGCGACCGCGGTCTGTCCGCTGTAGCCCCCCCCCTCTGATCCTTACCCCTTCCGCTCCTCCCTCGTATGCCACGGAGCGGCCCTTCCTCGTCGACGAGCGATCGTTAACGAGTAGGTGAGGCATAGCTCTGCGGTTTACACCCAGAGCTCCCTTACTCCTCATTTCAATATGTTGAAGTGGTGAGTAACAGGACACTTAAGTTAATCTTGAGTGAAAAAAATCATCTTCCAACTTAGCGGCTTATTGGCCACTGTGATTGTCAGGTGAATTACTTGTCAAACAAAAATACCACCCACTCTCTCGGGCGGTTTTTTGTTATTAAAAAACAACCATTTTGTTGGTTGTTCTTTTTCTTTCTGTTTGTTTTTTTTGTTTTGTTGTTTGTTTCTTTCTGTTTGTCTCTTTTTTAAACCTGTATCTTCTTTTCTCTTTCCTCTGCACTCCACAAACCCCAGACTGCGAACCACCACCAGATAACAGGAGTGTGGTGAAGCATGTTGTCTGAAGCACTAAGAGTAAGGTATACCAGGATAGAGGTGATGAAGATGAGATCACGTTTTTTTACTGCTAGGTAAAGTAGGTTGGCGAAGATGAGAAGGAGCATCGAGAGACCAATAATACCAGATTCAAAACCAACTTTAAGGTAATCATTATGTGCTTCAGACGTATTGTCCCACAGGTTAGCAACACCTTTGTTTTCATCCCAGACAGCGGCAAATGATCCATAGCCATATCCCTGCAGTGGGCGCGCTGTCCAGAGGGGGATTACTTTGTTGAGTACATCAGCGCGCCATTGGATGGAGTCAGCTTCAGCGTTGCGTGAGGTAACTCTAGCAATGAGTCCGTTTTCTTGTAAGTTAAAATTAAATTGGCGTATTAAGTAATTGTTGATTGGGAAGAAAGAAAGGTAGGCGAGTATGGTGAGGGTGATAACAGCAGTAGTTATACGCCAATTTTTTGCTATTCCTAGTATTACTAGGAATATGGCTAATCCAATCCAAGCAATGCGCGTATAGGTAAGAGCAATGAAGATTAAAGAGAGGATTAGGACAGTAATATTTAACCAGTTTTCTAGTTTTGGTTCACCTTGATTAAAGCGATTGCGAGTGAAGAAGATAAAAGAAAGAAGAGCAAAGGTCGCTAAGATGTTAGGGTGAGCGAAAGTGCCATAGAGGCGATTGGCAGTACCATCGATATTCATACCCGTATGGGTAATGAATTGATAGGCAGCCAAGAGAAATGGTATGGCAGTAGCGAGTAGTAGGGCAATGGTAAATCTTTTTTTAAATTCTTCCTTATCAATCTTACTTAAAACAAAAGACACACCAAACAAGGCGAACAGATCGGCGGCTTTTATTGTTTCAGTGATAGTTGAGGTTTTATCGTGACTCCAGAAAAATGTTAGAGCACACCAGAGGGTAAAGATGATAAAAAGCCGCCGTAGAGGTATTTGTTTCCAGTAGTTACGATTTTGATAAAAGAAATATATTGACCAAAAGAGTAATATTAATGCGACCGCAGCATTGAGGTTGATGGTATAGCGTTCATAGCCAATGACAATATAGTCACGCCAGATATCTAATACTGGTCGAGCGGCCAAGAGAACGACGAGTGCGTAGTTGCCTAATATCTTGTAGGCAACTACGAAGATTATTAAAGCTAAGATAGCAAGATCTAAATTGGTATAGGGGTTAAGAACCGTAAAGGTGATTAGCAGGAGGAGTGCGATTATGGACGGGGTTAAGCGGTAGGTTTTCATAGTATGACCGAGCTTTATTTTTGTTAAGATTGTTTAATAACAGTAAATGTTGGTTTTTCTATTTCAGTTGTCGACAAATTGTAGACAACTCGTTTTCTCCTTTCAGTCCGTGACAAAATGTCACGACCTCACTTCCTTTTTTAGCTAATATAGGACAAAACTACTTTTTTTATTTATGCATTGATTATAACACATATTTTTGCTAAAATATAGTTAAGATTAAAGATTAAAGATTAAATATGAACAATCGATTACCAGTGGATTGTGTTTTGGCACTAACGTATAACTGTAATTCACGTTGTACGATGTGTGATATTTGGAAGATTAAAGATTCACCGGAGTTAGACCCGGCAGAATTTTTAAAGTTACCTAGTAGCTTGCGGGATATTAACTTGTCAGGCGGAGAGCCGTTTTTGTATAAAAATTTGTTATCAGTAGTGAAAACTTTAAAAATATCTGCCCCACAAGCTCGTTTGGTGATTTCTTCTAATGGTTTTGCCACCGATCTCATTGTTAACAAGATGAAAGAGATTCTTTTGGTATCACCAGATATTGGGGTGGCAATTTCAATTGATGGCATTGGCGAAATGCACAATGAGATTAGAGGAATACCAGGTGGGTTTGAGAAAGCAATTAATACGATTAAGGAGCTAAAAAAGTTAGGCATGAGTAACCTGCGTCTGGCTTTTACCGTCATGGAGAAAAATGTTAATCATTTTTCTAAGGTGTATGATTTAAGTCAGGAATTAGGAATACAATTTACTCACAGTTTTGCTCAAAGTTCTGAATTTTACTTTGGTGGTAAGCAAAATATGGAAAGTCCGCGCCGTGACTTGCTGGTTAAGCAGTATGAACATATTATTAGTTCAGAATTAAAAAGTTGGAATTTGAAAAAGTGGGCGCGCGGATATTTTGCTTTTGGGATGTTTAAGTTTATCACGAGCAACCATCCAGTATTGTCCAATGCTCCAGGCCGGGATTTCTTTTTTGTTGATCCAAGTGGAGATATCTATCCTTCAGTGGTGCATAATGTGATAATGAACAATATTAATAAGTTGAAAGATGCTAATAACTTTACACAGTTTTGGTGTTCAGAAGAGGCGGACAAGATGCGTGAGAAGATTGATGGATTAAAAATACCAGTGTGGATGATTTGTACAGCGCGTACAGCCATTAAGAAACATCCGTTTAGTGTTGGTTGGTGGATAGTAAAAAACAAGTTTTTCGGTTTTAAGTTAAAATAGTATGGTGCTTGGTCGCCAAAACCAAAAAAAGCATCTCTCGGCTACTGTCTACCGCAGTGTGGTTGCGGTTTTTTTTGGTTTGGCGTTAGTGTTGTTTTTTGGTCGTTCATATTTAGAAGCTCGTCCGGCGCCACTTCTAGCCAATTATCTTTTAGGTACTTTACCAACTGATCAAGCTTCAATTGATACTTTGGCTAAGTTTGATGTTTTAGTATTAAGTCCCGAACAGGGTATTACTCGGCGAGAAGTGATTAATGTAATTAAAGCAAAAAATCCTGATGTCATTTTACTCGCTTACGTACCAAGTGAAAGTTGGAATGAAGCCTGGACCAGATTTCCGGCCAATACTTTGTATAAAGATTTTAAGGTGCAAGATGAGTGGTGGTTGCGGAGTTCCAATGGTCAGGTAGTTTCTAATTGGCCGGGATTAAAAAATACCAACATTAGTCAAGGTTGGAGTGATTACATCATTGGTTTTATCAAAGACAATATTTTGTCCCAAGGTATTTGGGACGGTGTATTTTTTGATATTGTTAATGATGGGGTGTCACATGTAAACAACGGGGACATTGATTTGAATCGTGATGGCGTAAAAGATGATCTTAAATTACTTAATGCGGAGTGGCAAAAAAGAACAGTGTATCTTTTTAATGCCGCTCGGGAACGTTTGCCTGTTAAATATTTGTTAATGAACGGTAGCTCTTTGCCAGTATTTCAGGAATATATGAACGGCCGCATGTATGAGACTTTTCCTACTCCCTGGGAAGCAGGTGGTAATTGGAGTGGTTTGATGACCGGTTTAAAGCGCAATCAAGCGGCTAATGCCAAACCGCAGTTATATATTTTTAATGCTAACACCAACAATACTGGTAAACAGAATGATTACAAGAAAATGCGTTTTGGTTTGGCGAGCAGCTTGATGGCGGACAATGTGTACTTTAGTTTTGATTATGGTGATAAAGATCATAATCAAGTGTGGTGGTATGATGAGTATGGTGTTGATTTGGGTGAATCAGCCGGTGAAGCTAGAGCGCAGAATGGTGGAGCACAATTTGTTAATGATGTTTGGCGACGTGATTTTGTAAATGGTGTGGCTTTAGTTAATCCTACTAGCGAAACACAAACTATTGATTTGGGTGGAGAGTTTGAAAGATTGATTGGCAAGCAAGATCCGATGACTAACAGTGGTTTAATTTCGGATACTGTTGTGTTAGGATCAAAAGACGGCATAATATTGCGTAAGACTTTTCAAGAAGTTAAAAATGCTTTTTATCTAAATGGCAGTTTTGTCCGCTTCTATGATTTGCAAGGCGCACGTGTTCGTAATGGTTTCTTTGCTTTTCGTGATGGGTTTTCTGGTGGTGCGAAGATATTTTCCGGTGATTTAAATGGTAATGGTTCGGCAGAGTTGATCGCGGCAACTGGTCCGAAGTTAGAAATATTTAATTCAGAAGGATTGCGTTGGTACAATGATGCACCATTTGGCAAAGGAGTTAGCTTTTTAAATTTAGCCATTGGTGAAATTAACCCGGGGGAAGGCAAGAAGATTGTTGTGGCGGGTGATAAAGGTGGGGTAGTTTCGATTGCGACATATTATGGTTCATTTGAGTCAGATCCTTTTTATCCTTTAGGTAAGAAGTATCGTACGGGTTTTTCACCAGCGATTGGAGATGTGGACGGCAATGGTGTTGGAGAAATTGTTTTAGCGACAGGTAAAGGTGTACCCGGGGAAGTGTTGATTATGGATGGTAACAGTTTAAAACTTAGAAAGCGATTTTATCCGTTTGGTGCAAAATTTACTAGCGGGTTCTCTGTGGCCACGGGCGATTTTGATAAAAATGGACGAGATGAAATTGCCGTGGCGGCAAAAGTGAATAACAAAATCAGCGTAAAGGTGTTTGATAATACCGGCAAAAAACTATCTGAATTTTCTGCCGGAACAGTTTTTGGCAGTCAGTTTGTTTACCTAAGTACAGCGGATATCGACAGTGATGGTAAAGTGGAATTAATTGTGGGTAGTAATTAGTTATCCACAGCCCCACTTGCCATATTTTTTATATCTTGTTACCTTAGATATATATGAGGACAAACCATACACAAAATTATTCTTTTTGGATGTGCTACTTCCGCTCGCGGTGGTTTGTTTGATTATTCAATAATTGTATTGAAACAAAAAACCACCGTGAATAGCGGTGGTTTTTAAATATGCATATATACACGTCGTAGTATTTAAAAGATTTCATTACTCATATGGTTATTACGGAACAACTAATTGAAAACTTATCTCAACCATCTAATCAGGCTTACTTTTTCTGGATGTGCTACTTCCCTCCGCGGTGGTTTGTTTGATTATTCAATAATTGTATTGAAACAAGCCACCGCGATAACCGGTGGCTTGTTTGTTCTTTAACAAGTTCTATCTGGCAGTATTTTTACTCTTGTGATGTGCAGGATTAAAAATTCTGCCAAATAGGCAGAAGGCATCAAACATCAGAGGAAAAAGGGGAGGACGTGTCATGGAAACGAGAGTGGTTAGTGTGGGAACAGATGAAGGAGCTTGGCAAAGCACAGTGTGCAGCCAGGCAGATCTGTTCGCGGCGGAAATGATCGGCGAGGGGCAGGAGACTCTGGCATTGTGGCAGAGGCTCTTCCCGCACGAGCACACCTGGGTGCAAGAAGAGCACGGTGTGCCGTCGCTCATCGTTCGCTTGGACTGCACGATTTGCGCTGACGGGCACCTCGGTATCTACGAGGTGGAAGAACGTCCGGCGGGGATCGGGTTCACCGGTCTCCTCAACGCGCAGTTCCAGTCGAAGCTCGCGGCCTTGCGTCAGAAGTGGCCGTCGATTTCGGTAGTACTGTCCCCGAATCGTCGTGCTGGCGACGACTACCTCTGGACTGAGGTGGTGAGCGAAGTGTCCAATGGGCACAAGGTGCTGGTACGTGCGGAACCGGAAGAAAGCGACTACTGGCCGCTCGAAGGCCGTTCGATTTCGTCGGTTCGCTCCAAGGGTGACAAGAGCTACGGTGTAGCGTTCGGCTGGTGGAGAGAGGTGAATTCCACCAACGATCTTCCCTGGGACGAGACGTTCGTTCTGAAGCCGATGCAGGGTTCCAAAGCCCGCGGTATCGCGATCTGGGATCCGCAGCGTCGGAACGGTGCGTCGACTCGTTCGCAGGTGGAGCGTGCTCGCGCGGCCGCTGGTGGTCGCGTGTTCCTCCAGCCCTTCATTCCGGCCCTCGCTGGTCGCGAGGGGTATGCCTTCAAGATGCTCCGGATGTTCTACGGCTACGATCCGGAGCTTCACTTCTGGCAGTGTCTTGGCGGATCCTGGACGGCGCGGAACAATCTGCGTCTGCATGGTTCGTCGGACTCTCTGTTTGGCCCGGTGTTGGTCCCGTGATCAGCAGCGTGCCTGCCTATGGAGAGTGAGTCTTTATCTTAGACTCACTCTCCACCCTTCCTACTTGATAGCGATTTTGTTACAATACGTATTATACATATATGAATTTAATTACAACATTAAAAAAATTAATTACTTTGAAGACGGTGTCGAATGATACTGTTGGTAATGCATTATCTTTGGATTTTATTCAGAAGAATTTTTTGAATTTATCTGGTTTGTATTTTAAAAAGTTTAAATCAAATGGTTTTCCGTCGCTAGTTGTTACTACCAAGAAGACTAAAAGTCCAGATTTGTTTTTAGCAGCACATTTAGATGTGGTTGATGGTTCACCCAGTTTATTTCGTCCGAAAGTAGTGGGGGACAAGCTTGTTGGTCGTGGTACTTTTGATATGAAATATGCTTTGGCTGCATATTTAAAACTTTTTAATGATTTAAAAAATGATTTGTCATCATACAATATTGGGCTGATGATTACAGCCGACGAAGAGTTGGGTGGTGCTAATGGGGTTAAAAATATTTTGGCACAAGGTTATAAAGCAACAGTTGCTTTACTACCAGATGGTGGCTATGGTTGGAATTTTGAAATTGCTGCGAAAGGTATTTGGCATATTCACGTTTATGCTAGCGGTAAATCTACTCATGGTTCTCGTCCATGGGAAGGGGATAACGCGATTAACAAATTAGTAAAATTTTTAGATAAAGTTTCACAGTTACCAATTTTGCAACCTTCAACTCGGAAAGATCATTTTTACAACACCATTAATGTCGGTGTGATTAAAGGTGGACATTCAACTAACCAGGTGCCTAGTGAAGCAGAAGCAAAAGTAGATATCAGATTTGTGAGTGATATTGTTGGTGAGAAAATTAAAAAGCAGATATTTAATTTAGCTAAAAAGCAGTCCGGTATTAAAGTAGAAGAGATAAACTACGGGCATAGCGTGGTAGTTGATCGCGATAGTAAGTATTTAAAGATTTTTGAGAAAATATTAGAAAAAAGAATTGGTGTACAAATTGGTCATATTTCTTCGCATGGTTCATCAGACGCACGTCATTTTGTTGCTAAATATATTCCGACGATAATTTTGCGTCCACCGGGTGGTGGGCATCATTCCGATCAAGAATGGATCAGTGTTAAGGGTGTTAATCAGTTTTATCAAGCATTAGAAATATTAGTAAAAGAAAATTTTAGAAGTAAGTAATATGTTGAATAAACAATTTTCAATATTAGTTAACATGATGTGCTGTCCTCCCACAGGGTAGGATGAGCTTTTGATTTTTTCTTTTATATATAGCCATCCTTCCCGGGGTGGTTTTTTTGTTCTTTTAAATTTCTGTGGTAGCCTTTTGCTTTTCTTTAAAAGGAAATTAAAAAGCTGCCACAGGGCAGCAGAAACTATTGGAGGGTACGGCAATGCTGTACCAGGTGCAGGTCGGTAGCGTGAACGGGTGGCTCGCAACGTGCTCGGATGAAGCACAAACCTTTAGCCCGCAATTTATTGCGGCCGGGGAAGACGCCATCAGGAGGTGGGCGCCGCTTTTCCCCCAAGAGGGTAACTGGGCGGAGAGAGAGTTCGGAGTGCCGTCGCTCATCGTGCGAGTTGACTGCACGGTGATTGATAGCAAGCTCGGGTTCTACGAGGTGGAGGAGCGTCCGGCAGGCATGGGCTTGACGGGTGCGCTCAATCCACAGTTTGCGGAACTGTTCACCGCTGCTCGGAAAAGGTGGTGGCCAGAAGTCGCGGCAATGATTTCGCCGCGCCGCCGGGCAGATGATGACTATCTCTGGACCAAGATCGTGACAACACCAGAGACGCCAGTCATCATTCGCTCTGACCCGGACGAAAGCGAATACTGGCAGTACAGTGCGCTTTCGATCTCGTCGCTGAAGCACAAAGGCGACAAGTCGTACGGGGTGAAGCTCGGTTGGTGGAAGGAGGTGCATGAAGCTTCCGAGCTCCCGTGGGGTCAAACCTTCGTCTTGAAGCCGGTACAAGGTTCCAAAGCCCGCGACATGTGGTTTTGGAATCCGGCGTCTAGACGCAACGGCTACTCGACGCGTTCGCAGATCGAACGTGCGCTCACCGCTGCGGGCAGGATGTACTGCCAGCTTTGGTTGGAACCCATGACTGGACCGACGGGGTATTCCGCGATGATCTATCGCGTTTACTACGTCTTCAATCCAGAGGCGGGATCATGGCCTTGCCTCGGCGGTCACTGGGTGGCACGGAGCAACCTGCGTCTGCATGGGGCTTCCGATGCGTTGCTTGGACCAGTGATGGTTTAACAATGCTCGGCACACAAAGGCAGGACGGAAACGTCCTGCCTTTCCTTTTTTGCCTTATTTTAGCACAACAAGGGGGCGAGATACTTGACGTATTCTTTTTTTTGTGATATATTATTTTGTTCTGCGTATGGTGCTGAACCGAGACGTTGTGTCTTCGGTTGCACCTACAAAGGCGTGTCATCACAGGAAGGATCGTCTAAGAATGGAAAAGACCAAGATCTTTACCCAGGGAACGTCAGACGAGTTCGATGCTCTCGAGTTGAGGGTGAACCGGTGGTTGAAGAAGAACGATGGAATCGAGATCACCTCCAGGCATGTCGTTGGTATGGCCGGTGTGAACGTCCTGGGACAGGGCTTCATCAACTGCACGATCGTGATCTTCTACAAGGAGAAGAAGGTCTGATGATCTCCGGGGGGTGTGATGATGAGTCGGCCTTCGGGCTGGCGAACATACGCGAGGGCAAGGCTACCAAGCCGAGCCCCCGCCCCCTTCTTTTGTCCATCAAACATATTTTGATGAATAAAAGAAAGGGAAAATAAAAAATACTCTTTTAATCAAAGAGTATTTTTTATAAATCTATCGACCAGTAAGCAAAAGGACATTTGCTCCGCTGGTGAATATTTTTTTCTTTTTTTCTTGTGCTTGTATTAATCCAACGAGCGATAAAGCACTGTTAGGAGAAACTTTTACTTTTTCTGTTTTGTTTAATAGTTTTATTGCTTCTTTTATTTGTTTGTCATTTGCGATCCAACCCGTACCTTTGGTTTGTTTTATTATCTTCGCAATATTTTGTTTACGGTGGCCAACTTTGTCTACGATTGCACTGGCCAGTGAAGTGGTGGTGTTTGTATTGTTTTCAATAAAAGGGTGGCAAGCGGTAGTTTGCACAATGTGGATTTGTGGTTTTAGTTTTAATTTTTTAAAACCAAGATACAACCCTTCGGCAGTAGTGCCACTCGAAGTAGGGATAAAAACAGCTTGGAGGTTTTTTATTTTACTCAGTTCTTTCGCTAGTGTTTCGTACCCAATTAATGCGGTATTGTCAGTTGACTGTCGTAGCCAGTGAGCCTGTTTGCTTTTCTCTATTTGAAAAGCAATTTGTTTAGGATTGTCGGTCTGAGTTAGTGTAATGTTTTTGTTAGTTAATTTTTTGAGTGATTTTAATTTTTCTGGGTCAATATTTTTTCCTACTATAATTTGTAGGGTTAAGGTTTTGTTTTTCTTGTTTTGATTATGTTTTTTTATGTATAGTGCTGCGGCTAAAGCGGCATTACCAGAAGAAGAGACAACAAAACTAGTTACACCTTGTTTAAGGTAAGTTTCAATCATAAGGGGGATAGACCTTCCTTTGTGCGAACCCAAAGGATGGAGGTCCTCGCGCTTGAGGTATATTTTGTTTTTTATTCCTAGGGTTTTGGCTAGATTTGGCGCTAGGATTAGAGGGGTGATTGACATTTTGGTTAAAAAGTTATATACTGGTCTTTGTCTTTAGGACTTTGTATATATTATTATTATCTTATGAAATTAGTTTGTCTAGAGTGCAAAAATGACGTTGATTTGACCAACTACCCTGATTTAGAGGTTGGTCACGTAATTGAATGTGATACCTGTGGTATTACCTTGATGATTAACGACATCGGCGATGAAATCAAAGTTGAAATCGTTGACGAAGGCAAGTAATTTACTGAATTAGACTTTCAATCATTCCTCTGAAGCCATGGCTTCCCAAAAACACAATCACATTACCAGGTTGTGTTTTTTGTTTTAGGTAATTTACTAGTTCCTTATCATCAGGTAAATATTTTATATTGGCGTGGGTGGCGGAGATGATTGCGGTGAGTTCTTCTCCTTCCAATGGTTTTTCGGTTTGGTTAGGATCAGTTTTTATCTTTGTTAATTCTGGGATAATCACTTCATCGGCAAAAGAAAAAGCATTAGCATATTGGGGAACGGCTTCTTTTTGTCGATTACCAGTGTTTGGTTCAAAGACCGCGGTAATTTTATCACTTGGATAGGCAGCGCGTAAACTAGCGAGTGCGGAAGTGGCTTTAATAGGGGAATGAGCGATATCGTCATATATCGGGGTGCTGTTTACTACTCCTCTTTTTTCTAAACGGCGTTTTAATCCAGGGAATTTAGCAATCGCGTTAATTATTTTTTCTGGTTCTATCCCTAAATCGTAAGCTAGAGTGAAGACACCACAAATATTTTCAGCTTGATGTTCACCCAACAGGACAGAAGTGAGTTGATACTTTTTATTATCATATGTAATTGTTAGTTTTATTCCCTCTGGTCTTTGTTCAACGTCGCCGTATTGGAAGTTACTACTGTTGTCTCGACCATAGGTAATGGTTTTAACATTTTCGATTTTTTCGATATTCTTTACTTTATCAGACAAAACAATTACCCCGTTATTTGGTACGGTTTTTATTAGTTTGTTAAAGGCGAAATAGTAATCTTCAACAGTAGGATAGACATCAGCGTGATCCCATTCTACGGCGGTTAGTAGTAGGTGAGTGGGGCGATAGTGGAAAAATTTAGCGCCATTATCCCAACGAGCTGATTTGTATTCGTCGCCTTCTAATATACTAATATTACCATCAGTAATTTTAGCTGAAGGGTAATCGTTACTAGTTAATCCACCGAACATATAGCTGGGATTTAAACCTGTTTCGGTTAGGACGAAACTTAACAGGGCAGAAGTGGTAGTTTTGCCATAGGTGCCAGCGCAGACAATGGATTTTTCTTTAACGAAAAATTCTGCCACGGCCTCGGGGTAGGAAAAGTAACTTAGATGTTTTTCTTGTACGTATATCCATTCAGGGTTAGTAGAGGAGGCAACATTACCAACAATCACTAAATCGGGATTGCCGGTGGCAGTCATTTTTTCTGTATGCCAGCCAGGATAGTATTCAACGCCGGCATCTTTTAAATAGGTAGACATGGGCGGGTAAAAGCCAGCGTCGCTACCGGTTACTTTATATCCGGCTTTTTTAAATGCCAAAGCCAGCGATCCCATCGCTATACCACAGATGCCGATAAAATGTAGATGCTTTGGTGGCATGTTATTTTGTACTAGTTTTTAATTCTTCTAAATTATCGCTCCACTTACTTTTGTCAAACCATTCAATTCCAGAGAATTGTAATTTGTAAGTATCAGTTGGTCGTTGAAACGACCCAAGGTAAATATATTTTTTATTACTTTCTTTTGCTAGGACAATAGCCCGAATCATCATTCCAAGGCCAAGATCTTTTTGATCACTAGTTAAATCATAGAATGGGTAACAGTAATGGATTAGGTTGTTTGTTTCTGCCACGATACAATATCCAATGGGTTTGTTTTCTAAAGTGTAAACAAACAAACGATTGAAGTTGCTTTTTTCCGTATTGGTTAGCAACTCTTTTGTTTTGTTGGCACTAAATGTGCCATCACCAAATTTAGTAGTATAAAAATCCTTTGCTAATTTACCGATTGTCCAATCATATTCAGTATAGGGAAGTGTGGTGTTGCTTAATTGGATATTTTCGGTTTTACGTAAGATACGACGATTCTCACTGGATAGTTCAAATTTAGCTAAATCAATTCGGAGGCTACGCGTTTGGTTCATTATCCCTTTGTCCACCCGAGTAAAAACATAACCCGCATTGTAAAGCGAGTCTATATTCTCATCTGCAAAATCAGTGATTGTTTTTTTGTCCCAAACAAGATACATACTATTTGTAAAAAGCTACCCACAATCCAATTGTGACTACAAAAGCATGAATGATCCAAAAGCGCATAACAATCTTTTCTTCACTCCAACCTTTAAGTTCAAGGTGGTGGTGTAAGGGAGCCATTTTAAAAATTCTTTTTCCTAACAATCGTCTTCCTAATACTTGAATGATTACAGAAAATATTTCAATGTAAAAGATAAATCCCAAGAAAGGTAAAAGTAGAGTACGATTAATGGCAATAGCGTTAATCGCGAGTAGTGCTCCAAGACCAAGTGAGCCAACATCTCCCATTTGGAAGCGTGCTGGTTTAATATTAAAGTAAGTATAGGCGATTAAGGCCCCAGCAATCGTGGCGTTAAAAGGAGCAAAAGCAACACGTCCCTCAATCCAACAGATAACAGTTAAAGCCAGAAAGGCAACAATGAGTGATCCGCCCGCTAAGCCGTCTAAACCGTCAGCAAAGTTAACCGCGTTGGCAGTGAACATGACGAAAAATATGATTACTGGGATGATCCACCAGCCAATTTGTACTTGTCCATCAAATGGCATCCAGAGTGAGTGCCAATGAGTACCAAGTTTTACATATACCCACCACGCAGCAACGGCACCAGCTAAAAATTGTAATATTAATTTTTCATGAACATGGATGCCTTTACCAGGGTGAGAACCAAACATTCTGGTTAATCTTTGAAATGCTACCCAAGGTAAAGTGATTACCAGCCAAACACGCATGAGCCAGCTTTTGTGAACTTTAATTAATTTAATTGTTTGGTGCCAAGCACGCACTCGTCTTTCCACGCCAAAGATATTTAAGAGGTCATCAGCGGCGCCTAAAAGAGCAGCAATAGCCATTACACCAATTGGTACGTAGGTGTAGCGTCGGTCCCAGTTAAAAAGTAGGGTGATGATTGTGACAGTTAAGATAACCAGCAGCCCACCCATGATTGGCGTACCCACTTTTTCTTGGCGTTCACCGCGTAAAGTAAAGTCAAAATCACCGCGACGAGTGATTTTGTATTTATACAGTATTTTGGTTAAAAGTGGAGCCCACAAAAAAGCCCCTAAACAAGCGGAGATTAAGTAAATTAAGGAGTTTTCCAAAAGAGAAATACTTGGCATAGTTCCCATTTTACCTTAATTTTTAGCGAAAATCAAGCTTCGAGCCAGTTACCATCTTGGCGTACTAAAAGTGCTGGAGCATCAAGTGGCTCGGCCATTATTTCTTTGACGATTTTTTCCATCCGTACACCTTGTGAACCTTTGACTAAAACGAGGTCGTTTTTTTGAATTTTTTCTTGGAGAAACTTGCCCGCATCAATGCTGTTAGCAAAAGAGGCAACATGATCAGAATCTAATCCGGCTTCGATTGCTGCGGCTGCCGTTTTTTTAGAAGCTTCGCCGACGGTAATAAGAAAATCAATTCCATTCTCGGCAACTTTGAAACCAATGGCGCGATGGCTGTTTTCTGTCTCTGGTCCTAATTCTAACATGTCACCTAACACGGCGTAGCGTCGAGCGTCGGGTTTTAAAGTAATTTGTTTGAGCGTGTTAAGTGCTGATTCAGCGGGAGCAGGAGAAGAGTTGTAAGTGTCGTCGATTATGAGGGTGTCTTTTATGCCAGGAATTAAACACATATGTCCGGGCATTGGTTTTTGCTTTTTAAGCGATTCAATTCCTTCTACTAAATTTAAGCCAAAATATATTCCGGCACATAATCCTGCAAGAGCGGATGAAATTAAGTGTTCGGCAACAAAGCCAGGAAGAAAGCCTGGAACAACACTGCCTTTGTAATTAACTTTAAAATTTAGTCCTTTTGGCCAGCCGGTAGTTTCGTCGTAAATGATGTTAATATCGGTGGCGCGTAAATCGGCCCCTTCTTTTAGGCCATAGGTCATTATCTCAGCTTTGGTGGAGGTTGCTTG
The DNA here is from genome assembly GCA_964535515.1 of uncultured Gammaproteobacteria bacterium. GTDB lineage: Bacteria > Patescibacteriota > Patescibacteriia > Magasanikbacterales > GWA2-37-8 > CAZHTA01. Next base: position 15,236 of record CAZHTA010000011.1, read on the forward strand.
TTGCATTACCATTTCATTGTCAAAGTTTAAAACTGCTAAACCATCACTATTAAGGTGAGTGATGATATGTTTTTTTTCTTGCGCAATTTTTTTGATTGTTTTGAAAAACTCGGTGTGAGAATGGGAGATGAAAGTTAGGATGCCAACGGTACAGGGAGCGATCTCGGTTAAGTAGCGGATGTCCCCGGGTTTGTCTGCGCCCATTTCTAAGACTAATATTTCTGGGTAGTTTTTGTCTTTTTTAAGCAAAAGCCAAAGAGCAATACAAAATACTTTGGACCAACCAATAATCGAATGACCTGGTGTTTTGTTGATGCCAATAATGGCTAGTGGCAAACCAATTTCGTTGTTGTAGTTTTTTACACTTGAACGGACATTAAAGCGTGAGCTTAAAATGGCCGCCGTATTTTCTTTGGTAGAAGTTTTTCCGACTGAGCCAGTAATACCAACAATTTCTGGATGATATTTTTTGATAATCAGTCGTGAGTAGAACCGTAGTTTCCAGTGGAGGATGGTTTTAAACATATGCATTTAAAAAGTTTCTTTTAATAATTCATTAATATATTCTAACCCGGGATC
>CAZHTA010000011.1:15914-18802 GCA_964535515.1 uncultured Gammaproteobacteria bacterium
TGGACAATTGGTTCGGCAATACCAGTGAAATTTCCTTGGGAGTCAAAAATCATTTGGTTGGCAATGATGTGAATATTTTCGTAGAGACGATTTTCTTGGCGTAAATATTGTTCCAGCATGTATCCAGGAGCAGCGGACATGATTACGAGTGGAATATTTTTTTCTTTTAACCAGTCAAGAAAAATATCTGTGCCAGCACGCAGTTGTAGTGTGCGCTTCGCAACAATTTCATCCATTAGTTGTTTTGTTAACCCACTATCAACAAGTAATTTAAAATGTTTTTCCCACCATTCATGCATGGCGATATTTTTTTTAGCATTTGTGATATTAGGATCTTGTTCGATCGGTGCATAATGGTCGTAGAATGCATGAGCGGCAGCAACGTATTCTGAACTAAGGTAGCCGTTGTTCCTGATTTGGGCGATGACAGTAGGGGATTTTTGTCCGTTAACAAAACCTTGAGTTAAAGTGCGATCAAAATCAGTTAAGACATGAAAATTTTCGCAGCCGTCTTCACGCCATTGTTTTTTTATTTGTTCTATTTTTTCAGGATTAGGGATGACTACATTTGTATTCATATAATTATCTTTCTTCTGGTAAACCGTAATACTTGATAACGTAATCCATTATTTTTTTAAATGTAACTGTAGCGGTTGATTCCGCCCAGGCTCGTTGTGGCATCTCGTATTTTATTATCGCTACAACTTTTGGATTATTAACCGGGCCAAAACCAGCAAAGGTATGATTGGTTTCGTTAGTATATCCACCCGGACCAGGGATTTGGGCCGTACCGGTTTTACCAGCAATGTAGTAATTTTTAAAACCAGCTTGCTTGCTGTGTCCTTTTTCTACTACGGATACTAACATGCCGGTTATTAATTTTGCTGCGCGAGGGGAGATAACCGGTGTTGGCTCAGGGATTTTTGTTTTTTCTATCTTGCCATCGGGCCAACGTAGTTCAGAGATAATATGTGCTTTCGGTAAGTTGCCTTCATTGGCGATAGCCGAATAGGCAGCGGCTAGTTGCATTGGGGTAACAGTAATACCTTGGCCAAAAGAAGCTACAGCGCCATATACCTTACCGTTTTTTTCTAGAGTAGCGAGGTTGCCGCCCATTTCAGTATTTAATTCAGTACCGGTTTTCTCACCAAAGCCAAATTTTTTTACATAATCGATAAAACGATCACGACCAATTTTTTCTTCTGCCCAGATTAAGCCCGTGTTTACCGAATTTTCTAACACTTGTGTCATGGTGATGGTATTGTAGCATTTACCTTCAGCATTGCGGATTGTAAAACCATCAATTTTTCTTTCACACGGATCATTAAAAGTAGTTTGGGGGCTAAAGAGATCTAGGTCTAATCCAGCAGCTAAAGTGATTGCTTTAAAAACCGACCCGGGTTCATATGGGGTAAATACGTTAGTGTTATTGTAGGCAGCAACATCTTTAATTTCTGAATATTTGTTTGGGTTAAAATCAGGATAACTACACATTGCTAAAACAGCGCCAGTTTTTGGATCCATTAATACTAAGGAAGCGCTTTTCGCTTCATAGCCAATCCAGCCTTCTTTGAGAGTGGCGCAAGCTTGATATTCTAGGTTGCGATCAATCGTTAAAACAATGTCTGGCCCGTCAGTGGCTTCAACTTTAGTGTTGTCTGTTAATGTAATTAAATTACCAAAAGCACCTTTTTGGCCAGAGAAAAATCCGCCTTTTCCCGCTAATACTTTGTCCCAGTATCCTTCAATACCATAGCTGCCGCTTTGACCGAGCTCATCAACTCGGCAGAACCCTAAAATATTTGAACCTAATTCTTCTTCAGGATAATAGCGGAAAGTTTGAGGGGTAGAGTATATGCCGGTTAGTTTTTTTTCTTTTATTTTTTCAATTGTTTCGTCGGTCAGTTTTTTGGCGAGTGGTTCGTATGGGTCGTTTGGTTTGTTTATCTTTTTTGTCAGCGCATCTTTTTCTTCGGGAGTTTTAAGTTGCAAAATATCAATCAGTGCATTAGCTGTACTGCTTACCTGTTCAGTTGGAATTTCGGTTGGGACAGCGTAGAGTAAGTGGTATTGACGATTGATAGCGGCTGGGTAAGTGCTGCCATCTCGGCTGTCTTGAAAATATATTTGTCCACGTTCTGGGTATAGCCGTTTGTATATTTCATGAGTGCTTAAAGCAAAGGTTGAATAGTAGTTGTGTTCTAAAATTTGTAATACAAACAAACGCGCCAACATTGCTAAAGCAATGAGGAGGAAGAAAACCGCCGTAATGGTTAGGTGGTTGTCTGTTTTGTTTGTTCTATTAATCACAAACTTTGTAAGAATTTATTTAATCTTTTAGCTGGGTCTTTTTCTTTCCAGACAATGTCGTTAACGGTTTCGGCTAATGGTAATTGTATTTTAAATTTCTTTCCTAAAGCGAGCATAATTTTGATTGCCCCGGTTCCTTCTACGACTTGATTAACTTTAACCAGAGCATCAGCTCGGCACATGCCTTCTGCTAAACATTCGCCAAAGCGACGATTGCGTGAGACTGGGCTTAAGGCTGTGCCAATTAAATCTCCTAATCCGGCTAAGTCAAAAATTGTTTCTTGACGACCGCCCATTTTTTTAACTAAGCTACCAATTTCTTTTAGGGCGATAACCAAGAGAGCGGCCTTAGTGTTCATTGGAAGTTTTAATCCATCGCAGATGCCTAGGGCCATTGCATAGACGTTTTTAAATGAGCCACCAACTTCCACTCCAACCACATCAGTAGTAGGGAAGAGCTTAACATTTTTTCCTTCCATTATTTTTTTAATTGTCGTCATGGCCGCAGTACTAGTACCGGCAATGTTCATCGCTGTAAAACCGTTGCGTGCCATATCAACCGCAATGGCTGGTCCAGA
>CAZHTA010000011.1:18812-35860 GCA_964535515.1 uncultured Gammaproteobacteria bacterium
ATGGTCGTAGTTTTGGAGGAAGATTTTTTTTGATAACATTGGGGATTAATTCCATTGTTTTTTCTTCTAATCCTTTGGAGGTGTCAACACAAATTGTTTTTGGTGAGAGTAGTGGGCCGACACGTTTGGCAATTGTCGGCATAACAGTGGAAGGCAAAACAAAAAAGACAGCGTTAGCGTTTTTAACAGCCTTAGCCAAATCTGGTTCCGGTGTGATGCTGTTAGGCAAAGTTACATTAGGAAGATATTTTTTGTTTTCATGGACTGCTTTGATTTGATCAAGTGGTTCAGAATCACCGGCATGATTCCAAATTCTAACAGTGTGACCGTTGGCGCCAATTACTTTGGCCATGGCCGTGCCCATGTTGCCAGCACCCAAAACTGCGACGGTGTATTTTTTATTTGGCATATTTTTTTATTTACTTTTAATATTTTTATTAGCTAATTGTCCGCAGGCCGCAGCAATATCTTGTCCTTGAGAACGACGGATAGTACAGGTAAAGCCAGATTCCATTAATTTTTGTTGCCAACTTTCTAGGATATTTTTTTCCGTGCCACTTAATTCAGGGTTGGCCGGATTGCAGGGGATTAAGTTGATGCGGACCCGACCAAGTTTGCTAGCTAGTTTTATTAAAGCTTTCAAATGTTTGTTATCATCATTTTTTCCTTGTACTAAGGTGTATTCTAGTCCAATGAAGTGACTGCGTCCAGGAAATTTTTTGTGAAAGTCATCTGCCCAGTTTGGTAACCAAGTAAAAAAGTCTGGTGGGTGAGAGGGGATCATTTGTAATCTGGTTTCAGCAATAGCGCTATGAAGGGAAAGCGCAAACCGAACGGGAGGAAAATCTTTGTCCGTTAGCATTTGTTCCATTCCATTTTTTACACCCACCGTGGAAAGTGTGATTTGACGCGGACCGAGGTTGGTATATGTGAGCAAAGTGTTTAGGGCGTCTTTTACATTATCGTAATTAAGCAATGGTTCGCCTTGTCCCATTAAAACTACATTATCAATTTCGCCTTGTTTTTTTTCAATTAGATAGTCTTGCCAAAAACGGTACTGGTCAATAATTTCTCTAGCTGTCAGATTGCGTTTAAATCCCATTACTCCGGTGGCACAAAAAACACAGCCCATTGGGCAACCCACTTGAGTCGATATGCAGATGGTGTTACGTGTTTCTGCTTCGCGGTTTTCTTTTTTGTTTATCCTTCCCATCAAAACACTTTCAACGGTGTTTCCATCCTCTAGTTTTAACAACACTTTGACTGTGCTGTCATCCTTGCTTTCTTGCCAATCGATTGACTCAACAGTTAGCCAAGAAGATTTTTTCAATTTTTCTTTTAGACCAATTGGCAAAGTAGTAATTTCATTATATCCTTTTGTTTTTTTATCAAACCAAGCTGCATAAATTTGTTTGCGGCGGTAAGTAGGTTCGGTTAGTAATATTTTTTCTAGTTGTTCATTCATACAGTTTTCTTTTTCTGCATTAGTTTAGCGATTTGAGTGAGTGCAATTACTGCCACTGGGGTTATTATTAAAAGCTCTAACCATTGATTAATGGTAATATTTACTAAATGGAAAATTTGACGTAAGGCTGGTAGCTCTAGGATTGTTACAATCGCACCAAGGGTGATAAAAGGAATGATTAAGAGTAATTTGTTTGTCTTAACCTGTTGCCATTCACGTGAGAAGATAATCAAAGTAGCTTGAGCAACTACTAAAGCAGCGAAAGCAATCGTGCGTCCTTGGTCAGGTTGGTTTTTAGCAATCGCGTAATAAGCGTAAAGACCAAAAGTAATGGCTGTAATTCCTAATCCTTGAATTACTACCTTCCAGATTATATTTGGATTAATCAGTGGTTCAGTTACTGGCCGTGGTGGTTCGTTCATTAATCCGTGGCGTGCTTTTTCTCGGTCAAATCCTAAAACTGATGCTGGGTCACAAAAGAGCTCTAAGAAGATGATGTGAATAGGGGAGAAAATTAAAGTGCCACCAAAGAGTAGTGGTAAGAAAGCTAAGCCCACAATTGGAATATGGAATATGAGCAAAAAGGCAAAGGCTTGTCGCAAGTTGTCGTAGATACGGCGGCCTTCTTTAATGGCGTTTACAATTGAGGCGAAGTTGTCGTCAGTTAAAACCATGCCAGCGGCAGCGCGAGCGACTTCGGTACCACGGATACCCATAGCGATTCCGATGTCTGCTTTTTTAAGAGCGGGTGCGTCGTTTACACCGTCACCAGTCATAGCGACAATTTCACCATTTTTTTGTAGGGCGTCAACAATTAAATATTTTTGTTCTGGTTTAACGCGAGCAAAAATATCATGGCGACGCACGGCTTCAGCCAAAGCCGTGGGGGAGAGATTCTCCAAATCTTGTCCGTTCATTAGTTCTTCGCTGTGGTTTAATCCAATTTGTTCGGCAATATTGTGGGCGGTTAATTTGTTGTCGCCGGTAATCATGATTATTCTTACTCCGGCTTTTTGGCAAGAATCAATCGCTTCTTTTACACCCGCGCGTGGCGGGTCGCTCATGACAAGTAATCCTAAGAATTCGATTTTTTCTAAAACTACTTTTTTACTTTCATCAACCAGACGTTTACCAATAGCAATGACACGATAACCGTCGCCGGATATTGTTTCGTATGCTTTGGTGGTTGATATTTTTTCTGCATTAGTTAAAGTGCTGTTGTTAATGATTGACTCTGGCGCACCAGCAGAGAACTGGATGTGTTGGCCAGCGGTATTTTTCCAAATGTGGTGTACTAGTTTTGTTTTTGCTTCAAATGGCGCATCTTCCATTAGAGTGTGTTCACGATATAGCTCAGGCACATCAATTCCGATTTGTTTAGCAAAGCGTTGGGCTTCGATTTCGATTGGGTCAATAGCAACTTGTTCTAAAGCAAGTAAGGCCGCTTTCATTAGTTCGGTGAAATCCTTGTGGTGATCCTTGGCTTCTTCAACGTTATGAGTGTGATCGTGATGATAGATTTTCTTAAGGGCCATGTTGCCTTCAGTTAGCGTACCAGTTTTATCAGTACAAATTACTGTGGCTGATCCTAAGATTTCTACCATCGCCATTTTGCGGATGAGAGCATCTTGTTTGGTCATGCGCCAAACACCCATTACCAAGAAGACACTAAAGACGATTGGAAATTCTTCCGGTATCAAAGACATGGCCATGGTAATGCCACTTAAAACACCAGCGATCCAAGTTTCTCTTAAAGCAACGAGAAGGCCGACGATAACAGCAACACTTACAGCGATGATGGCGATACCGCGGACTAGTCGTCGAATTTTTTTCTGTAACGGTGTGCTTTGTTCGGTGATTTCTTTAAGTAATGTTCCTAATTGTCCGTAAGCAGTTTTTACCCCGGTTAAAGTTACTAACATGAAGCCATCGCCTTGAGTTACCATGGTTCCTTGCCATAGACGATTTTCATCAGTAATGGAATCTGCCGAATCTGGAGCTTCAGTTTTAGTTACAGAGATTGATTCACCCGTTAACATTGACTCATCTAGCATTAAGCCAGGGGAGCGTAAAGAAATACCATCAGCCGGTATTTTGTCTCCTGCAGTTAAGTATACCAAGTCACCGGGTACTAAATATTTTATTTCTAACTTTTCTATTTTTCCATTCCTATATACTGAAGCGTATTGTGCCATCATTTTGTCCAATGCTTTGATGGCTTCGCCAGTACGTTGTTCCTGGAATAGCTCCATTAAAATGACTGGCACGATGGAACAGAGTAGGATTATCGTTTCTATTTTATCGCCAATAAAAAAATATATGGCAGAAGCGGCCAAAAGTAGAAGAATCATTGGCTCAGTGGCAATCTCAACTAAGTTTGTCCACCATTTTTGCTTGCCGTTCACTGGTCGGGCGTTATATCCAAAAGTAGCTATTTGAGCTGCTGCCTCTTCAGAAGAAAGACCAAGATATGTTTTTCGAACAGCAAAAATTGCGTTTAAGTCATTAGGCGCCATAGTTTTTGATTTGTTTAATTATATTGATATTTTAACAAAAAAACCTTGTGGTTGCAAGGTTTTAAAAGATGAAAGTAGAGGTGGGTTTTATGGTTGTTTATAACGTTTTTTTGCGTAAATTAAGTAAAATACAAGAATGATATTAAATATGTAGTTAACATATAGTGGAAAGTGGGTTATTTTTATCATAATATCATCTATGATCATGTAGGTTAGAGTCAGTATTTCTCCAAATAACCAGAAAAATAAAAACAACCAGGAAAGATCCTCGGTCTTTTTTGTTCTCCATGTTTTAATTACTTGTGGCACCGCGCAGGTTGCAAATAGTGCTGCACCAACCCAGCCGATAAAATGATGTATCATAATTGCTGATTTTATTTTAAATAATGAAATTAGCAATTAGCTCTTTAAAGGAACAGTTAGTTTTATCTGCTTCAAAGACGCTGCTTTCATATTTTTCAGTTAAATCTTGATTTCTTTGAGCGATTGATTCGTCGTTCGTAGGATTTGGTAAATAATCTTTAGCGGAATTAACAAGATAAATTTCGCTGTCGATTCCTAAATATTCATTTACTGCAAGTAAGTTGTGTCCATCAATGGCGATAAAAGCGTCGGTAATATTTGGGTGCTTTCTAACTATTGGTGTCGGGGGCAGAGAGCTTATTTTTCCTTTTTCATAACAGTCCAAAATGAAATTAATGGTTCCTTCTTTTAGAAAGTTTTGAGAGGGTCTTATTAATTCAGTTTTTAGTTTTATTAGTTGGCCCATATTTGGTTAAGAGTTATTATTTTTCTTTAAAATATAGACAATACCACTGTTGGCGTCTACCTTTATTATATCTCCGTCTTTTAATGAAGTAGTAGCTATTTTTGTTCCTATAATACACGGTTTTTTCATTTCTCTCGCAATAATGGCAGCGTGACAGGTAATGCCGCCTTCGTCAGTGATAAAAGCCGCCGCTTTTTCAAGAGCGGGGATAAAATTAGGTGTTGTCATGATCGCTACAACAATATCACCTTTTTTGACTTTGTTATTGTCTTTATCACTTTTTAATATTTTTACTTTTCCGATGGCACTACCCATAAAAGCAGTCTTGCCTTTTATTTCTTTAGAACTATTTTCTTCTCTGTTTAGGAGTGATTGTTCTTGAATATATTTTAATGCGTCATCGGATTCTAAAATGGCATCTTTGTTGTAATCAAAAAACACCAAAAATCCTTTTTGTCGTTTTTTTATATGAGACAGATAATCAAATTTTCCTTTTAAAGTTAGAAGTATTTCCGAAGCACTAAGATAAAGTAAATCGTCGTAGCTAATTTTTAATTTATCAGCGATGTCTTTAACTAGTGGTTGTACGTAGTAAGAAGATTCTTGGAAAAAATCAGTTCGCTGTGTTCTTAGGAAAACAATATCTCGAATAAGGCAAACAGCGTCTTTGTCTTCTTTGCTAAAATTTTTAATAACTTTTTTAATTTGAGATTCTTTTTGTTTACGGTCGTTGATTCTTTTGTTTAGCTCGATTCTGGCTTTTGCCGGTGGGTAGTTTTTTAATCGCAAAAGAACATCTTTATCGTTCCATGGATTGCCTACAAAAAAGCGGAGAGACAACCAGCCGTATTTTTTGGCGTGTTGTTCCACTAATTCTTTTTTATTCTTTTGTGTGCAGAGGCGTAAAAAGTCATCTTGTTCTTTTTCTCCGCCGGTCAAACGATTGGCAGTTGTTATGGTTTCTAAAAGAGTATTTGATTCATTCTCGTTTTTAGAATATTTTTTTGCTAGTTTGTGCGATAGCTCTGCAATCGAGTCTTCAAACAAGGCAATATTTTGGAAAATCATATAATTGCTGGCCGCAACTATATATTTATTTAACAAATCGTGCATTTCGTCTTTGGTGAGGTTTTCTTTTTTTGTTTGACGCTCTATATTCTTGGATGCTTTGATTAATTTGTCACCATATTCAAAGCATTTTTTTATTAGTTTTTTTGTATATACGTCTCCTTTGTGTTGGAATTTTGTTTTTAATAATTTTTTAGCTTTGTCTAAGTCAGTTTTTTTGATGAAGAAATAATTACTAGTGTACATCCATCTTACTCCATTTTTCCATCCTAATATTTTGGTTAGATTTTCTTTGTTTAGCATGCCACGAAGAATGATAGAAGACGCAAAGTACGGCTCAATTCTTTCACCAAAATATATCAAGTCACTGTTTTTAATCTTGTTAATATTCATAAACAAGTAGTTTGTACCAGTTTTTTATATTTACGAAGTTTCCTTTTTGTTACACTAATAATTCAATTAATAATCCGAGATTCTTGTTTCTAGTTTGTTCGTAAGCATGTTTGATATGTTCGATTTCATTATCGTTAAAATCGAAGTTAGCAAAAAATTGTATGTCTGATTCTCTTGTAAACAAATGATCTAAATTATTTTCATTGGATAAACTTGATAAGAATCGATATTTTAATGTCATGAGTTTGGCTTCACCTTCTAATTCGGTTATTCGAAATTGATATCCATTTTGTTTTAGCAGTCCTTCGTATCTATCAGCACTTTTTTTATATTGTTCTAATTCTACCAATGCTTCTTTTGTAAATTTTGGATCAGTATCTATTGTGTGTTCTCGGTTGCTAAATATTTTTACACTAAGTACAGTTAACAGAACCGAAGCAGCGATAGCTATTTTTCCTATCGGTGATTGGGATCTTTGTCTCAATCGTTCTAGCAAGGAAATAACGTTTGTCGGTTTTTCTGGGTAGATGATTTCTTCTTCAGCTTTTTTCTCAAAATCAACGAATTCTTTTTCTGCCACAGTTGCTAGTGCATTTTTAATTTTGTCTTTGTATTTATCAAGCTCTTCTTCGGTATTGTCAGTCCCAAAAGAAACACGAATGACGCCGTCTCCTTCGTGAGGGTCATCGTCATTTTGTAATTTTGTACGATTAATGTATGATACAAAAATACCTTGACTGGAGAGCTCTCGAACAAATTTACGGTTATCAATGCCGGAAACACTAAAAGAATAAATAAAATCAGTACCATTTTCTACTTCTGTTATAGGCAAATCTAATTCATTAGTTATTTCTTGAACAATACCTTTAAAATGGTCTTTTAGTTTTCGTCTTTTTTGGTTAATTTTTTCAAAATTACCATCTTCATAGCCGATTTCTTTTAATTTTTCAATCGCTTGGGTAAATCCAAAAATATCCATATCATCGACGCTGTCTGGTACATTTGGTTTAACACCAAGTGATGGGTCAAACATGTTGTTTAAAACCACTTGCCGATCTTGAAAAAAAAGATTATTTAATCTCGACACATTTTTTCTGATAAGTTCGGGTTTAACAAAACCAAGGCCAAGTGGAGTACTGCCCATAGTTTTGTGCGGTGTCCCGACATAGGCGTCGCAACCAATCTCAGCAAAGTTTATTTGTGACACATTGCCCAGCGCTTGCGCGCCGTCAACGATAATAAATATCTCTGGATTTTCTGGGAATTTTCTGGCTTTTACTTTGCGGACGAATTCACAAATTTCTTTTATTGGCAGCTCTACCCCCGTGTCTCTAATGACGTGACTAATTACAAAACATTTTGTTTTTTCTGTTATTTTTGCTTCGATTTGTTCATAGATACGTTTTAGTTCCTTGTTTATTATATCAATTGATTGAGTTTTAACTCCGGTAAGATCATTTACCATTATATTATTGGTTTGTCTTTCTTCGGCATCGGCATAATTTTGTTTATTAAGATCTTTTTTACCATAGTTTGGACCTCGAGCCTGATAAAATGTGCCGTAAGTAGACCAGCCATCTTCCCCGTCTGGGTTACCATGGTCCATGTTTACTTCAAATAGACGAGCAATAGATGGGTTTTCGGCATCAGTCAACAGTACTGTGTCGTTTTTTTGTAAATCAGCAAGCCAAGATATTAATTTCATTGCTTCGGTAGTATTGCGACCGAAAATCACTCCTTCTTTTTCAATACCTACTAATGTTGCTGCATCATTACGTGCCTGCTCGATTGTTCTTTCCCAATCACTGTTGGTAAAATCTTGTGTTAAAATAGCCAAATCCCTTGTTTCATTTTGGCGATTTGAGATTGAAGCATGATTAAGATGTAAGCCTTCAATTTCTCCGTTTAAATATTTAGGGTATTGTACTTCATCAAAATAAATATCAGCTTTAAATTCACCGCCTTCTCCTTTTTGGTATTTATCTAGCATGTCTTGAACTTCTTTGTTGGTATATTCCACTCCGATTAAACCATCACCAAGCAAAGGTCTGGCGTATGCGTAAATTTCGTTAACTTTGTCTGCTGTTAATATAGATAATTGATGTGCTGACTCAAAACGAAAGTGTCTAATTAATTCTTCGTTATAATTTGGATCAAAGTTTCTGCCTTCTTGAGCGTCTTTAACTTTTTCTAGCTGTTTTTTCATTAAATTAAACCATTCTTGGGTGCCTGGATATGGCGTGTTAATATTTATTGCAATTGTTCCTTTACCTAGTAGACCGTCAGCGTAAAGTCCTGCGACAAAACTAATTGTTTCTTTTGTTTTTTTATCATCATCCAAACTTTCAAGGCCAAATTGCAAAGAAATACCCACTTCGATTCCTAGCTGTTTGCATCGTTCCAGTACTTGTTTGGCGTGTTTACTATCGACAACTTTTGCTTTTTTGCCTTGTGCCTCTTTTTCTGATTTTACCCCAAAGTTTATATGTTCAAAGCCAAAATATATATAGGTACAACCTGCATCTTTCATCTTTTCCAACAGGTCGCCGTTTTCAGGGTCGGCATCGGGTATATCTTCAAAGGCTGTTTGGCATCCCCAGTCAAATTTTACTTTACTATCTTGTTGTTTTAATTTAATAATTTTTTCTAGTAATTCTGGTGTTTTGCTTTCTTTTCGGAGCTTCCCGGTCTTAGGGTCTTTTGATAATTGAGTAAAAGTAGAGTCGTCAAAAAATACCGCTTCATAGCCATAATCTTTTATTAGCACTTCAACCTCTTTTATGGTTTTTTCAACCATATGCGGGCCGGGTTTCGTTTTATATGTATAAGTATTTATTCCGTCCATGCAAAACGGACAGCCATGAATACATCCCATTTGTGTCATTATCTGAGCTGTTTTTTTATTTGGGAATACTGAAAAACTTCTATTTTCAGTAGTTAGTCGTCCTCTGAACATTAAAGGAATTTCTTCCCAGTCCAAACGTTCATCGCTTAATGGGATTGATTCTATTGAACCATCATTTTTTGCGACAGAAATACTTCCGACACCTTTGGTTTTACCAAATGCATTCTTATTGTCGATTATCTTTTGAATTATTTCCTTATTACTATCATCTTTATTGTCAGCAATTATTCTCATTATTTCCACCAAAGCATACGGGGCATCTCCAGCGACTACAATATCGACGATGCTTTTGGTTTCTTGATCGTGTAGCGTTGATTTTTTCTCGAGTTCACTTACGACTTCTGGGGTGGTTAATCCCATTTTGATTAATCGGTCGTAGACCGAAGTATTCATAGCATCCTCATGTGCGCCGCCAAATATGATAAGTGTATCTGGTGAGTGCTGTTTAATTATTTTAGCAATTTTAAGAGCAAAAAAATGTCCTTCAGTAGTATTACTAATTCCAACTACGCGTGGTTTATCTCTTTCTATTGTAGCTTCTAGTTCTTCAATAAATTTGTCGCTAAATGTTGCTGGGTTCATCATTGCTACTACATCAGGACTAGTTTTTGCTGGAAAGGTGTCCGCGCGTAGGTGACTATCCAATACCGATGTAGCATACATTAATGGGGTAGGCTCCCCAGGAAATACACCACTAACATCTTCGCCTACATGAGGCGAACTTATAAACAAAACAGGAAAATATTTTAAGCGGTATATTTCTCGCGTGAGTTCTTCTTCGTAGTTCGTGTTAGAATGGTCGATGCTTTTTTCTGCCAAATTTTTCTTAGCTTGTTCGTCTATTTTGGCATCTCTAGCTTTTAAAAATTTTATGTATTCTTCCGTTTTCCATTCTTCGGGGACAGTAAAATTTTTTATTTCGGTGGAAGTAAATTCTTCTTTTTTACGATGTTCTTTGATTGCACTTCTCTTTTTTTGTTCCTTTAGAATGTCTTCTGGATCGAAGTAACGTTCTATCATATTGTTAGCGTGGTATTATTATCTTTGTAAAATCTTTTTTATCAACGTCTCTGTATCCAAGCCAGCATATTCATATATTTCCTTGGCTGAACCAGATCGTAGGTATGTGTCTACACCTAAAGCACGACTTTTTTCTTCGTCAGTTAAGATAAAGTCATTTAGGAATTCTTTCCAGCCGTTGTGTATTGTGGTAGTTATTGCTTTTTCTTCTTCGGATAATACTTTGCTGGCTTCAGCTGGATTTTTCTCTCTCCATTCAACAAACAACTCTGGTGATGTTATGGCTAGCACTTTCACATTGATTTGCTTTTCTAATTCAGGTAAAGCAGCAACAATGTTTTCAAGTAACATTGGGCCGGAAACGGCTAATACTTTTTTTGGTAAATCATTTTCTTGATAATCACGGAAAATATACGCTCCATTGTTTGCATCTGTGGCGGCGGGTATTTCGTTTCTGTTCCATACAGTTGTTGCTTGGCGAGAGAGTGATAGGATTATTGGCTCACCTTTTTCTAGTGCACCAAAAAGCATTTCAATTGTTTCATTGGCATCGTTTGGCTTGTATACTTTTATTCCTGGTAGTGCTTGATACAAACTCATCCAGTAGAGTCCTTGGTGAGTTGGTCCATCTTCGCCGGTATCGGGTCCATCATGAGAAGCAAGAGTGATAAAGAAACCTTTGTGATTAGGATTAAGATGGTTGTTGATTACTGCTAAGCGGATACAATTACCAATCATTGTTGTAAACACAGCAAACGTTCCAAAGACAGCGACGGGTTGATAACCACCGGGTAAAATATCTGAACTTAAGCCGGCACTCATCATGGCCATGTTTTGTTCGGCAATACCAAATCTAATTCCACGGCCATATGGGTTGTCACTGCTAATTATTCCATAGACATCTTCGGCAGAAGAAGTATTAACTGATTTACCTAAGTCACCAGCGCCAGTCCACAAGAAAGCAGTCTGTTGCATTAACCAGTTTAGCCAAACTCCAACGGCTTGTCGGGTGGCAATTTTTGTTCCCGGAGCAAAAGTTAATTCTGCTGGTAAATTTTCTGGGCGTTTAATGTGTAGCGGATTAACAAGGGGTCTGTCAGTTAGAGTATCTGTCATTGTTGCTACCAGCTTGTTTTCCGGGATTATTTTTTTTGATCCTTGTTCTAATTTGGTAGCAACATATTTTTCATCTTCGGTTGTTAGGGCGGAAAGTATTTTTTCAATATCTTTTTCGACAGCGTCTTTTACTCCTGGGATATCAAATCCTAGTTTTTTTATTATCCCAACATATTCGTCGTGTTTGGCAGGGGAGCCGTGAGCAGCGGCGGTATTTTCTCTATCACCATACTCCTTGCCTTTTAAGGTGTGAGCGATAATGGCAGTTGGTTTGTTGTTACCAAAACCAACCTCGGCTAATTGATAGGCAGAGATTAATTCAGTAAAATCATGTCCGTTAACTTCAATCACATTCCAACCTAAACCCCACCAGTGGTTTAAGTAGTCAGAGTTAATTACTTCTTCAATTGGTCCATCAATACCAAAGTGATTGTAATCCAAAGTTACAATAATATTATCCGTACCAGTGGAAGACAGTACGTTGCGTGCTTCGTATGTCATGCCTTCTTCTGATTCAGCGTCGCCCATAAACACCCAAATTTTTGTTGGTAACCCAGAGGAGTGATGACTGATTGCCATACCACCCGCAGCTGATAGTCCGTGGCCAGAAGGGCCAGTGGAATAGTCAACTAGTGGATAATAACTTTCTGCATGTCCAGGAGGACCATTAAGTTTACGGAATTTAGTTAAATCTTCTGGTAATATGGGGTGCACTACAGAAGCGGAAAATTGTCGGCCAGTACGACGCAGACTCTCATATATCAAAGCGTTTACCGAAGATATTAAAGGAGTAGAATGACCAGCGCTCCAGATGACGCGATCACGTCCGGGACTTTTTGGGTTGATCGGATCAAAAGCGATTGTGTGACCTAGGAGTAAAGCTAAAATTTCTTCTACTTTAGAACTGCTGCCAGGATGACCGGATTGGCCAGCTTCGACAGCGGTAAAAAGAAATCCACGTACTACTTTTGCTAATCGTTCTAAGATTTTTAAATTAACATCTTGTGGTGCTGCCAAAGATATCTTGCGCAGGTCGCAATATATGGCCTTGTCTTTTATTTGCCAGTGTTCTTTTTCTTTTGTTTTAAATTTTTGTAGATCTTTTTGGTCGAGTAAATTGTATGACATATATTTATATTTGGTTTTTACCGTTAATATTTGGAAGGTGGGGCGGAATACGCCCCGGGTGATTTAGAGGCTGAGGGAGAAAGCGCGGGTGAAAGTCGCAGCGGGGAGCTGTGACTTGGCCCAATGGATGGCCTTTTTAGCGAGGGGTCGACGGCCGATGATCGGCCAGAGGCGCGCGTACGCATGTAGGACCAGGTGAGCCGCCAGTCGCTTGGTTCTTCTCAGTCTCATCTGTGTATTTCCTCCTGTGATGGCGAATTACTCCATCCCACAAAATATTAAGCGAATAATATTTTAAGGGATGTTGTTTTCGAGTAAAGAACAATTAATTTTCCCAAAATCTACCTTGCTCAAACATTTGTCTTTTCCATTTGTAGAAGTTTAAAAATTCGCACAAGGTTAACGGTGTGCTCGGATCAGTAGTAAAATCTGTTTCAGAACAGCGGAGTGCTGAAGGGGTAGAATATTTTGTTATACGTGTATTGTTTAGCCCTACCTCATTAGTGTACAGTCCTAGTTCGTGCATGCCTAGCAGGTTTGGATAGCTAGAGCGATCATCAAAAATTGAATGTCCGTCAAAAGAATTAGGAATGTTAATTCCAAGAGTTTGTAAAAGTGTTGGGGTAAAATCTAGGCTGCTAGCATATTGATCAACTTCTTTGGGTAAGATGCTGTTTGGGATGTACATTGAGAAAACGGTTTCATCATAGAAGTTAAGTTTACCAGCAACGTCAGGCCAGCGATCTTTGGTGATCGCGGTTGGGAAGATGGCGTGGTCAGCCACGGCAATTACAATTGTGTTTTGGGCAGCTGAGCTACTAACAAATTTTTCCCAAAATATTTTAAAAGCATCATCGGTAGTGTGGGTAGAATTTAAAACATTGTTTTTTCCATCACCGTAGTAAACCATATCTTTGGCAATAGTGAATGGTGGATGGGTATCAACAGTAGAAAGAATAGTAAGATGGGGTTCTTTTTTGTTAGCGATGATTTTTTCCATGGCGGGAAACAGTTGATGATCAGAAAAACCCCAAGATAGCGGTTCGGCTTTAACGGTGTCTCTTAGTTCTTCGGTTCCGTATACTTCATCCACTCCCATGCTTTTAAAGATTGTATCTTTGTTGGCGAAATCTTTAGCAACGGCGGTGACATAGTTAGCATATTGCCAGCCGTTTTCTTTAAGGATTTTTGGTAAACAAAGGAGGTGGTGACTGCGTAGGCGATTTTCTCCTTCAATCTCATTGTGTCCAGTAGGCGGCAAGAAAGAGCAGAGCTGAGCGATGAGTCCAGTGATGGTTGGAGTGGAGGCGTTATAATATTTTTTAAAAACAGTTGTGCCGGGAGTTTTGGCCATTAATTCTAAACCAGGAGTACTATTTGGTACCTGTGTTGGGTTGTAGAGACTAGTTAAACGACTAGAAAAAGATTCTAAAAAAATGATAATGACATTTGGTTTTTTGTTTTGCAATTGTGACGGCAATAAAGGAGTGGAGGTGGCGGGGTATACATTTTTTTTGTGGGCGATGTAGAACTCGTCGTATTGATAGTTAATGCCAAATCTTTTTAATTTTTCTTTTACTATGGGTTGCAAGATCACTGTATTTTTTTGTCCGGCGATAGAATCATAAAAAGAGTTGATAATAGCGAATTCAGGAGCAGTGCGGAACGAAGTGAGGCCGGCCACGGAGACAATCGCGATAACGATTATGGACCAATGGTATACTCGCCAATAACGGGGTGGCAATTCTTTGTGGTAGTGAATGATTTTTTTCTTTAATGCAAAGAAAGAAAAAAGCCCGACCAGTCCGAAGATAGTTAATAGTAAAGTGATTCTGTTTAAAAAAACACCACTTGATCCTTCGGCATGCATTACCGTCGTTGGGCTTATATTTAATCCCGAAAAGTAGAGGATACCAATATTGAATGACCAGAGGGTTATAAATAGTAGAAAAAGAAAGACTAGTATTCCGATAAGGAAATAACGAATTTTTTTGTTTGTTTTTAAATATATTAAATATTAGGCACTGAAAAGGCTAAGCCACATGTCAGTCATTGCCCAGGCGCGGAATAGGATAACATTGTAATCTTTTGCTCCTGGGTCAAGAATATAGTAATGGAAGGCAGAATACTGGCAGATGGAATTAAACACGAAAAGGAACAGCCCCCAGGTAAATAGTAGGCGGTTTATCTTTTGCCAGTCTTTTCCTCGGGGGTGTTGTTTAAAAATTGATTCCAGGGTGAGAAAAACTATCCCAAGAGCAAAAGCAAAATATATTAAGCTAACAATTTCATAAGAGGAAAAGAATACCAAAAACAACGAGGAGAAAGCTAAGTAAAGGCGATTAAGGTAATTAGGAAAAATACCTACCCAAAAAGGGTGGGTTGTTTTTTTGCGTAAGATGAAAAGTAGTATTTTTTTACCAATAATATATCCTAGCCAAAGTATTAGGGTGGCTATTAGGGTAATGATGATAATTTTAAGGTGGGGACGATGGGGGAGGTGATACCAGTTCCAGCCAGCCGCAATAACAAAAGAAGCCGCCCCCGGCAGGAGGGCGGAGGTGAGGCTTTTTATTTTTCCCCAGTAAAATTTCATTTTACTCTTGATATTCTTTGTTAGCTCGTACTTGGCGTTTGTCTTTTTCTTGGGTTTTAGCTTTGCTTTTCTTTATTTCAGTTTCTAAATAGTCACGTACTTTATCGATTGCCTTGTAGAGTGTTTGTTCAGTTTTGGAAGCAAATAGATCTTTGCCGGGTATTTCTAGTTTACACTCGGCCATAAAGATGTCTCCTTTTTGGTGGTGGTGATTGTCTACACCAACTTCAACAATAGCGCGGATGATATTAGGGTGAAACTTGTCTAATCCTGAGATTTTTTTATCAACGTAATCTTTGATTGCATCCGTTAATTCAATTCCTTTTCCACTAGTGACGATTTGCATATGTATACAGATTAAAAGTAAATGTTTTTAATAAATTATTTCTACTTCTGGTTCTAGGTTAACCTTAAACTTATTATACACCTGTGTCTGAGCTTCTTCAACTACTTTTAAGACGTCGGCTTGAGTAGCATTGTTAAAGTTGATTATGAAGTTTCCGTGTTCATCAGATATTTTTGCTCCGCCAACGGCGTGGCCTTTTAAATTACACTGTTCAATCAACCAACCCACTGGTACTTTTCCGCGTTCACGGAAAAGTTCTGGTAGTTCATTCGTATCACCAGGCCAGTCTTTAATGTTAATGTTTTGGAAAAAGCTGCCAGCGGAAGGGAAGTTAGGGTAGCGTCCAGTTCTCTGTTTAATATACATTTGTACGGCTTGCATTATTTCGCTTTTATCTCCAGGCTTAAATTCAAAAGTGGCTGACAAAACAATGGCGTTATTATCTTTGAAATTGCTACCACGATATTTAAAGCCACATTCCTCATTAGACATTTCTTTGATCTCTCCATTTTGCCAGACAGTAACAGATTTTAAGCAATTGGCAATTTCTTTACCCATGGCACCAGCATTACCACGTATTGCACCGCCAACGGTGCCGGGAATTCCTACTGCCCATTCCATTCCGGTTAATTCGCTCTTGCTAGCAGCGTTAACAATGCTGGATAGTGGTGTTCCGGCAGCAGTAGTAATTGTATTGTTTTCTGTATTTTCAATTTTATTAGTAGATACTTTTATCACCACACCATCAAACCCATTATCCGGAAACAACAAATTTGAACCACCGCCTAAGACAAAAAATTCTAGTCCTTCGCCAGAAAGAAAGTTTAATAGTTCGATTAGTTTTTCTTCTTCGGTTGCATTAACTAAAAACTGCGCTGGGCCACCAATGTTAAAGGTGGTGTATTTGGAAAGTGGGGTGTTTGTTTTTAGTTGACCGAAGGTTTTAAGTTGGTTGTATATTTCTTGCATAATTATTTATTTTCCAATTTTTGTATAGCTGCTGAAATATCAGGATTATTGGGCCAAATTTTTAAACCCAATTCATAAAAATTTTTTCTGCTCTTTATCGGATCACCGCTAAGACCAAATTTTCTGGATATAAAGACTAATCCGTGTCCTTCTATAAAAATATTTCCAGCCTCTTCTTTATGTTTTATTAATAACCATTTCTCCGGTGTGTATTTTCTTTGCATTTCTAATCTCCAATCGTCTTCTTTCCATGTTTCTATCTGATATTTTCTCTTCACCACGCTGTCTTCTGGCCAAATTAATGTGCATAATTCTAGTAAATATATAGTTTTTAGAGGGCTGCCTTGTAATCCAAAAATAGCCCCAATAGCAGCTAGCTTCCTATCATAAACTTCAAGATTATCTTTCTCTCGTTTAGACTTAGATATCAGTATATCTGGTGTGTATCTTTTTCTTAATTCTGTTTTCCATTCCTCTTGCCCCCAATCTTCAATTTCATACATTTTTTTTAAAATCTCATTATTAGGCCAAATCTTTAAACCTAGTTCAAGAAATACTTTTCTTTTACCATGCACATTACCTTCAACGCCAAAAATGGTAGCTAAATTGGTCAGTCCTCTTTTTAAAAATTTCCTTGTTTTTAATAGTTGCATTCCGGGTTTTAACCATAATTCTGGTGTGTATCTCCTCTGCATTTCTGTTCTCCAATCATCTGCTGTCCAAGATTCAACTTCGTATAATTTTTTAAGCATATTGT
>CAZHTA010000012.1:0-35385 GCA_964535515.1 uncultured Gammaproteobacteria bacterium
AATTTGTATCTTTTCCTATTCTGTTTTGAATGCTGTATTCTTTTAATTTTTCAGGTTGATCAATTTTTAAGTTATATTTTTCTGCTAACAACTTTACTGGTGATTTTTGTAATTCCTGTTTGCGTCCTACTGGTCGATCAGGTTGGGTGATTACTAGTTCAATATTAAATTTAGCACTATGAATTAGTGCTTCTAAAATACCAGCAGCAAATTTTTCTGTACCAAAGAAGATGGTTTTTGTCATGTTTTATATTATATTTCTGTATCTATTTTTATTTCTGGTTCGATCTTATGTAAGTTTTTTGCTTTTTCGATAAACAATATTCCGTTTAGGTGATCAACTTCATGTTGAATAATACGCGCAAAAAAATGATTAGCGATAAAATCTAATGGTTTACCATTTGTATCGAGCGCCCAAACTCGGATTTTGTTGTAACGTTTCACCTCGCCATATATGAGTGGAACTGACAAACAACCTTCCGTGTCCCAGTTTTTTCGAATAGACATTTTTTCCCAACGTGGGTTAATTAAAACCAAATCTTGATTTTTGTCTAAAGTAAATTGTTTAACAATTGTGCAAACCTGTAAAGGCACACCAACCTGATTGGCGGCAAGACCAACGCCGTCCTGAGTGTACATCGTATCAATCATATCAGCAACCAGTTTTTTAAATTCCGCGGTTTGCAAATCAGCCAGTTTTATTTCCTTGGTCACTTCGTGGAGAATTTTGTTTGGTTCGGTTGTGATAGGCAAAATCATATGTTTTAACTTAGAGACAGAATGTTTGATGGGTTAGGATCAAGTTTCCATTCTGCCGGAGTTAACCCTCCAATTATTTTAGTATATTTTTTGTAAAATTCATATGGTAGGCGGATTAAAATGACCTGCCAGTACTGTTGTTGGTAGAAATATGGGGTCATTTCTAAGGGACCCGATATTATAGCCCCAGGAGCCGATTTAGTCAAGATTTCAAGCTTTTTAACCATTTCCAAACTTGCTCTTTGGGCAATTTCTGGAGTAGAGAAGCCGCGCCACAAACGGACGAGATAACTAAAGGGTGGATATTTCAAAGCTTTTCTTTCTTCTAGTTCGGATTTGTAAAAGTCGTCTGGGTTGTTTAAAAAAGAAAAGATGCGATGTTCAGGATGGGAAGTTTGTACTAAAAGCTTGGCATCTTTGTTTAATCTTCCAGAGGCAGCGCGTAAACAGTGCCACATATTTTCAGTAGTACGATAGTCGGATTGGAAAAGTTCAGTATCAATATCCAAAAATACCATTGTTTTAATTTTACTCCAGTCAATTTTTTGCCAGGCCATTTGTGTGCCGATAATTAAATCTGGTAAAGGGGAGGTGTCAATTTCTTTGATAAAATCAGTATCAGCATCAATTCGGCGAATATGATATTTGCTACCCCAGTTTTCAGCGGCTTCTTTTTCCACTAATTCTGTGCCGGCGCCATACATTACCATGCTGACACCGTTGCAATTTGGACAATGAGTTGGAAAAACCTGGCGACGAGAGCAAAAATGACACACTAAGTCGTTGGTAGAAGCGTGATAGACCAAAGTTCGGTGACAGTCAGGACATTTAGCAGTGTAGCCACAATCGCGACAGCCAACATAGTGAGCACTGCCACGGCGATTAAGAAAAAGGAAAATATCACCTTGGCCTTCGGCTAAAATGTTTTTTAATTCTTCACTCCAAACTCCGTAATTTCTTTTTTTTCTTTCATCTTTTAGGTTTATAATCTCAGGAATCGGCAGGGCGGCTAGTTTGCCTTCTAAATCAAAAGCATTGTGTTTGGCAAAGTAGTAAGTGTCAGGCGAAGGGGAAGTGGAAATGGAATAGAATTTGGCATGGTGTTGAGCAGACAACATCATACAAGCATCGCGGTTGTGGAATCTTGGCGCCATGTCCCAACTTTTGTGATTTTCGTCACCGTCGTCTTCGAGAACAATATTTCCCAAATTAAACCAAGGGAGAAACAAAGCTCGGCGAGTGCCGATGACAACACCTTTTTCTTGGTTGCGTATTTTTTCCCATAAAGAAAACATTTCTTTTTCTGATCGTTCGCCAGTTACCGGGGTATATTCGATGCTGGCAGCAGTTAAATATTTATCCCAAGCAGCAACGCGATCAATAGTTGAGACCAAGATCAGGTTGTTTTTCTTTTTATCCAAACATTCTATGATTTTTTCAATTTTATCTTCCTCGTCTGTTGATATGATTAGCGTTGGTTTAAAAAGTGTTTTGTTGCTTCGATCAGTGATATGTTCTAGTTTTAAATTAGCAATTTTTCTTTTTTTCCAAGGGGGCAGATTAGTTTTTAACAGAAAACCAAGTGACGTTTGATACATCTCAGCTGTTTCTTCGAGGAATTTTAATTGTTGTAAAGAAAGAAATGGTTCGGCATTAATTAATCCTTCAATATTTTTTACTCTTGCTTCAGGTAATTTGGTGGTTTCAAAAACAGACAGTACCATTGCAGGGATTAATGAATTACGAAAAGGGACGCTTACCATTTGTCCGGGCGATACAATTAAATCAAGCGGCAGACGATAGTCTAGCCGCTCTAAGCCTTTAGGCATACGCCGTAAAATGGCAACCGAGGCGAACATATTTTAGAAGACAAAGTGGCTAGTTAAATAGCCGACACCGAATGGTTTTTCGTAAGCGTATTGACGATATTCGTAGTTAACATCGCGTAATACTCCCATTAAAATTAATAGTGAACGGAAACCGCATTCAGCCGCATCAGCAACTAGTTGTTTATCTAAACCAAGTAAACCAGTTACATTGTGGCTAGATAGTAGTTCCTGAATTTTAGCATCAAATTGTTCACCGGCAGCATTGTAGCCAGCAGGAGCATCAGTGGTTAAAGCGTGAGAAAGATCACCCGAAGCAATGACTGCTACTCGCTTGTTGGTGTTCATTATTTGTTCTTTGAGCATGTAACCAAAATCAAAATGTAGTTTCCAATCTTGTTCACAAAAACCAATTGGTAATAAAGTGATATTTGGTAAATGTGGGGTTAAATAAAACAACGGAACCGCCACGCCATGATCTAGCTTGCTTTCGCTGATCATAGTAGTAGCAATTCCGCGTTCTTTGCCTGATTCTCGGAGCCACGAAGACAGGTTCATCTCGCCTTTGAATTTTAGTTTAGTTGTTAGGTCGCCGAATTCTTTTAAATCTGTTTCGTACTCTGGGCAAACGTTTAAGGTAAATGCGTCGGCGAAACAGCTGCCGTGAGGAGATATGGTGATAATTAGGTCAGGGCGGGTGAGATAAAGTTCCTCTTCCATTTTTTCTAAAGCGACTTTTGTTTTTTCTATTTCTTTTACTGACTCCTTACCAATTGTTGGAATAAGAAGTGGTGGATGTGGGGTAAACCCCGCAAAAACTAGTGACATATGTTTTATTTATTAGCTATTTTAACGTCACTTCCTGAAATCCAATTAGCAATGCGATTTGGTTCGTCAAATCGTTTTGCATAATCTGGATTATTAAGAGTGACAATAATATATTGTTTTTTAGTGGTTTTAGCTTCGATTAGCATTACAAATGTCGATTGGGCAGCATAGGTGTAGCCGGTTTTGCTAGCTAAGATCGTATATTTACGATTTGGTATAGTGACTATCTTGTTAGAAGATGATTTAAGAGTATGGCTAACAGTTTTATTTTTATTAACTAATTCTTTAAACGTATATTCGGTTTTCCCTAGAATCTTTTTTAGGGAGTCGTTAGCTAAAACTTTGGTGAATATTTTTAATAGGTCGCGAGCAGTAGAAACATTGCCGTCTTCTAGGCCAGTAACGTCAGTCACGGTGGTATTGTCAGCGCCCCATTCACTTAAACGTTCGTTAGCATTTTTAATTAAAGTTGCTTCAGTTAAACCACTAGCTTGAGCAACCATGCGGGCGGTGTTATTTGCGGATGCAACTAACATACAATTGAGTAGGTCGTTGTTTTTAATTTTTTCTCCATCAACTAGCCCTAATGGATTACCTTCAGAAGAATATTTCTTAGCAGAATAAGTAGTTGCCTTGCTAGCATCAAAGTTTTGATTGATTGATTCGTAAGCAGTAATTAATTTAGTAAGTGAAGCGATTGGATGTTTTTCATCAATATTTTTACCAGAGATAATACGACCGCTTGGGTATTCAGCTACTAAGTAGCTAGATAATTTGCTTTTTGCTTGATCAACAATCTCGGCAGAGGAGTCTCCTAAAAATTTATCTTGAGCAGAAAGTAAGGAAGCGTTCAAAAAGAGTGCTTCGCCTTCAGGGATGTTAAAAGCGGTTGCGAGTTTAATGGTAACAACGTTTGCTTTGTTATAACCTAGAGCACGAAAAGTATCAGTATCAGCTATTCTTCTTTTCTTTCCGTTTTCAATTACGTAAGTTGTGTTAGTGTCTTCTACTTTTACTAAGGTGCCGTCAGAAAAATTAAGAGGGAGGTCGGCGATCGCTAGGTCTTTAATGTCAATTTTTTTCTTTTTAACAATTTCTAAATTTTTAAAATTAGCTTTAATTACGCCGGGGTCAATAATTGGGTAAACGATGCTGTCTTTTACAAGATAGTAGACGTTGTCAAGGTCAGTTAGTTGATAGATAATACCTTCAGGATGAATTGTAGAGGCAGTGATAGTTGAACCAATTTTGTAATTAGCAATATCAGATTCAGTAATGTCAACAATTTCTTGGGGGTTGTAACCCAACTTTCTTACTGTATCTTCACTCGCAAATGGTCGTAGGATGTCATAATCTAAAAGATAGTAATTGTTGGACGCGGTTTTTAAAATAGAATAGTTAGGGAAAGATATTTCCGCTCCTTCGGTATAATTACTTAATTCTGATTCAGGAACAGTAACTACCATTTTAGGGTCAGCACGAGTAATTAAAGCAGAAGTGTTTTTAAAACGTCTTTTTTGTCCATTTTGCACCAACCACACATCGGTAGATGATGCTGTTTTAAGAAGTGAACCGTTGGGGTACACTTGGCTAAACCAAGTACCCCAAATACGCCAAAAATTTTTGTTAGCAGAAATATGAGGAGTATATGTGTAGAGGAAAGCAGTAGCCCAACTACCAGGAATAATTTCTTGGTTATCAATTTTTACAGGTGTATCCTTTTTCTTAATGTAGCTTTTATCGTTATTGTCGTAATACCAGCGCATTAAACCAGCGGAAGCAGCTACCTGTTTTCCAAAACCAGTATTACGTAAGTACGTTGGACATTGCCAACCGCAGCTTTCATTAATACCGTAGCCAGTAGCACCATTTAATTGTTTGATGGTAGGGGAGTCGTCGGTAATTAAACTTTGTTCTTTTTGCAAAGTTACTAGGATGTATTTAGGGTTGATTTTGTAATTTTTTGCAGCATCGTAAATTATTTCGGCTGCAGTTTTAATTGTGCCGGTTTCATCTTCAGTTTGGTAACTACGTAAGTAGCTACCGCGTGAATCTAGAAATTTTTGAATATCAATACTAGACAAGCTGTTGCAATCTTGTAATTCAGCGTCTGAGAGGATAAAGGCGGGGTTAAATTCAGTAACAGCCAAAGATTTAGAAAACGGAAAAAAACCCAATAACAAAAGGGTAAGCAAGAAAAATATACCTTGTTTCCGTTGGTGCATAGTTTTAGTTAAATTGTCTAAATAAATTATATCATTTTTTGGGAAGTCAAGCAAACTAAAAACCACCATTTTGTTTGGTGGTTTTAGGTCTAAAGAGTTACTTAATTACGATTTTTCCTTTTTCAACCGTAATCTGGACTGTTTGCCCTTCTTTTACTTTACCTTCAATGATAAGCAAGGCTAGTTCGTCTAGTATCTCGTTTTGGATGACGCGTTTTAACGGTCGAGCACCAAAGTCTGGATTGTATCCCTCTTTAGCAAGATATTTTTTTACAGAGTTGTCAATTTTCAAAGTAATCTTTTTTTCTTGCAAACGTTTTTCCACTTCTTTGAGTTGCAAACCAGCGATTGACTCGATTTGCTTTTCTGCTAAAGAGTGAAAAATGATAATTTCATCCACACGATTTAGGAATTCTGGTTTAAAATGCTGGTGGAGCATTTCCGTTATTTTGGTTCTGACACTTTTTTCATTGTCGTCTTTTTTACGGCTATGTCCTTCGTCAAAACCAAACTCACCACGTTTGTTTAGATCCAGTATGGTTTGACTACCAAGATTACTAGTCATGATGATGACGGTGTTTTTAAAGTTTACTGTACGTCCTTTGGCATCAGTTAAGCGCCCTTCGTCTAATATTTGTAATAAAATGTTAAAGACATCAGGATGAGCTTTTTCGATTTCATCAAAAAGAATAACAGCATATGGTCGACGACGAATAATCTCAGTTAATTGTCCACCTTCGTCATAGCCAACATATCCAGGAGGGGAGCCAACCATTTTAGCAGTACTGTGGCTTTCCATGTATTCACTCATGTCAATGCGTACTAAGGCGTTTTCTGTGTCAAACATAAACTCTGCCAAAGATTTGGCTAGTTCTGTTTTGCCTACCCCCGTTGGTCCTAAAAAGATAAACGACCCAATCGGACGACCAGGAGTAGAGATACCGGCGCGTGAACGACGGATAGCGTTAGTGATTGCTTTAATTGCTTCACCTTGGCCAATCACTTTTTCTTCTAAAGCACCTTCCATGTTAACCAAACGTCCGCTTTCGCTTTGCAACATCTTGGTAACAGGGATTCCTGTCCAACGTGCGACCACTGAGGCGATATCTTGCTCTGTTACTTCTTCTTTTAAAATACCTCGTTCTTTTTGTAACTCAGCTAACTTTTTTTCGCTGTTTCTGATCTCACCTTCCAGTAAAGGAATTTTTCCATAACGAGCCTCAGCAACTTTTTGTAAGTCACCTTTACGTTCTTCGATTTCTGCTTGTTGTTTTAAACGGTCAATTTCTTTTTTATTAGCGTGGATCTTACCGATTACCTCTTTTTCATTGCTCCACTTAGCTTCTAAAGCAGAACTCTTTTCTTTTAAGTCTGCCAGATCTTTTTCTAAGAGGGCGAGTCGGTCTTTGGAGTCTTGATCTTTTTCTTTCTTTAAAGCACGTTTTTCAATTTCATATTTAATCATCGTGCGTTTCATTTTATCCAATTCTTCCGGTAGGGAATTGATCTCTAGGCGTAGCGCGGAAGCAGCTTCGTCCATTAAATCAATCGCCTTATCTGGTAAGAAGCGATCGGAAATATATCGATCAGACAATTTTACTGCGGCGATGATAGCGGCGTCAGTAATACGAACGCCGTGATGTACTTCATATTTTTCTTTGATACCACGTAAAATTGCAATGGCATCGTCAATTACTGGTTCGACTACCATGATTGGTTGGAAGCGACGTTCTAAAGCAGCATCTTTTTCAATATGTTTTTGATATTCTTTAATTGTGGTAGCCCCAATGGTATGTAATTCACCACGTGCCAACATTGGTTTCAGCATGTTAGAGGCGTCCATTGATCCTTCCGATGCACCTGCACCAACAATTGTGTGTAATTCATCGATAAAAAGAA
Organism: uncultured Gammaproteobacteria bacterium; assembly: GCA_964535515.1. Classification (GTDB taxonomy): domain Bacteria; phylum Patescibacteriota; class Patescibacteriia; order Magasanikbacterales; family GWA2-37-8; genus CAZHTA01. The sequence goes on from CAZHTA010000012.1 coordinate 7,538, forward strand.
TATATTTACCGGCAGAAGAGTTGATTTCTTTTAATACGGCTTTTAAACGTTCTTCAAATTCGCCACGAAATTTAGTCCCTGCTAAAAGAGAACCGATATCTAGGGCAAATATTTCTTTGTCACGCAAAGAATCAGGTACGTCGCCATTAACAATTCGTTGTGCTAGTCCTTCAACAATTGCAGTTTTTCCAGTGCCAGGTTCGCCGATAAGGACAGGGTTGTTTTTAGTACGACGAGACAATATTTGCATTACGCGTCTGACTTCGTCATCGCGTCCAATTACGGGATCAATTTTTTCTTTACGTGCTAAGTCGGTTAAATTTTTTCCGTATTTTTCTAGAGCGTTAAACTTTGCTTCTGGCTCAGCTGAATCAACACGTTGATTGCCGCGAATAGCAGCCAATGCTTTTAGTGCGGTTTCGTGGGTTACGTTAATTTTAGCGAATATCTCACTAATTGGATTTTGAGACGAAAGAAAAGCAAGGAAAAGATGTTCGATGCTGATAAACTCATCTCCCATTTTTTGTGATTCTTGACCAGCGGTTTGGAAGATAAAAACCATTGCCTGGCCTAACATTACTTGACCAACACCACCTGGGATAGTCTGATTTTCAGTTTTAGGTAGACGGTCAATGAGGGATTGGGCGTCGGCACGCAAAGCAATCAAATTGATGTTTAATTTTTGTAAAGTAGAGACGACGATTCCTTCCTCGTCTTCTAAAAAGGCAAATAAAAGGTGAGGCGGCTCCACTTGGGCTTGGCCGTTCTTTTGGGCGATAGCTGCTGCCTTTTGTATAGCTTCTTGAGATTTATTGGTAAAATTTTGTGGGTTCATATGGTTATCACTCTAATAATGAGAGTGATAATATATTAACATATTGTAAAAAGTTGTCAAGCAAACCGTGGAATTATTCCTTTTCAGCTATTATCACCTGGGAACAGGGGGGGGGTGATTTTATTTTTTAATATTTTGGTAATATTCTTCTCGTGATCGGTTGGCCACATCCAGTATATGCTGTTTATCTACTATATAATCATCATATTTTTCATCTGTAATTACGACATCAACAGGAAGATTGGGGTTTAGCGATCCAGGTGTAATTACGTTTATCAATTGACCTCTTTCATCTATTGCTACAGCGGAGATATCATCTTGTAAACCAAATTCAACCATTTCCCAATCGAGCATTAGTTTGTATTCTGCCGGTGTTATTTGCCAGATCATTCCATAAGTCACGCCGTCTGTTTTAGGTCGAGTAACATACAATTCAAAATTGTCACCAAATTCACGTTGAAGTATAAAACGTGGAGATTGTGGAACGGGGGCAGTAGGCAAAACTAAATCTGGGATGTTATTTAATTTCTGTATGCAAAGTTCGTGGCCTAGCATCTTCCCTTTAATACCTTCAATTTCATCTCGGCCAATAATCGCTGCTAACATTGCTAAATCACGATTTGAACCATAGCCAAAATAGTTAACAAATTGTTTTTCCATATTTTTAATTACTAGTTTTTAAAACTAATTTTTTGTCTTTTAGTGTACAGGTTGCTCCGCCATCTTTATCTACAGCGATTGTTATTCCGCCACCTTGCTCGATTGGGAGATAGGTATTTAAATCAGTGTTGGTAACGTGTTTTTTGACGAATGGACTAATTGAATCATAGTGACTGATTGCCCAAATGATTAGCCTTCTTCCAGGGTTGGCTCCATGATACTCCCGAGCAATCTGTGCTTGTAAAGAAAGGGCATAGTTTACGCGGTCGGCAATATCGTCTGGGCCCTCGGCTTTCATTTTTAGTCGCGTTTCTCTTTCCACATCATTTTCATAGGCATTCCAAAATTCTATACCGGTACCATATTTGGATCTTAAAAATTCAACAAAATCTGGAGATTCTTCCATCATAAGTAAATCTTTTAATTCGGAAACTTCAACAACGTTACCGTGGTTAGCGTTGTTGTTTAGAAGTTGCTGTTCCGTAATCGAAGCATTTTGCATGGCTTCAGTTAATCCTGACAAGACCTGCGCGCCAGTTTCCACTGCACGTTTGTGTACTGCTTTGGTATAGGGAGTGGTTAAAGTTGCATCGCTGGCCACAACCATGATATCAATTGTTCTACGTTCTTCCTCGTTTAATGAACTGAATATTTTTTCAAAAAACTCCTTGGCTTGAATACGTGCTAGTTCTGCTGCCTTTTCATCTAAAGCGCCAAAATCAGGAGAGTCTGGACGACGATCATCTTTGGCATTGCGTTGTAATATAATGGTGGATCCTCCCATTTCAGGAACCTCTGGTCGAATATCAGCGCTCTCTATTTTCTCTATTGGTACTATCTCTCCCTCATAGTGGAAAAATGGTTCGGAATTTTGTGGCATAAATTAAATTTTAATTATCTATAATATCTTGGTTGGTTATTTGGTTAAATAATTGACAGCTTCTTCTATGGTTTTAAATTTTGGAACTCCTTTTTTTGCCCATTGCAAAATAAATTTACGATGTCCCAAAACTTGAGCGTGGTCTTCAGATGTTGCACCGCCGTCATAATTAGTTTGTTCGCGCAGTTTAATATATTTTTTATGTATTTTCCAATCAGGAATGACGATTGCATCAGGTTTTAGCCAATTGTTAGATGCACCCATGATCCAGAAACCAAGCTTTTTAGCTTCGGTAGTTATTACGTCACTTCGTTGGTCGATTATATCAATAACAGGGTCGCCTTCTTTCCACCAGGCTCCTTGTGGGTGCGCTCCTGTACATTCCCACAGAGCGTCGCCGTCAATCCAATGGTTTTTTGTTTGGTTTTTTATGTAATATGTCTTTCCAGTTCCAGATGGTGCTAAAATAAATAGTCCTTTCTTATGAGTAATATATTCTTTAGCAAATTTTTTATATATTTTTGTGCCATCAGAAAACATTAAAGGTGTTTTTGGTGGATACAAAGGTTTGTGATTAATCATATAATTATTCAAATTTTTTATAAAACAAATTTTTTAAATAACACTCAACAGCCATTTGGCTGGCGTGAAAATGGGGGAGAGGTAGGTCGTGCGGGTCAGCCCACAGCCAACCTTCACATTTTTCTGGTTCAATAACCTTTGGTTCACCAAAAAAATCTTTTACTAACAAGACAACAGCAATGTAATGTACATTTTCTTCATGGTAAGTTGCTAAGTTATTTACCACAGCGATTACTTGCGGATTTTGGATATCTAAGCCGGTCTCTTCTTTTGTTTCTCTGGTTGCGCCAACTTCGAAGCTTTCTCCTAGCTGAAGACTGCCACCGGGAATAGAATAGTAGGGGGCATGGCTACCTTGGCGCTTGCCAATTAAAATTTTACCTTCAGAGTTTGTTATTATTACTCCTAATCCAACACGTGGTTGACTGTTATCTGTCATATTTTTCTGTATACTGTGTTTAACCACCATTTTTTTATAATCGGTATGCTTAAAGTAGAAAGTACAAAACCAGTGGTTGGTACGATGGCATTAAGTAGGGGGTTGGGTATAAGAGCAAAATAAAAAAACAACGAAATTACAACATAGGTTAGAATTACTATCACAATTCGACGTGTCCAACTAGTTTCCCAAGCTTTGTCGGCTTCAACGCGTTGGTTTCTTTTTTTAATTTCTTCAATTTCGTTTTCTAAATTTTCTGACATACAAAAGGTAGTTGTTTTTTTATGTTAAATATTCTTCTTTATTTTTTTAATAACTGAATCTTGATAAAGACGAAAGGCTTTTCTTTTTTCTGGCGGATAAATATATGGGCTTCCTATGATTTCACCACATTTTTTACATTTTAGGTTTGGTATCTCCTTAATATTCTTTTTTTGTAAGTCAACCAAATTTTCTGGAAAAATAATCCTATCAAAATATGTTCTTAATAGATTGCCAGGACCGTCTTTTTGATAAACAGCTACTAAACTTTCGCATTTTCTACAAAAAAGATCAAGAAGGCTGGAATATCCACCGCGAGCACTTTTGTATTTATCCTTTTTTAGCGTTGTTTTTGACATAATTATTCTGATGTTCTTGTTCCTGCATAAATAATATCAAAAATGTGGTATAATTACAATCGAAGTAACAAAAACGTCCTTTTTTCGTCTACTATATTAAGCCGCCCATAAAGCGGTGTTAAATTGTAATATTATGGCCAAAATCAACCAAATGACGTTGAGGCTCTATTGGGCTCACTTAAAGCGCTATTCCGGACTAGGAACAGTGATGTTTTTGGCTACCATTTTTGCGTCTTTGATCAGTATTATTGTCCCAATATATTTTAAAAAGTTTTTTGATATTCTGGGGGAGAATAATTTGGACAAAACGGCAGGGGATGCGTTAATTAAAATTCTGATTATTATCACCATCTGGGAATTGGCCAGTTGGGCTTTTTGGCGTATCTCTACTTTTTCTGCTTCGCGTTTCCAAGCCAAGGTGATTGCTGATTTGAGCAATACTTGTTTTCAATATATTCATCACCACTCTTTTTCCTTTTTCAGTAATAATTTTGTTGGATCATTAGTCAAAAAAGTAAATCGTTTTACTCGCTCATTTGAAGGTGTAGCTGATCGTATTATTTATGATATCTTGCAATTGATAGTTAAAGTAATCGCAATTTTAGCAGTATTGTTTGTCACCAATTTGGAGTTAGGTATTGGCTTAACTATTTGGATTGTTGTCTTTTTGTTGGTTAATTGGTTTTTTATACGTTACAAACTACGCTACGATTTGGAGCGTAGTAAAGCCGATAGCAAACTCACAGGTATTTTGGCTGACACAATCACTAACCATTTAAATGTTAAGTTATTTAATGGTTACAAAAAAGAATGTGGAAATTACGGCGAAGCTAATGCTGAATTAACTAAATTGCGTTTGTTTACCTGGAATTTGGGTAACTGGTTTGAAGCTGCGCAGGGGTTTTTAACAATCGTGCTTGAAATGGGTTTGTTTTATGTCGGTATCAGATTGTGGCAAGTCGGTAGATTTACAGTGGGTGATTTTTTTCTGCTACAATCATACATCTTTGTAGTGATATTGAGTATTTGGAACTTTGGAAGAGTGTTGCAGCGTATATATGAAGATTTGGCTGAAGCCGAAGAAATGACAGAAGTGTTAAACACGCCACACGAAATTGTCGATGCTCCAGATGCAGCAAAGTTAGAAGTAAAAAAAGGAGAAATTGAATTTTTTAAAGTGGATTTTAATTACCACGAAACTAGAACAATTTTAAAAAATTTCAATCTCCATATTGCCCCAGGAGAAAAGATTGCTTTAGTTGGCCCATCTGGCGCTGGTAAGACCACGGTAGTTAAACTTCTTTTACATTTGTATGAATTAAGTGGTGGACAAATTTTGATTGATAAGCAAAGAATTGATAAGGTTGCGTTGGAGAGCTTGTGGCAAAATGTTAGCCTGGTGCCACAAGATCCGATTCTTTTCCACCGTACTTTAAAAGAAAATATCCGTTATGGTAAATTCAAAGCTACAGATAAGGATGTGGTTGAAGCGGCCAAGATGGCATATTGTCATGATTTTATTACTGGTTTAAGTGAAGGGTATGACACATATGTAGGCGAACGTGGTGTTAAATTGTCTGGTGGAGAAAGACAGCGTGTTGCGATCGCTAGAGCAATCTTACGCAATGCACCAATCTTAGTCTTAGATGAAGCTACTTCTAGTTTGGATTCTGGGTCAGAGCAAGAAATCCAGCGTGGCTTAGAGAATCTAATTAAAAACAAAACCGTAATTGTGATTGCCCATCGCTTGTCAACAATTATGAAGATGGATCGAATCGTAGTGATTGATCAAGGCGGGGCCGTTGAAAGCGGAACTCATAGCGAACTACTCAAAAAGCGGGGTGGGCTGTACAAGAAGTTGTGGCATCTACAAGCGGGCGGATTCATTAAGTAAAAACTATAAAAGCAGTGGTCAAAAGCCATTGCTTTTTTGTTGAATTGAAGGTATAATTTTAATATTAACTTTAAATTTATATGTGGTTAGTTTTAGCTTTTCTTTCGGCAATTACTGCTGCTTTGGTAGCGATTTTTGCTAAATTGGGATTAAAAAATATTGACCCAACTTTTGCGACAACCATCCGTTCTTTGATTATGGCTGGTTTTTTGGTTGTGACTAGTTTGTTGTTAGGCAAATTTAATAGTGTTAATTTTCACTCACTATCAAATCGTGATTGGGTTTTGATTATTTTGGCTGGCGTTTCCGGTGCTCTTTCTTGGTTGTTTTACTTTTTAGCGATTAAAGTTGGTTTGGTTACAAAGGTAGTAGTGATTGATCGATTAAGTTTAGTGTTTGTTGTTATTTTAGCGGCTGTATTTTTGGGTGAAGCTTTAAGTTGGCGTGTTGCTCTAGGTGCAGTTTTGATGGTAGCGGGAGCAATCATTATCTCTTTGAAGTAAGTATGTCTGACATTTTGGGAGTAAGAATTGATAACATATCTTTGGAAGATGCAAAGTTGAAGGTTGGTTTATGGTTGAATGGTTCTGAACAGAAAAAAATATTTACTCCTAATCCTGAAATGTTAGTGCTGGCGCAGAAGCTCCCATATTTTAAAGAAGTACTAAACAATGGTGATTTGAACCTGTGCGATGGATTCGGAATTACTCTTGTTAGCGGTGGAAAGATAAAAAGAATTACCGGATCAGATTTTGTTTGGGAGTTGTGTGCGTTAGTAGAGAAAAACAACAAAAGTGTTTTTTTGTTAGGTAGTGGCAGCGAAGATGTTTTATCGAAAGCTAAAGATAGATTGAATACAAAATTTGTTCAGCTAAAAATTGTTGGGACAGACAAGGGGCCGACGGTTGAAATTACCGAAGACAACATAGAGTTGGCTCGAGCAGAAAATAATGCGATACTGGAAAAGATAAATGAAAGCGGTGCAGAAGTTTTGATTGTTGCTTTCGGTCAGATAAAACAGGAGATTTGGATTGAACAATTTTTACCAAATTTACCTAACGTAAAATTAATAATTGGGGTGGGTGGGGCGTTGGACTACATTAGTGGAAAAACTAAACGAGCGCCTAAATTTTTAAGAATAATTGGATTGGAATGGTTTTGGAGATTGATTAAGGAACCAAAAAGAATTAAGAGAATTTACAATGCAACCTTTATATTTTTATATTATTACTATTTTAAATAATTATGACAGTCAGAACTCGTTTTGCACCTAGTCCAACTGGTTTTTTACATGTAGGCAATCTGCGCACTGCTCTTTATGCTTATTTGGTTGCTAAACAAAATGATGGTCAATTCATACTTCGTATTGAGGATACTGACCAAAAAAGATTTGTGGAAGGCGCTATAGAAGCAGTATTAAATTCTTTGAATTGGGCGGGTATCAATCCTGATGAAGGAGTCGTGTTAGATACAGATAACAAAACTATTACCCAAAAAGGAGATAAAGGGCCTTACGTTCAATCAGAAAGATTAGAAATTTATCACAAGCACGTCGATCAACTATTAGAGAACGACCAGGCGTATTATTGTTTTTGTACGCCTGAAAGATTGGAAGAGGTGCGAGAAAAGCAACAGAAAGAAAAGCTGCCTACTGGATATGATGGTTTTTGTCGTAACATCAATCCAAAGGAAGCAAAAGAAAGAGTTGCCAGCGGAGAGGCACATACGGTTCGTCTTAAAATGCCTAAGGAAGGAGAAACTACTTTTAGTGATTTGATAAGAGGCGAAGTGTCTTTTAAAAATGAGCTAATTGATGACCAGGTACTATTAAAAGCCGATGACTTTCCTACTTATCATCTAGCTGTTGTGGTAGATGATCATTTAATGGAAATTACTCATGTAATTAGAGGTGAAGAGTGGCTTTCAAGTACTCCAAAACATATCCAGTTATATAAATATTTTGGTTGGGAAATGCCTCAGTTTGCTCATCTTTCACTTTTCCTTAATGCTGACAAATCAAAATTAAGTAAGCGTCAAGGCGATGTGGCGGTAGAAGACTACATTCAAAAAGGATACTTGCCAGAAGCGATGGTCAACTTCATGGCATTTTTAGGCTGGAACCCAGGAGGAGAAAAAGAATTATATACTCTAGAAGAGTTAGTAAAGGAATTCAGCTTAGAGAAAGTCGGCAAAGCCAGTGCAGTTTTTAATTTAGAAAAATTAGATTGGTATAACAAGGAGTATCTAAAAAGAATGTCAAATGATAAGATCGCCGATATGTCTTTGGTATACTTTACAACCACTGATTGGTGGAAAAGCGAATGGAAAGAAAAACTTTCAAAAGCAATTGTGCTAGAAAAAGAGCGAGTTACCACTCTAGCTGAATTGCCAGAAGCAATTAAGTTTGTTTTTATTCAATCTGAATATCAAAAAGATATTTTGGTTTGGAAAAAAAGCACTGTTGAAGAAGCAAAGAAAATATTACAAGAACTTGAATTAATATTGAATAATTTTAGTGTTCAAGATTGGAATAAAGACAATTTGCAGATAAAGATAGGGGAGTGGGTTAAAGAAGAAGAATATTCTAATGGAATTGTTTTGTGGCCGATGCGGGTAGCGTTATCAGGAAAAGAAAATTCTCCTGGGCCTTTTGAAATTGCTGAGGTTTTAGGCAAAGACGAGACAATTGCGAGAATAAAGCTTGCTGCTGAAAAACTATAGTTACTGATTAATCATTTTGTGGTATAATATTACCATGAAGAAAGTTTGGTATTTATCACTCATTGTTGTAATATTAGGCGTCGGAATATTTTGGACGTCTACTTTTGTTTTGGGCTTAGAAGTCGGTGGTAATACTGAGGAAGTCAATGCTCTAAACAAAGAAATTGCTGCCCGCAAAGATAAAATCAAGCAATTAGAAGAAACCATTAGTAAATATAATAAAAATATCGCCCAAAAACAATTGGAAGGTGTTTCTTTGCGTAATCAGATCGGTATTTTGGATAATAAGCTAGAAAAGATTAGTGTTGACATAGAATTAACCAGAGAAAAGATAAAAGAAACAGAGCTGGAGATTGAAGCTTTACAATTGTCGATAAAAGACAAGGAAGTAGTGATCGCTAGGCAAAAACTAGTAATTACTGAAATTATACAAAACCTTCACGCTAATGATCAGAAAAATTATTTGGAGATACTTTTAACTAATGATAGTTTTGCTGATTTTTATAATCAAGCAAAATATCTAGAGGATATTTACGTAGACTTAGGGCGTTCAGTAAAATCTCTCCGGTTAGCGAAAGAAGATTTGGAAAATAAACGCCAACAAGCTGATACCCGTCGTTTGACTTTTGAGGATCTAAAAAAACAATTGGAAGATCAAAAGACCGACTTAAATGAACAAACTGGAGTTAAACAGAACTTGTTGGTACAAACAAAGTCATCGGAAATGCATTATCAAACATTGTTAACAAGCTTAAAAAAGCAATATCAAGTAATCGAAGGGGAAGTAAGAAGTTATGAAGATCAAGTACGTAAAAAATTAGAAGCACAAGACAAAATACAGGTTGATGGCGATGTTTTAATGGCTTGGCCAACACCGGGCCACTACATCACGTCATATTTTCATGATCCAGAATATCCATATCGTCGGGTATTTGAACATAGTGCTATTGATGTACGTGCTGCTCAAGGCACACCAATTAGAGCAGCAGCTTCTGGATATGTTGGGCGAGCAAAAACTTGTACGCTTTCATCTTGTTATAGTTATGTGCTTTTAATTCATACTGGCAACATCTCCACTGTGTATGGCCACATGAGTCGTATTATTGTGTCAGAAGATAGCTTTGTTAATCGTGGTGATATAATCGGATATTCTGGTGGTACACCGGGTACAGTTGGTGCTGGGCCGTTTGTGACTGGGGCTCATTTGCATTTTGAAGTACGTAAAAATGGTATTCCTGTTAATCCTTTAGGGTATTTAGTACAATAAGTATAATATGACTAAAAAAATTAAAGTAGGTGTAATATTTGGTGGCCCATCGTCAGAGCGAGAAATTTCTTTGATTACTGGTCAGGCAATTTGTAACAACCTAGATACAAAAAAATATTTAGTCACACCAATTGAAATGACTAAAGATGGTCGTTTTATTGGTAAATTTAAAAGTGGCAAAAAGATCGTTAGTTTCGGTGGAACACATCAAAAAACGTTTGACATAATCTTTATTGCTCTTCACGGAACACCAGGAGAAGACGGTGCTTTGCAGGGGATGTTTGATAGTTTAGGCATCAAATATACTGGTCCAGGCGTATTATCTAGTGCATTAGCGATGAATAAAGCCTATGCCGGACAAGTTTATTGGCAAAATAACCTACCACATCCGAAGTTTATTGATTTTAAAAGAGACAATTGGAAAAAGAATAAAAAGATTCTTTTAGATTTAGTTAAAAAAGCAGTTGGTATTCCAGCAGTAGTTAAACCGGTTGATCAAGGGTCAGCGGTTGGGGTTAAAATAGTAAAAAAAGAAGCAGATTTAGAAAAATATATTACTGAGATAATCAAAAAATTCCCTTGGGTGATGGTTCAAGAATTCATTGCTGGTGATGAGGCTACTTGTGGTGTACTAGAAAAGAATGGTAAACCTTTTGCTTTGCCACCAACACGAATTTTACCACAACTAGGGGAGTTCTATGACTTTAAATCAAAATACAAGAAAGGTGGTTCAACCCATATTTGTCCAGCTAATTTTAACCCCGTAATTAACAAACAATTACAAAGTTTAGCTTTGCGTGCCCACAAAGCGCTAGGTTGTCGTGGAATGTCACGAACTGATGTGATGGTGGGTAAAAAGTTTCAACTATATATCTTAGAAACAAATACTATTCCTGGTATGACACCAACCAGCTTGATGCCAGAGGCGGCTGGGAAAGCAGGTATCGGATTTAGTGAAATGCTGGACTTGATTATAAAAGCCAGTTTGTAATCAAAAAAATAATTTAAAAATCCCGATTCGTTCGGGATTTTTTGTATTGGTACATCTGATGTTTTGCGCACTTCTTAAGTTATTATTTTTCTTTGTTATATGGAAATGCCCACTCAAATTTGGAAAAAGTGGCACAGTCAGCCTCTTTGATTTCTACTTTTCCTGTTTCAGTATAACGGGAATGATCTTGTGTGTAGCACTTACATTGATTACAGCTACCAGTACAATAATAATTTGTAGATCCTAATCTAATGTCGGCAATTTTTATTCCTTCACAACCACAATCTATTCTATATCCAGAAGTACCACCATAACCACATGCTTCAGAAAATGGTTTTACAATTGGTAAGATTGCTGCTTGTTGCCAAAAAAATCTGCCGTTTGATGTGGTTAAAGAAAGTAAAATTAAGAGGATGAGAACACTGATAATTGTTAATGAGATTCTGTGCCACTTTTTCATATAGCTTTGCTAGCAGGTTAAAAAATAATTTTATTTCTCTCCGCTATGAAATTTGCGATGGACATCTTTTAATTGACGATTAGTTACGTGGGTATATATTTGAGTAGTTACAATGTTTTTGTGCCCTAAAAGCTCTTGGACTGAACGCATGTCAGCTCCGTGGGTTAAAAGATCAGTAGCAAAGCTGTGGCGTAGCGTATGCGGAGTTGCTTCTACTGGTAAACCAGCCATTGAAGTATATTTTCTCACCAATCTTTCTACTGAACGTGAGGTCAGACGATGCTCATTATCTTCTTTGTCTTTATGGTAGTTAATAAAAAGCGGGGGATACATATCGTTTCTGGTCTTTAAATATTCAGCTAACCACTTTAATGAACGTTCGGAAAAGTATACTACCCGAGTTGATCCGCCTTTACCAGAAATGTTTAATTCATATTCGCTAAATTTTCCAGACTGCAATTCTTTTAAATTGAACATCCGTATATTAAGCGACGTGAGCTCTGAGACCCGCGTACCGGTGGAGAAGAGGACCTCGAGGATGGTTCGATCTCTTAACCCATCAGCTGTTTTGATATCAGGCATGGATAATAATTTTTCGATTTGATCAAAGCGTAGGAATTTAATTGATTTATCTTTGTCGGTTAATTTTGGTAATTTTATTTTTTCTGATGATAAAGAAACAATATCGCGCGCAGAAAAGTAGTTAACTAGGTTGCGTAAAGCGATCAGATAATAGTTCTGGGTGGTCTTCTTTATATACCGACCCTTGGAATCTTTCTTGCGTGAAAGGTATAGGCGGTAGTCCCAAACGTGCTCTGGGGTCAATTCATGAGGCTTAAGGGCTGATAGATTTGTATCCTTTAACCAGCCAGAAAAGACTTTTAAGAAATTATGATAGTTGCGAGTTGATACTGGTGATAAACCTTTTTCCACCTCGCAGTAGTCAAGGAAGTCAGAAATGTGGTTTATTATGGGTTCGTTGGATTTACGCATATTTAAAGGATTTGCTATATTATGTATGACGCTTAATCTATGTTATAAGACGTAGTATATATCTAAATACCAAGCCAGTCAACACCTTCCCTACTTCCAATACACTCTTTCGCCATAGCGTAAGTCAACATACTCATTTGGGTTGTTATCTTTTATGATCGCTTCTAGATTGCTAAATGCGCCTTCATGATTTCCGTTAATATTAATTAAGATGTCCCATGGTTTTGAGGTCTTAACCTTTAAGCCGGCCGCAAGGTTATCCAAGACAAAATACTGCAACTCCCCTACCTTGCCGTTATTAAGCAATTTTTGCCAAGCTAAAACAACAACAACAACCTCTTTTTCTAAATTATTTTTATTTTCTCTTCCAATTCTTTGGTCGTATATTAAAGGAAAAGATCCTAATTCTTTTTTAATTGATTTATAATCTGGTATATGGAGCTTTACCAATATGGTGGTAGTTGGCGTTGGGGCTATTTTTTTTGTTTTAATGGTGTTTGTAGCAGTAGAAGTTGGTGCGCTAGTAAAATCTTCCACAACAAATTCATTGTCCGATACAACTTTTAACTTTTTTACAAAATTACCATTTTCATCTAACAAAACGTATTCGTAACCATTATCATAAATAATACTAGTCATTTTTTCTTTTATTGTAATTTTGATTAAATCTGGGAAATATTTAACAACAGCAATCTCCTCTACTGCAAAGTTATTTTTAATTTCTTTTCCTATTTTTGTGGTGTTTACTATAAAGTAATTATTTCTTGGCCACCATTTTTTGTTTGTATTAAGGAAATTGTTATTTACAAAATCGTTCAGTTCTTCTTTTTTAATAATATTTAAACCTTCAAACTCAACTCTGGTAATTTTAAAATATGGCAAATAAAACATTGCCCCAAGCCAAATAAAAAATATTAAAACAATTGAAATTAGCCCCCACTTAATTGAGTGCGGCTTCTCTTCTTCTTTTTTCTTAAAAGGATTTCGTACCTCAACTAGATTTGTATCTGGCCTGCTAAGAGAACGTCTCCTTTCTTTTTTCTTACGCCAACGTCGCCACCAAGAATCTGGGGTGCGACTATTTTGTAAATTGGACGCGGAGTAGAAGAACCGCGGCATATTATTTTACCTTTAAATGTGGAATTAACGGATTTATTCTAGTTACGACTTCGTAATTAATTGTTTTAGACCATTCTGCTATATCCTCAGCACTAATTTTGCTTTTGCCGTCTTTACCGATTAAGGTTACCACATCACCTGGTTTTACATCTAAATTAATAGGCACTTCCACCATGGCTAAATTCATGCAAATACGCCCGCGTATAGGGCAAATTTTGCCTTTAATTAATACTTTGGCAACATTAGACAGTAACCTTACATACCCATCCCAATAACCGATTGGAAGAACAACGATTTTAGTTTTCTTTTTGACCACAAAACTATTCCCATACCCAATCTTTGATCCTTTTAATAAGGTTTTTACTTGAATTATTTTAGTTCTCCAACTTAACGCTGGTTTTAATTTTATTGCGTTTAGCAATCTTTTATCAGGATACAAGCCATACAAACCTAAACCGAGTCTGCCAGCGTTGAGATCTTTAAACTTAAACCCCAAAGAAGCCGCTGTGCAGGACATGTGTTTTAAAGGAGGGCAAATACCCTGTTCACTTAACATTTGTAATGCTTTTCCAAAAACTTTGTATTGTTCTATCGTAAACTTTGTATTATCTTCACTCGATGCGAAATGACTCCATACACCTTCTGTCTCTAGCCAAACTGCTTGTTTGATTAAACCAGATAACTTATTTAAGTCGGATAAAAGAAAACCAACACGTGAAGTACCAGTATCAATTTTAATGTGTATCTTAACTTTTTTCTTTATTGATTTTGCTAGCTTGTTTAATAGATTAATCTGATCAAAACGATAAACCGGGAATACCACTCCCCTCTTAATTAGTTTCACTAATTCATTTTTATCTTCAGAATAAAAACTTAAAATTATAATTGGTTTTTTAATTTTTAATTTAATTAATTCTAAAGCTTCAAAACTGTTTACCACACATATCCGATCAACATTTTTATCGCTATCACAAATTTTAGCTACCAAATTAAATCCGTGGCCATAAGCGTTGGATTTTATAACAGGCATCAACAAATTTTTCTTACCGACAATTTTTCTAAACTGTTGAAGATTGTAACGAATAGCCGACTCACTTACCTCTACCCAAGAAAACATAATTATAATTTTTCTAAACCAAGATATTTTTGTAAGACGTCTGGCACCTTAATTGTTCCATCTTCTTGTTGGTAGTTTTCTATCACAGCTAAGGGAAAACGACTTAAAACTACGGCTGTGCCATTTAAAGTATGAACAAATTCAGTCGATCCATCAGCTTTACGATAGCGAATATTCAAACGTCTTGCTTGATAATCTAAACAATTACTAGTAGAAGTAATCTCACCATATCCGCCCTGTGTTCCTTCTTCGGCTTTCATTGTCATCCAAGCCTCAATATCAAATTTACGATAAGCCGGGCCACCCAAATCGCCAGAAGCAATATCAATTACGCGATAAGGCAAATTTAAACCATCAACAATTTCTTTTTCGATTTCTAATATTTCTGAATGATATTTTTCACTATCTTCTGGTTTGCAGAAGATAAACATCTCTAATTTAGTAAATTGGTGTACGCGGTACAAACCCTTGCTTGTGCGACCGTACGAGCCACCTTCAGTTCTAAAACAATGAGACAAGGCAACATATTTTTTTGGACCATTTTCTAAGTCTAAAATTTCATCAGAGTGATATCCACCAACTGTAATTTCTGCAGTACCTACCAAGCTTAGGTCTGAATTTTCAATTGAATAAACCTGTGCTTCTGGCCCCCGAGGATTAAAGCCGATGCCCGTCAGAATCTCATCCTTGGCCAAATCTGGCGTTTCTAGGAGGGTATAACCATGTTTGGTAACAATATCAATACCATAGTTTAATAACGCCAAATTAAGGCGTACAGCTGAATTCTTGGTAAAATAAAACTTAGCTCCTGCCACCTTAGCTCCGCGTTCAAAATCTAACAAATCGTTTTTGGTCATTAATTCTTCATGATCAATTGGAGAAAAAGCAAACGGCTTTGGTTCAAAATTTGTATAGATAGTTTTAAAATCTTCTTCGCCGCCAATCGGTGTATCGGGATGCGTTAAGTTAGGTACTTGTAAAAGTAAGTTTTTAAATTCTTCTTCGATAGTTGCCTGTTTGTCTTCTAAGTCTTTAATCTCCTCCCCTACCTTACGCATGTTAGCGATCTCTTCTTCGGTTGGTTTGCCTTTAGATTTTTGATTACGCAATGCACGCAAGTCTTCAATCTTTTTAAGATTTTCTCTTCTTTCTTCATCTATCACTAACAATCTGTCGACGTCAACATTGACTCGCCTCTTTTGGCAGTTGTCTTTAATTAAATCCTTGTTATCACGAATAAATTTAATCTCTAACATATTATTGTAATTTATGTTTTTTAATCAATTGTTTTAATTCTACTAAAAATGTTTTAAACATCTCCTTGTTTTCACCAACAAATGCTAAAACATCTACCTCGTTAGGAGCAACCCATTTTAAATCTAAAGTTTCAGCATCGTTAACTCGGCCTGCCCGACCAGAAACAGAACAGATATACGGCACCAAATATACTTGATAGCTCCAAGTAGGATATTCTTGTCCTTTTACATAAATTGGACGCAACTGTTCTAATGGTTTTATATTCATTCCCGCTTCTTCCCTCGCTTCTCGAATCAAATTCTCTTCTATTGTTTCACCAAATTCCATTGATCCTCCAGGAAACTCCCATTTCTCATGATATTCTGGACGATGTGGGTCGTTTCTTTTAGTTACCAAGATTTTACCATTCTTTACAATCACTGCTACCGGAACAACAATGTGTCGACTACTATATTGATTGTGTAAATAATATTTCATCTGATTCAACGCTTTGCCGCGGTGGCTACAAGAATTTTTTTCTGTAGCAGTCATTTCAGAAAAAGTTTTTTGTTTTTCAGTTACAAAAAATATCGGATCATAGCCAAATCCATTAACAGTATTTTTTACTTCTTTTTCTAGTATCTCCCCCACCGTCTCACCAGTAGTTAAATAATTTGTTTTATTATTAGGATCATACAAAGCTAAAATGGCGCGAAATGTTGCACGACGACATTCTACTCCTTTTAATTTTTCTAAAATTAATTTTCTTCTAGATTTATCTGTTCTACCAATTCTTGCGCTATGAACACCTGGCCCACCATGTAGTGCATCAACGAAGATACCGGAATCGTCTGCTAAAGAAATTAAACCAGTTTTTTCTCCGTAATAACAAGCTTTAACAACCGCATTGCCCCAAATAGTTGACTCATTTTCTGGCGGAGCAGGCGGACATTTTTTCAAATCATTTAATGATAAAATTTGAAATGGTAAATCAGCCAAAAAACCTTTAATCTCTTTGAATTTTCCAATGTTGGTTGTGGCAACCAAAAGCTTTTTCTTTTTCATATTCTTATACACTCAACTTAGAGCTTTTATACAAATCTGGCATATATGGTGAGATGCGAACGATTTGGACATTGTCATCGACGATGTCCGTTAATTGGCCAACAAAAACTTTTTGGTCATAACCCAAAGCAATTACGTCTGGTTTTTCATCAGCAATTACTTGGTATTTATTACCTAAACATCCCAACATTACTTTATCTGCAATCTGTAATTTTTTTACATTTTTAATACGTTCATCTTCTTTGTTCGTTGGCGACTTTCCTTTCACCTCGCAAACAGTGTTATCCCGTGCCACTACTACAACCAAAAAATCTCCATACTCTTTTGCTTCTTTAAGCAAATGCACATGTCCCGGATGGATTAAGTCAAAGGTGCCAAAAACAATCACTTTCTTCATAACGTACTATTCTTTTGGTTTAAGTGTTGGAAATAAAATTACTTCTTTTAAATTATCAGCATTCATTAAAAGTTTTACCAAACGATCAATGCCCATTCCTAAACCAGCGGTTGGTGGCATGCCATGTCTTAGGGCTGTAACAAAATCTTCGTCATATGGCATGCTCTCGGTGTCCCCTTCCTCACCTAAGCGTACTTGTTCTTTGAGACGTTCTTCTTGATCAATCGGGTCGTTTAACTCAGAAAAAGCGTTACACAATTCATTTCCTCCGACACACAGCAATTGAAAACGTTCAACATATCGTGGGTCTTCGGCTTTCTTTTTCGCTAATGGTGATAGCTCAATTGGGTGATCGGTCATAAACATCGGATTGGAAATAAATGGACGAGCAAACTTTTTGTAAATATCATCAATAATTTTACCCCGGCCAGAGTGTTCATCCAAATCATCAACTCCTAACTCTTTTGCTTTTTTATAAATTGAATCTTGATCAGGATAATCTTCAATATCAATTTTGGCGTATTCTTGAATTAGCGCACGCATTGTTTTACGTGGATATGGGGGAGTAAAATCAACTTCCTTACCTTCGGCCATAAACTTAAGGGGTAAGCCAGCTTTTTTAATTAAAGTTGGAAGCAAATCTTCTACTAAGTCCATTAATTTATTGTAGTCAGCATAAGCCCAGTAAAATTCAATCTGAGTAAATTCTGGGTTATGATTATGATCGATCCCTTCATTTCTAAAACAACGTGCAATTTCATAGACTTTCTCAAAACCACCAACAATCAAACGTTTTAAATATAACTCAGGAGCAATGCGTAAGTATAGCGGAATATCTAACGCGTTGTGATGGGTAACAAACGGACGTGCTAATGCACCGCCATAAAGTGGTTGTAAAATTGGAGTTTCAACTTCGTAAAAACCAAGCGCGTCAAAGTAATTGCGAATTTCACGAACAAGAACGCAACGTACGCGCGCGATGTTCATTGATTCTTCATTGGCTAATAAGTCTAAATAACGTTTACGATAACGAACTTCTACATCGTTCAAACCATGAAATTTTTCTGGCAACGGGAGCAATGCTTTAACTAAAATATTATAACTTTTTACTAAAACTGATATCTCACCAGCATGAGTAACAAAAATAGTTCCTTTGCAAGAAACAAAATCACCCATCTCTAAATTCTTAGTAAAAAATTTATATTGCTCTTTCCCCAGTTCTTTTTCTGAAACAGCCATCTGCAACCTGCCGCTTTCGTCTTTTAAGTGACAAAAACAAAGTCGCCCCATTTCTCTTTTACCGACAAGCCTACCTAACACCTCTACTTCAGTATCAACTGCCAAAGCTTTTGCTTCGGCCAATGTATGAGAACGGCTGCAACGTGCAGGATAAGGCTCTACCCCTGCTTGGCGGATAACGTTTAAATGCTCTAAGCGTACCGCCTCCTCGCTGATATCATTTTGAATATTTTCTGTCATATTGATTATATTATTTATTAGTTAATTATAGCGAAAATGCTTGTTTTAGTCAAAAAAACCCGCCAAGCCGGCGGGTCCATTTAAATTCTCTTATTTTATCTCAATAATTTCGTAGATTTGCTTACCCGCCGGGGTGGCAACCTCTACTTTGTCCTTCACCTTGGATCCAACCAAAGAATTCCCTATCGGAGATTCGTTAGAGATATAACCTTTGGATAAATTAACTTCCTGCGGTCCAACAATCGTATATTCTTTTTCTTTTCCATTCACCTTAACAGATACTGTGCTACCAACAGCGACCACCTTGTTATCGTTACTTTTTACAAAAATTTCAGCATTTTGCAAAATCTGGTCTAATTCCAAAATTCTGCTCCTTGCCCAGGACATATCTTCTCTTGCTTGATGATACTCAGCATTTTCCGATAAATCCCCTTGCTGCTTTGCTTCATCAATACGTTTAGCAATTTCCGGAACTGTTTTATTGTTTAATTTATCATATTCAGCTTTTAAAGTGGCTAAGCTGTCAGCGGTTAGATAATGTGTTTCTTCTCCCATAACAAAAAATTAATTTAACTAAACTAGTATAACATATGAATTAAGAAAGTCAAAAATAACCTGGGGATTAATACCCCGAATATTTTTTCGACCACCAAACCAAGAAATCGCGAGTAATTGGCATTGAAACATACGCCCCTTCCCCGCCCTCTTCCACCAAAACACTCACCACTATTTGTGGATTATCAAAAGGAGCAAAAGCAGTAAACCAACCGTGGGTATTTTTGTTTGTACTCCATTGGGCCGTACCTGTTTTTCCGCCAGAAGTAAAAGGTAGGTTACGTAGTAGATAACAACTACCAGTAAGAACACATTCGCGCGCAGCTTGTTTTACCCAATAGGCAGTTTCACCTGATATAATACCCTTTTCTTTGATCGCTGGTTTTAAAGAGATACTTTTCGCATTGGCGGTTGATTTTAACTCTGCTCCAAGATATGGCTGTACAATATTGCCGGAGTTAGCTATTGCAGCTGTCCACACTGCTACTTGTAAAGGTGTAACCAAAAGATCTCCTTGGCCAATTGAAATATTATAAGTATCGCCAATGTACCAAGGCTCACCTTTGGTATTTTTTTTCCATTCGGGTGATGGTATAAAGCCACTATTTTCTCCAGACAAGTCAATTCCTGTTTGACTACCCAAATTAAATTTAGAAAAATATTGTGTTAACCGGCTAACACCGAGTCCAACAAAATCACCATAACCACCACCAATATAGTAAAAATAGGTATTAACTGACCAAGCCATTGCCTTTAAAAGATTCGTTGCGCCATGACCACCCGCTTTCCAATCTTTAAAATACCAACTACCGACTTTAAAACCACCCACACTCATAATAGTTTTTTGGGCTGAAATTACTTTTTCTTCTAAAGCTGCAGCGGCTACTACCAATTTAATTGTTGAGCCTGAAGGATAAGTACCGCCAGTAACTCTATTAAACATCGGCTTGTCTTTATCCTCCATTAATTTAGCGTAGTTATCTTTGCTTATCCCTCCCACAAATAAATTATTATCATAAGCTGGCCAACTCACCATTGCTAAAATTGCACCATCACGGGGGTCCATGGCTACAGCGGCTATTTTCCTCTGTCCGGTTTTTTCCGCCATTGCTTTAACAAGTTCTTCCATCTTTTTTTGTCCTTCCGCATCAATAGTTAGCCATAGATTATACCCTGGCGTCGGCGCTTCTTCTGCCACTACGTTTAATTCTTTACCCAAAGCATCTACTTCAACTTTTTTCTTTCCGTAAACTCCGCGTAGATACTCTTCATATTTTTTTTCTAATCCAGTTTTTCCAATATTATCTGACAATAGATATCCCTTATCTTTTAATTTTTCTAATTCAGTGTCATTTAATTTACCCGTATAACCTAATAAATGAGACCAGCTCAAAACGGAATCAGGTTTTTCTTGGTGAGTTAAGATGTAATCTCTTTTAACACCACTCTCAATTAAAACACCCGGTAAACTTGAGTTTTTTATATACAATTGTAGCGCCGTTTCGTAATCTAAATTTTGTTTTAACACTAATGATTGATAGCTGTAACTACCATATTTTTTTATCTTTTCGTTAATTTCGTCTACTGTTAAGCCGCTAACTTCTGCCAAACGATCAATGATAAACTGCCTTTGTCCAAGATTGCGTGGTAGATCTTGCGGCACTACTGCCAAAGAAAAACTCGGAACATTTTGAACCAATTGAATACCAAAACGATCAAGTATAATACCTCTTTCCGCAATTATTGGTTTAAGTCTAATACGATTACCTTCGGCCAACTGCAGAAAACTACTACCTTTAATAATTTGTAAATAAAATATTCTTATTCCCAAAATTGCAATTCCTAAAAAAATTAGAGTACCAAATATTTTTAAAACATTTAAAGAAATGCTTCTGCCCAAAAAAGCACTGGTTCCAGCACTAGTAATCTGTTTGTCACTTCCTAGCTCAATCGCCATTGACTCCTCAACCCAAGTTTGGCGATATTTGCCAGAAAGATCGCCACCCGAAATCAATTGGTCGCTAGCGAAAATATCTTTTTGACTCATATTCTTTTTGTAGTGCTGTAATATATTCCGGACGTAGTCTCTTTAAGAAAAATGATAAAATGAAATACACTGAGGCTGTAATTAAGGTTGTGAAAAATATTTCCCAAGCCAAAGCTATTATCCACTCTGAATTTATTGTTATTGTGTCTACAAGAACAAAAAAATGTACAGTTTTTAAAATACCCCACAATAACAGACGATAAAACAGTACCAAAAAAATGGAAGATAAAATAAGGGTAGGTAAAGAACGGTTAGAAAAAATGGTAATCAATATTAAATTAAAAACTAATAACACTATTAACAATGCCAAAGCATTTACTCCAAACGGTAAAGAAGAAAATAATTCGGCAAACCAAATAAAAGGAAGTAGCGACCAAAGTGCTTGCGGATTAATAACAATGGTAATATATAAAATTAAAAAAGCCAAAGCTAAATTAAAGTAGTTAAAAGGTTGTGGTAAAAAATCAATAAAAAATAAATGAACAAGTACAATTAAAAATTGCAAAAAAACAAAAAAAATCAATTGGAGCACGTTCTTGTTCATAACTACAAATTCTCAATTGCAAGTACGCCGACGGTGGTGATCTTAGATAAATCAACTGATGGGTTAAGAACAGCTTTTTGAAATGGCTGATATGCTTCGTTTACTACTGCCGCTACAGTACCCAGCAAGAGGCCCTTTGGGACACTTTGATCTAATCCTGATGTCACTACAGTTTCACCCACAGTCACCTTTTCATTACGCGGAACAAAGTTCATGTTTACACTTAAGCCGTACCCACCCTCAACTACACCTTGGCTTTTTTCTTCATTTAAAATAACGGCTGCAATTTTACTATTACTATCATTAATTAAACGTATCCAAGAGATATCCTGTTCTACCCTCACAACTTTACCGATCATAACACCGTCCATGACAACAACTGGCTGGCCAACTTTTATACCACCTTTTAATCCAGAAGAAATTGCCAGCACTCTCTCAGCATTTTCTGCACTCTTCCCTATTACTGTTGCCGTTAATATTTTATAACCTGATTCCTGACTAAAATTTAAAATCTTTTTTAGCTCGTTGTTTTCAATTTCTAAAATCTTAAGACGAGCGACTGACACCTCATTTTCTTTTTGCCAAAAAACAATCTGCTCATACTCATTTTGACATTGTTTCTTGTCGTCTGGAACATCCGCTTGTTTACCAACAGACACGCTCAATGAGTGAGTTCTAATTAATACTGACGCCATCATCTGGCGAACTGGTCTTTCTAACCAACTAAGCCAACCAACATAGTGAAAAAAAATTAGTAACAACAAGGTTACTAAGATAGACAAATAAATTTTTTTAGGTGAGCGTTCAGCCATATTTTAAAAATTATCCTCTTCTCAAAACAGCAATCTCATTTAACAATTCTGGTTCATCTAAAAGCAAACCTAAACCGCGCACCACACCAGTTAATGGATCATCTGCAATACGTACTGGGATTTCGGTGGCACGTAAAATTAATTGATCAATACCACGAAGCAATGCCCCACCGCCAGAAATCAAAATACCACGCTCATGGATATCCGCTACTAACTCAGGAGGAGAAACTTCTAAAGTTGATTTAATATTCTCTACCATCACACGCAATGATTTAGCAATTGCTTCGCGTACTTGGGAGTCGTTTATCATTACTTCTCGCGGTAAACCACTTACCAAATCACGACCACGCATCGGGAATTCTAACGGTGAAGACAACTCTACTGCTGATCCAATTTTTATTTTAATATCCTCTGCCTGTCTTTCTCCTAGCAAAAGATTAAATTCGTCACGTGCATACTGCACAATATTACGATTCAATTCATCGCCTGCGATTCTAATAGATTTCCATGTTACTATTCCGCTGAGAGAAATAACAGCAATTTCGGTAGTACCTCCGCCAATTTCAACAATAAAATTTCCTACTGGCTCACGTACTGGCATACGCGCACCAATTGCTGCAGCCATTGGTTCTTCAACAACGATTACTTCTTTTGCCCCAGCATTAATAACCGCATCCCCGACTGCTTTGCGTTCTACTTCAGTAATTTCTAGCGGCGCACCAATGACTACGCGTGGACGAGACAAGAAACCCCTCTCTTCTTCGTTGATCTTATCAATAAAATAACGTAACATTTTTTCCGCTACTTCAAAGTCAGAAATGATACCACCAGACAATGGTCGGGTGGTAGTAATGTGCGGTGGAGTCTTGCCTAACATTTCTCTCGCTTCACTGCCCACTGCCAAAATCTGTTCAGTACGAGTGTTGATAGCCACCACACTTGGCTCACTAATCACCACACCGCGATTTTTTACGTATACTAAAGTATTGGCAGTACCTAAATCAATGCCAACTTCTTTTCTAAATTTTTTAAACAAATTATCAAACATAATCACGATTACTGAACTTGCGATTAGAAAACATGATCGCTTCAATCAAAACGCCCAAAACAACTAAGATAATTAAATTCCACCAAGTTAAAAACTGATATTGCTGTAATAATAACAACAGAACAACCAAAGTCGCGCTTGTCGCTCCTTGACGAAAAGTTCTCTTAACATGACGAAAAACAACTTCTTCTGATTTTAAAAACTTTACTTTAATCCATAAACTAGCTACCGAGATTATCCCTAATATTGATAAAAACAAACTAGCATAAAAGAATATAAAACTTACAACATCTGTATTGTTTGGATCAATATTAAAAATAACAAACAACCAGGCTACTGAACAAATCAGAGTGCCTAAAGACATCAAAAATAGATATTGGCGTAAAGTCATATAATATATAGATATAATAGCGGATTTAAAGATAATTTACAAGGTGCTAAAAATGGCTAAAACTACGATAAACATCGTACTTTTTCAATGGTTTTTACGCCTTGCGACTGATTCATCCTTTTAATCAATTCTGCTTCGCGCAGCTTAATTTCTTGTGCCATAGAGGAGCTAAGACAGGCAATCGTTAATATACCGTTTTTAACATAAAGCGCCCGAGCATAACGTGCTCCAGCTTCTCCCCACAACTCGCTCAACAAGCCGTTGGCTGCTTCCACAGCCATAGCGGCTTGTACGCCCTTAACCAAAGGCGAACGCGAAGGACTGCTTTGTAAAATATTTCCTAAAGATAACATAGATTAAATACGAAAATCACAAATTTCTTTAAAGTCGCAGTGTGTACAATTCTCTACACTTGGATTAGGAGAAAATTTGTTAGAGCGAATTGATTCGATAATTTCCAAAACTTCTTCTTCTACTTTTTCTAAATCTTTTTCTTTACCTAAGAAATTTTGCTCAGTATTATTGTCTAAATAATAATAAACCAACTCAATGATTTTCCCCCACTGCCATTCTTCCCCTAAACGACTAGCTGCCCATTGATAAATTAAAAGCTGTAGTTTATCTGCAAAATTTAATTTTGTTTTTGGTTTACCGGTTTTGTAATCAACTAAACGCACACCATCTTCTAGCGGATCAATACGATCAATTTGTCCTTTAAAGAAATAATCACCAATACGGAAACGAAAAGCCGCCTCTAAACTAGTCGGGACAATCCAACCATTCTTTTCATTTTTTTCATAAAATTCCTTCAAGATTTTTTCTCCCTTTTTTTGATATAACAATTTATGCTCAGTTGAATAAAACCAATCATCTTGCCAGTTGGCACGATAAATATCTAATAAATAACTTAGTGGCTGAATTTTAAGAGTCACATTTGACAAAGTGTCAGTAGAACCAAATAAACTAGCCTGTTCAACATTATTTTCAGCAATAATTTGTTGATAAAATTTTTGTAATGTTACATGCAGTGTTTTACCAAAACTAAACACTCCTTTACCTAAAGTTGGTACTTTTAAAACAAACTGATAACGATATTGCCAAGGACATTTTTCATAGGCTGCAATTTGAGAAAAAGAAAACTGATCAGGTGGATTTTCAACAGCCATCTCCTTTGTCTGTTCAGCCTGCGTAACATTAATTGTGGTTGTCGTTGTTGCAGGAACTTTATCCCAAACATAATTATTAGTTTTCTCAATTTCTTCAACAAAACGCGACAGTTTTTTTTCTCTTAAACCACCATAATCTTTGGCAGCCGATAAAAACACCTGCTTTTTAGCGCGAGTTAAAGCAACATAAAATAAACGTCGCTCTTCCTCTAAGTGCGCATCACCTGTAGGTAATGATTTTTCTCTAACTAACTGTTCAGGAATTTCTAATGAATCATGACGACTAACAGTTGGAAAACGTTGATCAACTAGATTTGGAATAAAAACATAATCAAATTCTAATCCTTTAGCCGCATGAATAGTTAAAAGACGCACACCTGTACTAGCGCTAATTGATTTTTCTTCACCTGTCTCCCCTGCTTCGCTTAAATAGTTGTAATACTTCAACCAACCACGAACAGAATTATCAACGTTTTCTTCGTGAAATTTTTCTAAATAATCAAATAACGATTGCAAATACCCAATCTGATCTTGGTTGATTTCTAAATTCGTCGTGAGCCAATGCAAATACCCAGATTTTTCAAAGAAATTATACAATACCTTAATCGCTGGTTCGTGTGTAGAAGATGTTGTGATTTTCTTTATATCCTCCAAAAATTTTACTAGCTTACCTTTACCTTCCGCGCTTAATGGTAATTCGCCGCTTACCCCTAATTTTACTGCTTCATACAAAGAACAAGACTTGCGTTGACACCAATGAGTTAGTTTAGACACATCCTCATATGGAACAGCATAAACCGGACAGGTTAAAAGACGAAACACGGCCGGTGATTCATGGTAGTTATCTGCCAAACGTAGTGCGGCCATGGCATCTAACACAATTTTCTGACGGAATAATCCAGCAACTACGGAAGTTGAATATGGGATACCATTACGAAGTAAGGCGGGAATAAACTGTTCAGCCACGCTATTGGCGCGAGTTAAAATAGCAAAATCACCCCACTCTAATTCTGGTTCTTTCTTTTTTAATTCAATAATCTTATTAACTACTAAATCTGCCTCCGCTGCAGCGGTTTGACCATAGATAAAATCTATTTCCGAATTAAACGTATTCTTTGCTACCAATTTTTTCTGTATCTTAAGTTTCTCCTCTAAACGATCCGGGTTGTTTAATTGAATAAAATTATATGCATAATCCAAAATCTTTTGTCCAGAACGATAATTTTCTGTTAACACCACCTGTTTGCTTTTTGGGAAATCTTCGTTAAATTGTAAAATATTAGAAACACTCGCTCCTCGGAATTTATATATACTCTGATCGTCGTCCCCCACCACTGTTAAATCAATTGTGTCTTCGTGTCCGTGAGTTAATAATTTGATCAATTCATATTGCGACCAGTTGGTATCCTGAAATTCATCTACCAAAATATATTTCCATCGATTTTGATAATGTTTTAAAATATTAGGACGTTCACGCAACAGCTTAACAGCATAAAAAATTAAGTCTGCAAAATCAAGCGCATTGTTGTCCAACAAAATCTGATTATATACATGATATGCATTGGCCAACTCAGATATTCTTTTTTGATCTAAACCGTCATCTTCATCTGTTTCTGTGACTGGTAAATCTTTATCTAACGACAAATCTTGAGCTAAACGTAAATAATCAGCCGGCGCAATTAATTCATCCTTACAGCGACCAAAGTGTTTAGTTAAAGCATGAATAAACTTTGCTGGGTTACCAAGTGGGCGGAAATAGTCTAAATCAAATTTATCTAAATTCTCTCGGACTAACAGCCAGCTTTCCACTTCATTTAACAAACGAAAATTGTTAGACAAACCAATCTCTAGCCCGTGCATTTCTAATATTCTCTGTCCTAAACCATGAAAAGTACTGACCCAGATATCCCAAACACCCTCTTCTACTAGTTCCGCCACCCGTTCCTCCATTTCAGCCGTAGCTTTTTCGGTAAATGTCACTGCCAAAATTTCCGACGGTTTCGCCAGCTTGTTTTTAATCAAATACGCAATTTTATTAGCAATCACTGTAGTTTTTCCCGTACCAGCGCCAGCCACAATCAAAAGCGGACTACCAGAGTGCTCTACAGCCTGTTTTTGTGCTAAATTTAGGTCTTTCATAAATAAAATCCGTCACAAATTAATTAAACTGTGACCTAAGTATAATACCAATTATACCCTACTATTTCAAGTGACATTGACATTTGCAGTATTTTATGATATAGTAATCAGTCGCAAATATCAAACCCGCGACACTGGAGGGAACTCGATGCGACAGATGTACGAACTGTTCACCTGGTGCTATGCCCAGTACCTGACCTCGAACTTCATCTCCAAAAAGATCTGGGCCAGGGTCATGGTCGAAATCATCCGTCGGATGGTTACTGGAGGGGGCTTCGAAGTGGGCGTACGATCCGAACTTCACGGCTTCTTGATCGGGCTCCGGGAAATCTTCCCCGAGCTTTACCAGAAGATCATGAAGGAAACCGAGACCGCTGTCCCTCTTCTCGGC
>CAZHTA010000013.1:0-30842 GCA_964535515.1 uncultured Gammaproteobacteria bacterium
GGAGCAAACAGGATTAGATACCCTGGTAGTCCACGCCCTAAACGATGTACACTAGGTATTGGCAGTATCGACCCTGTCAGTGCCGTTTAAAAAAGCTAACGCGTTAAGTGCACCGCCTGGGGAGTACGATCGCAAGATTAAAACTCAAAGGAATAGACGGGGACCCGCACAAGCGGTGGATTATGTGGTTTAATTTGATGATAAGCAGAGAACCTTACCTGGGCTCAACTACTAGCTGCATAGGACCAGAAATGGACCTAGCCTTCGAGGGTGCTAGATAGGTGCTGCATGGTTGCCGTCAGCTCGTGCCGTGAGGTGTACCGTTAAGTCGGGAAACGAGCGCAACCCACATCTCGTGTTAAATGTACACGCGATACTGCCTACGCAAGTAGGAGGAAGGAGTGGACGACGTCAAATCAGCATGGCTCTTACGTCCAGGGCTACACACATAATACAATGGCCGGTACAACGGGTTGCTAAACCGCGAGGTGGAGCTAATCCTTCAAACCCGGCCTCAGTTCAGATTGCAGGCTGCAACTCGTCTGCATGAAGTTGGAATCGCTAGTAAACGCGCATCAGCCACGGCGCGTTGAATACGTTCTCGGGTCTTGTACTCACCGCCCGTCACACCATGGAAGTTGGCAATGCCCAAAGTCTCTTTTATTAGGGATTAAGGCAGGGTCAATGACTGGGGTGAAGTCGTAACAAGGCATCCCTAGCGGAAGCTGGGGATGGATCACCTCCTTTCTGGAGATTTGTTGATGAAAGTCAACTTTTCCAAGTCGACTGTTTTACTTCGGTAAGACAGAGGATAGACAACAGAGTTTTTACCATGTTTGTATTGTTAAACAAGACCACCGAAATTCGGTGGTTTTTTGTTTGTTAGGCCTTGATTTATTGTTTATATGTGATATAATCAACTCGTTATTTTTGTCCTTTGAAATTTATCCACAGTGTATTCGAACAGAAGATATGGTATAGTATAGTTGTTATTATCTAAAGTTCACATATGCGTGGTGTTCATAATGCTCAATTAAAAAAACAGGCGATAATTTTGCGGCAGGAAGGATATACTTATCCGATGATTATAAAAAAATTATCTGTTCCAAAAGCGACTTTACATGTTTGGTTTACTGGGTTAGAGCTCTCAGATGATGTTAAGGTAAAGTTATTGAATCGCAAGAGAGACCATATAACGCAAATCCAAAAAATGGCGTCGGATTTATCAAAAATAAAAAGAGAGCAAAATTTTGAGCGAATTAAAAGTGAGATTGAGAGTGATTTTTTTGATTTTAATTTTGATAAGAATGCGTTAGAACTACTGTTGGCAATGCTTTATTTAGGTGAAGGTTTTAAAAAAACGCGTTCACATATTGGTTTGGGTAATTCGGATCCGAATATCGCATTGATGTTTGTAAGATTGTTGAAATTAATTTATAAAGTGGAAGATAGTAGGTTGAGATTTTTTTTGCATTTGAGAATGGATCAAGATGAAAAAAAAGAAAAAGTTTTTTGGTCTAATCATTTAGAAGTCTCTGAAAGCTATTTTCGTAAAACGCAGTTTGATAAAAGAACAGAGGGAAGTCAGACGTGGGAAGGTTATCATGGGGTGTGTACGATTTATTGTTATAGTGCTAAAGTAGAGAAAAGGCTGGTGTTTTTACAAAAATATTTGGTGAATAAAATTTTGGGTGTATAGCTCAGTTGGTTAGAGCGCTTGCATGACACGCAAGAGGTCTCCCGTTCAAATCGGGATATACCCACCAAAGCTTGATTTTTTAGGAGATATTTGGTAAGATATTCTCTACAATAACGGGCGCGTAGCTCAGTTGGTTAGAGCGCGTCACTGATAATGACGAGGTCATAGGTTCGATTCCTATCGCGCCCACTTTAAAGAAATAGTCCCGATTTAATTGGGATTTTTCTTTTAAACAGGGTAATTTGCTTTTTTGGAAAAAAAGGGGTATAATGATGAAAATATATGGATGAAAATAAATATTTTAAAACTATAATGCGCTGGTTGGCTAATGCTGGCTTGTTTTTGTTAGAGTTTATTAAGATTGCTGTTTTGGCTGGTATTACTATTGCCTTAGTACGATATTTTCTCTTTAAACCTTTTTATGTAAAAGGTGCTTCGATGGAACCAAATTTTTTGGATCATGAATATTTGATTATTGATGAAGTGACCTATCGTTTTAATGAGCCTCAAAGAGGCGATGTGGTTGTTTTTAAATATCCAGAGAATCCAAAAGAATATTTTTTAAAAAGAGTAATTGGTTTGCCGGGAGAAAGAGTAAAGATTAGTGGTGGTCAGGCGATTATTTACAACGACCGTTATCCAGAAGGAACAGCAGTTGAAGAATCGTATTTACCAAAAGATTTAATGACCGAAGGTGAGAAAATCGTTGTTTTAGGAAAAGATCAATTTTTTGTTATGGGGGACAATCGTCCAAATAGTTTTGATTCCCGTCGTTTTGGCCCAGTAGATCGTAATTTAATTGTTGGTCGTGTTTGGTTTCGTGGTTGGCCGGTAAGTCGTATGCAATTTTTTTCTACCCCAGAATTTACCTTTTAGTTTTTTTAAAAGATTATTATGAAAACGAAAAATAAAAATACTAAGCCTATGTTTAAGAAGACAGCAAAGCCAGTGAAGAAAGAAAAAGTCCCAGAAGAAAAAAAGACAACCGAGAAAGGTAAGAAAACATATTCCACTTTACGTGGGATGCATGATATTTTGCCACGCGAAGAACGTTTTTGGAAAAAGACCTATCGGATTGCCGATAGTTTGGCAGAAAGTTTTCAATTTAATCGTATCGAGACCCCGCTTTTAGAAGAAGCAAGTTTGTTTGTGCGTTCTATTGGTCGTGGTACAGATGTGGTGGATAAAGAAATGTATGCTTTTGAAGATCGCGATGGTACTAAAGTATGTTTGCGCCCTGAAGGTACAGCGGGTGTAGTACGGGCTTTTATCGGTAATGGAATGTGGAATTTACCTCAACCAATTAAGGTCTGGTATTGGGGATCAATGTTCCGTCATGATCGTCCACAGGCTGGTCGTTATCGTGAGTTCCGTCAAGCCGGTTTTGAGACTTTTGGTAGTCATGAACCAGTAATTGATGCGGAATTGATTTTAGTGGCCTACAATTTTTTTAAAGATTTAGGTTTGCCTACTATTATTCATATTAATAGCATCGGTACTCCAGAAGAAAGACAGAAATACAAGACTGAGTTAGTAAATTATTATCGCACTAAACGTGCCTATATTTGTGAAGATTGTAAGCAGCGCATCAGTCGTAATCCTTTACGTTTGTTAGATTGTAAGGAAGCACAATGTCAGGAAGTAAAAGAAAACGCACCTCAGATTGTGGATTGGTTAAATCCAGAGTCTAAGAATCATTTTATTAAAGTATTGGAATATTTAGACGAGCTCAGTGTTCCTTACAAATTAGATTCTACCTTAGTGCGTGGTTTAGACTACTACACTCATACTGTATTCGAAGTCTATCCTGATACCGGCGAAGAAGGTGGTGCTCAGAGTGCTCTGGGTGGTGGCGGACGTTATGATTTGTTAGTGGCTGAAATGGGTGGTCGTCCAACACCAGCTTGTGGTATGGCTTTAGGATTGGAACGTTCCATTTCTGCGTTACGAGAATATTTGGAGAAGAACAAGATTGAATTTCCAAAAGATCGTCCAGAAGTTTTCTTAGCACAACTTGGCGAAGAAGCAAAGAGAGTATCGTTGAAGATTGTCAATCAATTGCGTTTGAGTAAAATTAAAGTTGGTTTTAATTTTTGTAAAGGATCACTTAAAAATCAGATGGAATTGGCTGATGCTGCTAAGGTACAATATGCTGTTATTGTCGGTCAAAAAGAGGTCCAGGACGGTACGGTTATTATTCGCGATATGGAGTCAGGTGTGCAAGAAATTGTGGACCAAAAGAAGTTGGAAAACATGTTGAAAAAGAAGTTAGGGAAAATTGACTAATTGGTTAATTTACTATATAATAGTTTTAGGTATTTATTCTTTAAAAAAGAAAGTGGAGGTGAAATTGTGTCAGAAATTAAACGTCGTAAAATTGAGTCGTTTGAGGCTTATATGCGACGGGTTAAAAAGCGCTGGCAACAATCCGGCAAGATTTTGCAGGTTAAAAAAATTCGTTTTTTTGATCGCGACAAAAATCGTAATATGCGTCGGAAAAGTGCCTTACATCGTTTGTCAGTTCAGTCTAAGATTGAATACTTGACAAAGACCGGCCAAATGCCGGAAGACACCAAAAGGAAATAGTCTTTGCTTTTTACTCGTTATTTATCCGTTGTCCCATGCTTCAATGGATTAAAACTTATAGTAATCAAACAATTAAAGCCGTCATCCTATCGGGGCTATTTTTAGGAGCGGCTTTTTTGTTTTTTTCTCCAGATTTAACCTTGGCACAGAACTTAGCTGATCCGAGTAGTACTTTAAACCAAGGTGTGCAGGTTATTCAGCAACCACTCGGACTTGCGTCTACTGATATTCGAGTGATCATCGCAAATATTATCAAGGTTGCTCTTAGCTTGCTTGGTATTATTTTGGTTGTCTTAATAATGTATGCAGGATTTTTGTGGATGACAGCTGGTGGCAACGAAGAACAAATTACCAAATCAAAAGCCATGTTGAAAAATGCGGTTATTGGTTTGGCGATTATTCTTAGTGCTTACAGTATCGTCTGGTTTATCTTTAGAATGCTCGGTGTTGGTGGCGGCGGTGGGGGAGGATTTGGTGTTAATCCACCAGGTACACAAAATTTCCGTGGTAGTGGCGCGCTAGGGCAGATTGTAAAAGATCATTATCCAACTCGTAATCAGTTGGATGTACCACGTAACACAAAGATTATTATTACCTTTAGAAAACCGATTCGTTTGGAAGAGTTTGTTAGTGATGTCTCTAATGGTGCTAGTGGTGGGGTAGCTGATGGTATATTGGGGAATTGTAAAACCAATATGACTGATTGGAGAACTGATTGTGATCGAATTAAAGTTGAGGGCGGATTGTTGGTTAACAAGTGGATAAACATTAAAAGAGCTGATACCGGTACTCCGATCCAGGCAGCAGCAATTACCGCCGTATCTTCCACTGTTGGTAATGTTTCTGGAATCTTTACGATTGTGATTAAACCATTACCAGATTTAACTAAACCAAATGGCGGTTATCTTGGTAGTCCAACGGAAGAGATTGGGTATATTGTTCATTTAGGTAGTGAATTAAGGCTTAATGCCGAAGGTAATCCAAAGATATTTGATAGTAGTAGAGTGGGTAATGACTACTATGAATGGGAGTTTACTTGTGGTACGGCGCTAGATATGGATCCGCCTTACGTGGATAATGTTTTTCCGGGACGAAGTACGGCGACTAAACCAGTGGTAGAGGTGAAAAACTCGGTTATTCAAGTTGATTTTAGCGAACCAATGGATCCAACCGGAATGCAGGGTGATTTCTTGACGTCAACTGGTGGGTATTATTATATTTCCGGTGAGAATGTATTTTTGAAGAGTGATAACAGTACTGTTCCGCTAGGTACTTTTAATTTAACTAATGGGTATCGTACCTTAGAGTTTACGCCAAGTATTCCTTGTGGTGTTAACGCCTGTGGTGGTCAAGTATATTGCTTGCCAGTTTGTAATACAGGTGGTGCGACTTGCAAACAAGATAATTATCAACTTTTAATAAAAGCAGCACGCACAATCGGCGCTAATTCTTTTGAGGCACAACCATTTTCGGGAGTGATGGATATTTCAGGTAATGCGTTAGATGGTAACAAAAACAAAATTGTGAACGTGGCGACAACCACAGGAGGAATTTTTGATACTCGAAAAGAGCCAGATAATGATTTTTGGAATTTTACAATTAAAGATGAAGTTGATTTAACTGCGCCATATTTAACGTATGTGTATCCGGGTTTAGACGCTAGTTTTGTCACTGCCTATGATGATTGGTATATGGTGTTTAGTAAACGCATGCGTGTTGAACCAATGTACGATATTTTAATTGATGAAATTCCAACTCCAGCGGCAAGAGGGGATAATATCCCGATATGTAAAGTGCCGCGTGTGAAATTTACTGGTGCGTTTACCAGAACGGAGATGAACCATTGCCCATTTTTAGATGCGGTTAAGCAAGATTATATCCCATCATTAGATTCGAGAATTGAAGACGCTCATTTTAACTGTTTTTATCCTGGTCAAGGACCAAAAACAAAAGCAGTTAATAAAATTTCTACATTATGTGATGGCACGTCAACAAATTGTTGTAATGTGACGTCATCTCCTGTTAGTGAGTCGTTTTGTTGTAATGGTACTGTTAGTAATACCAGAACTACCACGGCGTCTTGTTTAAATAATATTCCTACTTTGCCGTAATTAATAGATTATGTCCCAATCTCGTAACAAAAAAATATTTTTACTTGGTTTATTCTTAGGGTTCTTTTTTGGTGGATTGGTTTTAACTGCGGCTGCTGTTTGGGCACAAGCACCGGACATGGGTTTAAGCCAGGTAAGTAGTACCTTAGGGTTGCCCAGTACGGATATTCGTACCATTATTGCTAATATTATCCGAATATTTTTGGGTTTACTTGGTATTATCGCTCTTGTTTTGATGATTTATGCCGGGTTTGTTTGGATGACATCAGGTGGTAGTGAAGAAAAGATTGGGGAAGCAAAAAAGATTTTAACTAACGCCACTGTTGGTTTGGTTATCATCTTATCTGCTTACGCCATTGTTAGTTTTGTGATTACGCGTTTGCTTTCTGCGACTACTGGTTATCCACAACATTGTTTTGATGGGGTAATGAATCAAGATCCTGGTGACGGAGAAACAGGTAAAGATTGTGGCGGTACTTGTCCGACTTGTGGTGGTGGGGGAAGTTGTACTACTCCGCCTTGTGGGTTTAGCAATGTTTTTTATGTTGATAGCTTACCAAGTTCTCCTAATGTTTGTATTCGCAATGTTAAGTTAGCGATAGTATTTAGTGAAGCAGTGGACATAACAACACTTAATGATAGTACTGTTACGATCCAAAAGAAAAGCGGTCCGATTGTTAGTGGGAGTTGGTCGTTAGGGAACCGTGGCAATATTGCTCTTTGGACACCAAGTGGTAGTTGTTCTCCAGCTGATGGTGGTAGTGATTGTTTAGAAGCTACCACTACTTATGTTTTGGATATTAACGATGCAGTTGCGACTGGTGAAAGTGGTATTAGAAATGCTAGCGGTAGTCGGGGTTTAAATTGTATTTCGCATGCTACCTGTAAATCAGTAGAATTTACTACTGGTGAGGGTGTAGATCGAAATCCGCCAACAGTACGGTTGGACGTGATTTCTCCATGGCAGTCAGGATCAGTAATGCAAGCAAAAATTAGGTTTACCGATGATAATGGATTACAGAATGCTTCCCTGTATGCCGGTGATTATTTTATTGGCAGCAAGGGTATATCCGGTTGTCAGAAAAGTGGTTCAACGACGATTGATTGGGCGACTGCTGGTATGATGGGCAACTATTTAACCAAGGGTGTTGGAATGGACTGGGCAGGTAATCAAGCAGAAACTAGTACGGTTGTAATTTTACGACCATCACATTGTTTTAATCATACACAAGATGCGGCGGATAACGAAACTGGTATTGATTGTGGTGTTGGTAGTGGTTGTGGGTTATGTGCGAATGGTAAATGTTTAGCTGACGCTGATTGTGCTAGTGGTTTTTGTTACAAGAATCCAGCAACCGCAGCCGAGGGTGTTTGTATGGAGAAGTTGAAAATAACCGCCGTTAGTCCGTTAACTGGAGCAGTGGGGGATTATGTTACTATTTCGGGTAATTATTTCGGAGAAAACAAAGGTAAAATATATTTTGTTGGTAGTTCTGGCGTGAATTTATACAATGATTCAGGATTTGAGTCTGTATATACTGGTTTTTATAATAGTACTACTTCTGGTGCTACGTATGCGATATCGAGTGGTGACGGTGCGATCGTGCCATATGCTGGTTCTGCAATGATAAAATTTTCTAAAACTATCTCTACTGGCCGTAATTTAATAGCCAAACAATTGTCTAATAATTTGGTTCTAGACAAAAAATATGTTTGGTCGATTTATGCACGTGGAGCGAATGGTGGTGAGATTTTAAGTGTGATGATGTCGCAGTATGGTCAGTACTATAATTTTGTTTCTAATTCTTGGGGCAGCTTTGCTAGCTGTGGAATAGATGCAACCGATTGTTATAAAAAAATTATTTTAACTAATCAGTGGGCGCAGTATTCGATTGATATAACAAGTATAGCGAATACTAAAATTATTGCTTATTTTGGTGTGAGTAGCGACGTTCCGGTACAAAACAATATTTATGTAGATAATTTAAATATTGTAGAAGCGTCGTCTTTGGTTGAAGCGCAGTTGGCTAATTGTGGTGCTAATTCTAGAACATGGTCTCCATGGCAAATCGTTGTTGAAGTACCGAATGGAGCATTGGTCTCTGGTCCGATTAGAGTGGATGCAGCTACTTCTGATGTTCGTCCAGCAGATTTAAGAACCGATGCGACTAATAATGGTTGGGGG
This sequence comes from uncultured Gammaproteobacteria bacterium, assembly GCA_964535515.1. Taxonomy (GTDB): domain Bacteria; phylum Patescibacteriota; class Patescibacteriia; order Magasanikbacterales; family GWA2-37-8; genus CAZHTA01. Next base: position 8,582 of record CAZHTA010000013.1, read on the forward strand.
CCGACCATTAATGACTTTAGCATTGGTGGGTTATCGCATCCTGGTTTGTGTCCGATTGATCCAGATAACGGCGTGCCTAATGATTCTGTTAATTTAAGAGGTAAGAATTTCGGAACAGTTGGTGGATCAATATATTTTGGCGATCGTAAGGCCGCAAGGACCAGTTGGACAGATCCATTGGTACGTACTGTTGTGCCTGGATTAGACAAGGGTAGCGTAGGTGTATATTTGGATCCAGATGATAAGCCAGAAAGTAACAGTGTATATTTTTATGTGGGAGATGCGGCTGGATCGAACGATCCAGTTATTTCGGAAATTTCTCCTCGGGTAGGTTCTCCAGGTGAATATATTACTATTATTGGTAATAAATTTGGTACTACTCAAGGTAGAGTGTGGTTTCAAAACGGTGTAACCACCACGTTAAATGGTGACAATGTTTTTCCAGTCGCTTGTTCGGGTGTTACTTGGAATGACAAACAAATTATTATTAAATTTCCTTCTAGCACCAGTCCTGTTTTTGGTGATTATTCTGTATGGATAACAACAGGTGATAATCCAAGTCGTATTGGTAGTAAAGCTGGTCAGAAATTTACTTTAGAAGCAGGCGTGCCTGCTCCGGGTATTTGTAAAATTGATCCGAGTAGTGGTCCAGTACCGTTTGTTGCTGGTAGATATATGAGTGTATTTGGAGAATATTTTTCTTATAACACCACACGTTCACCTGATTTAGATGGATTGTTAGCATTTTGGAATTTTGATAGCACCGACAAGAAAGATTTGATTAGTCAGACTGCTTATACTTGTACAGGCGCAGGATGTCCTGTTTCTACCAGTACGGCCGTTGGTGGTAGTGCTTTACAATTTGCGGATAATGGTACTAATAGTTCAACTTTTATTTCTCCGGTAGCAATTGTAAATCATGATTTTTCTTTTGAATTTTGGAGTAAGTTTACTACTGGTCTCGGTACGACAAGTACTATGTTAAGTAGAGATAGTAGTTCAACCTTTGAGCTTATTAGAAATGTTGATGGGAGCTTGTTGTGGAGTGCTGGTACTCTTGGCGTCGGAATATTTAGTCTTCCGGTCACTGCTACTTTGATTAATCAAGGTAGTTGGAATCATTTTGTTTGTACCTATGTGTCTACTACAAGAAAGTTAACTTTTTTTGTAAACAAGGAGTTAGTTTATGCATATGATTTTCCTTCATGGAATAGTCTCGTATTTTACAAAGCATATTTTACGAATGCTGGTTTGATAGATAATGTAGCAATATATAATAAAGCATTAACTTGGCAAGAGATTAAACGACACTATGATAATCGAGGTTTAGATTTATCAACTGGTGCAAACACTGTCCCAGACGTATATTTTTGGAAAACAGGAGCATCGTCTACTGCTCCTAATGATCGTGTTGTGGCTGTTCAGGTTTCTTCTATTGCTCCCAACCTAATTACTTTACGTCCACCGACAACCACTCAGTCTGGTCCAGTTGCCGTGTATCGTTCGAGTGATCGTAAACTGGGTAATTCTACACAATTTGAAGTTAATGACTGTATAAAGAGTGGTTGTACAGTAGCTGGCACTCATTGTTGTGGTGTTGGTTCGTCTGACCAAGGGATTTGTCGTCCAGATGGTGAGTTGTGTGCTGGAGAAGTTCGTTTTACTGGTTACGCCTGGCGTTTTTCTACTCGTGATATTCCAGTGCCTTTAACTGTGATAGAAAAGTGTGATTCTGAAGTAGATACTGGTAGAGCATTGCCTTCACCGTCACCTTCCACTATGTGGAATCGTGCAGGGTTTTCAAATGATTATCATTCTAATGTTTGTCGGGGTGCTTTAGTTGAGATTGAATTTAGTCGAGGGGATGTGACTTCGTCGTTAGCAGTGGGGGATGTTTTAGTTAGTGAATGCGAACCCAACTCAATAGATCTCACAAATCGTTTTTGTAATCCAAAGGTTACTACTGTGGATGTAAAAGATCAGAGCGGCAATACTGGTAGTGGTGTTAGCAAGTTTCATCCGCAGTTATCTTCGCGGGTTGGTGCTAATAGTGGAAGACATTATTTAGAGCTAACTCCAGACGGGTCTTCAGATAACAATGGTAAATGGAAAGATAACACTTGGTATCGTGTGGTGTTAAAAAATGGAATTTCTGCTGGTGCAGGCACGTCAACAGTTAATTTGTTAGCAACTAAACCATGTGATGTTAACAATAATGGTAAGTTAGATGATAATGCAGCCTATTGTTTCCTATTTAAAACTGGTTCGGAAGATTGTCGCTTGAGTAAGGTGATAATTACGCCATATCGATATTGGACAAACTATTTAGAAGAACCGTTAAGAGATCATTTGCCTAATGGGGATGTTTATGATTTATACTATTCCGGTCATGGCTTAAGTGATCAGCGTTGTATTATGATGAACGTTGCTGGATATGATTGGCAATGGAGTACTTCTAATACTGAATATGCGGATATTTATAGTAATTCTACTAACATTAAAAATGTTCAGGTTTCTTCGTTGCAAAATACGGTTGGTGTGAGTTTGGATAATGAGGCAGTAAATATTAATGTTCGAGTAGCTACTGGTACTTTAGTATATGGTAATCAAAGTCCGCTAACGATTGATTTGTCTAATCCAAAAGTAACGGGATTCTGGCCAAATTGTTTAGAAACTTGTACTGATGCTTATATTGGTGCACAGTTTAATATCACAATGTCGAACAAGAACGTGAGTATTGCCCCAAGTGGTCCAATACAGCTTTTAAAGTGTGGTGATGAAAATTGTTCTAGCACAACGGCGGTTGATTTAAGAACTGTAGCGTTTGATCCAACAGCTAATAACGCCGTTCTTAAGATTACTCCGTCTACTACTTTAGATCCAAGAACAATTTATCAGGTTGTTTTATCTAACGAGTACAACCCAGCGCCAGTACGCACAAGTTCAGCGGCGGTTTACAGCGATGTGTTATGGTCAGCAGCGAGATATGATAATCTTAGTACTTTTAGTAAACCATTTAACCAGGAATTTGTTTGGCGGTTTAGAACAAAAAAAGAAGCTTGTAAAATTGACCGGGTAGAAGTTTTACCAAAAGTATTTAACGCTCCCAATCTAACCGCAAAAATGATTTACAGTGCTCAGCCATATTCTGCGCCTGATGCTTGTAGTGCTAGTGGCCAGAAATTGAATGCAGCAAGTGCTGATTGGCGATGGAATTCTTCTGATACCGCTGTTGCTACTACCACCCAGTTTGTTTCTAAAGGATATAACCCGTTCTGTACAGCTGGCTGTGTAAGAAAAGGGAGTGATGTCCCAGCTGGTGTGTTTAATAGAAATTTACGTGTTTGTGGTAATGGTGTTGTAGAAGCCGGTGAGGATTGTGATCCAGGTACTGCTGCCAGTCCAATTGGTCCAAACAAGGATTTTGGTTGTGGTTTGAATTGTCTGCGTTTGGGTAATACCAATGTTACTACCACTGCTGTTGTTGGCGTCGACCTTGGTTTGTGTGGCGATGGTGTTGTTTCTTCTACTAGAGGAGAAGAGTGTGATATGCGAAGTGCTGCTACTTCAACGCGTTTAGGTTGTACTGCTAATTGTTTACATGCTGGTTCAGCTTTTTTAACTGGCTCGCAAGATACGTTGGCTTCTATCTGTGGTAATAGTTATATCGGTGCTGGTGAAGACTGTGATTTAGGAGTTGATGCTAATCCAGTGTCACCAACTTCGTCAGTCGGTTGTTCAACTAATTGTTTACATCAAGGAACTCGTTTATCTACTAAGTGGTGTGAAGACAACAAGGTTGGTATGGGTGGTTTTACCACTTCCTCATATCGTGCATATTGTTCACAAGCTTACAGCCAATGTGGTGATGGTGTTTCAAATCCTGATGAAGATCCAGGTTGTGATGCGGGCGCAGGTTTAGCAGCTGTTGGTTGCAATGAATATTGTTTGTTGAAGGTAGGGGATTATGTTAGTAGTACTAATCCAAATATTGATGATATTACAGCAGATAATGCTTGTCCTGCGACCGGCGTGATGCCTGACGGTAATGGTTGTAGTTCGGATACGAGACAGCATATGGGTTCGTCCTTATTGTATTCTGTTCCTTCTATTTGTGGTGATGGTATTGCTGGTTTGGGTGAAGATGCTTGGTGTGAAACTAATTTGACTGTTGTAAAAACCGATGAATTTGTAAATCCTTGGGCATTAGCTACTGGTATTGGAAATGGGGTGGCAACTGGCAATCCAGCAACTCAGCGGTCTAATATTACTGCTACTACTCGAACTAAAACTTCTGGTGATTTACCAAAGACAGGTTCTGGTGAGTTTGTGATAAAATGTGGTTTTAATGATGATGATGAATGTAAAAATGTTGGTGGGTATCCAATTAGTTATGGTGTTGCTAATGATTCTTGCTGTCGTTTGCGTTCAAGCTTAGTTGAAGTATATCCAGGTGTGACTACTACTGCCAATATCGGTGTGAGTGCCGAAGCAACTAATATTTGTCCTAATACTTATATCTCTGCTCGATTTGATCAAATGATTGATAGCCGAACTCTTCCTACTAATTTTATTATTGCTCGCGGTACAGCTTCTTCTGTTTGTGATATTTTGGCTGGGGAAGTAGATGTAACGAGCCAGGTTAAGATTTCTATGAACGGTAACGCTGCTCCGTTAAAATGGTATGCGTCATTATGGCACAAGGTTGTGTATTTCTTTAAAAATTTAGTTGGTAGTGATGTACAAGCAGTGGCGGGTGCTAATGTTGTGAGATGGTGTGCGGGGCAAGATATTGGTAATGCAGAAGTATTAAAAGACACTTATGGTAATGGTTCGAAGATAAAAGTAAATTTAAAAAAACCATTAGCGTTTAGTACAGATTATGCTATTATTTTAGGCTCTGAAATTAAAGACACCAGAGGTGTTAAGATTGGTAAGGTTGGTGGAAAAGATATGTTCTGGCGTTTTAGTACGGGCGCAAAGATTTGCGAGGTTGATCAAGTTACAGTTTCTCCTAACCAGTATTATTTCTCCACCGCTGGCTCGACTACTACGTTAGAGGCAGAAGCTTGGAACGCGGGTAAACAACATATTCAATCTATTCCTGGTTCATATGCCTGGGATATCTTGTGGAGTCCGCAAGTGAATAATTTTGTTGGTTTGGTTAACACCACCTCTACTGTAAATATTGCCACGGCTCAAAATCAGAATGGTGAAATTGATATCCGGGCATCTGCTAGTATTACTGATAATCAAGACGCTGGAGTTAAAGGGTTGGTGGCAACGGGTAGATCACATATTATTGTTTTCTTATGTGAGCGTCCTTGGCCACCAAAAGATTTGGTGGTGAGTGGTTTTCACAATATTATTTTTCCATATGAGGACAAGGTAGGCAACAACGATGGATATTCAGTTGCTTCTAATACTTTTACTGGTTTTCCAATTGTTGCTTCTCCGGTAGTGGCTCCAGCTCCAGGTTATTTTAACTTTGCTACTTACTATTGTGCGGATAACGGCAGTACTTCAGAATTTGATGATTTGCCATATTTACGTCCGACTGTACAAGTTTCAACTACTTTAGTGTCAGTTACTTCATCTTTGAAAAGATTTTTGTTTACTAACGAAAGAAATTCCGATGCAATTGGTGTACAGGTATTTCCTAACCAAGAACACCTGACAGTTCGTCAGTGGTTTATGAATAGCAAAACGTTTGGTGGTCAAGAATTTACTGGTAATTTGCAGAGCTTGAAAGTTAGTGGGTATGATGCGGTTTCCGATGGTAACAACATATATGTGGATGCGTTGGATATCAGTTCTGCTTATTCTAATCCGATCCAAGGTCATCTTTATACCAACATATATCTTTTCAGTATTAATTCTGATGCCAAACCAGAAACCAGAAACGTGTATGATCAAATCATTAAGAACCTTAAATTCAATACCAATTTAACCAACTACAGATATTGTGGTCCAAGTATTGGTAGCCCAGGCGCGACAACAACTTGTTCTACTGATTTTGATTGTCCGAAGAATGAAGTTTGTTCGGCTCAGACTGACAAGATAAAACGTAACTATCAACGTCTACGTGATTTGAGTAGTATTGAAAAATTACTTAGTGGGTATAATACTAAAAACAACTCGTATCCTAATTTAGCTGAGGGGTCATATTTAACGGGTCAGACTTTGAGTACTTGGCCATCATGGTCAGTGCTTGGTACAGCAGTTAATTTTAGTTTGGCAACTGATCCAATTAATAAACTGGCACCAGCAGGAAGTTGTTCGTCTTCTACTGGAAAGTATTGTTTGTCAGATGATGATTGTACATTGGCTACTGACGGAACTTGTTTATTACATGACGCTGCCACTGGTTGGAGTACAGCTGATCGTCGTTTCTCTTTTGCTTGCAATAGTTCGTCCTTAGCTTATCGTTATATTTTTTCTACTTCTACTGGTTACAAAGTGTATAGTAAATTTGAAAGTACGGGTTTGTTTATTCTTGATTACCAACCGTTTTTGATGGAGTTTATTACTTCTACCAGTCGTACTCGTTTTTCAATTTTTGATGGTGCCCCGAATGATAGCGGTAGTATTTGTCGACCAAATGAGAAGATTACTACTATGCAGTCTGGGCGATGTGGTGATGGGAAATTAAATTTGAATTTGAATGAACAGTGCGATCCGCCGGGGTATCGAGAGTATGAATCGACATGCACTTCAGGAGCGACACCTTTGCGTCGTCTTAAAATTTGTAAGGATGATTGTAGTGATTGGACACCGTCCACTACTCCTTGCGTATCTTTTAGTAAGTGTGGTAACAACAAGATGGAACCAGGCGAGACTTGTGATGATGGTGTTTTGAATGGGAAATACAATCATTGTAATGCTGATTGTAAAGGTTGGGGTGGGGGTGGGTATTGTGGAAATGGGAGTTTGCAGGCGGAGTATGAAGCGTGTGATACGGTTTTACAAGGTGATGGGACTCTTCTTTGTACTTTTAGTGGTTTGGCTGTGTCGCAATTAAAGAAGGATCAGATTTTTTATTTTTTAATTGATCAGTCTGGTTCGATGACCGCACCTCGTTTAAATTCTACCAAAGCTGAATTGATTAAAGTTGCTGAATTTTTTGATCAGAAGGCGAAAATGGGTATAGCCACTTATTTTGGCGAAGATAGTAGTCCGTCTACGACAGAAATTTTAGCTTTGGGTTACCATACAAAAGAAGAAGTAAGTAATTTAGTCAATAGTTTAGTTACCAAATGTACTAATCCACCACCACCAGCTTATGATTTTACTCCTTGTTCTTCTCCTGGAAGGCCAATCGGTTTCGCAGTTAAATACCTAAGCGACAATGTTTTTAGTAAGATCAGTGGTCCTGCCTATAAAAATCTAGTTCTAATTTCAGCTAATGGTTGGGAAAATACAGGCGGCCCAACCGCCTTGTCTAGTATTTCTGATTTGAAAGGTAATTTTTCTGTGCCTACTTATATATTAATTAATGATGATTCGCCTAGTGATAAAGGGAAACTTACTAGTTGGGCATTAGCTGGCGGAACGGATAATTATATAAAATTTAATTTATCCGGAACTGGCACTTTGTCTGATAAAGTTAAGAATTTTTATATTTCTGATCCTTGTTTACCCTATTCTTTTAACAGAAATCAATCTTGTAAGTACGATTGTTCAGGGTTTGGTGGATATTGTGGTGATGGTCATTTAGACAATGTTTACGGAGAGCAGTGTGAAGCAGATCAAATTTGTAGTGTAGGTGGTGAATCAGGCAATAAGAAGTGTGATGGTTGTTTAAAAAAAGATGGTTTAGCGATTGGAAAATGGTTGTTTGACGAAGTCAGTGTCTTGGCATCTCAGAGTCGGTTTGTTTCTGAGCTGAATAGTTTGTATGTTTTTTGCGATTCAGCGAGTTGCCCAATTTTAGCGCCAAGCGTGCGTGGTAATGGTTTAAGTTTTAATGGTTCAAATACTTTTGCATATAGTCAAAGTAATGTAAAGTTAGATTCTGACAAATTTAGTATTTCTGTTTGGGTAAAACCAACCGGCGACAATTCTGCCTATGCTCGAATAGTAGAGAAGGGCGGTATTAATAGTCTTAGTGGCTTTGGGTTAGAATATCGGCCTGAGATTGCTAGTGTAAAAACTAATAAGGTTCGTTTAGCAGTATGGAAAATAGCGCCATTTACAATTGACTCAACAAGTGATGTGTCGACGAATACCTGGACTCATATTGTTGGTACATATGAAAGTGGGGTTTCAAAAATATATATTAATGGTATTTTGGAAAATACGAGAACAGGTGTTCAGATGTCAACATCAACTCGTGGTATTACAATAGGTAGGTCTGCTCTTGTTACAGAGGGGAACTATTTTAACGGCCTAATTGATGAGTTAGCTTTCTATAACCACGCATTATCAGAAGCTGAAGTTAAAGATCTTTATGATACTAATTGGTTATGTGTTGCTTCAACTACTCATGGGTCGTCTATCGTAACACCAACAACAGCAACCTGTGGCAATGGTAAGACTGATCAATTGAATGATAAAGGTATTAAAGAAGAATGTGATAATGGCAGTAGCCAGAATGGTATTGCTTGTCAGAATGGGTATAACAAATCTTGTAGTTATTGTTCGGCTGATTGTTCAGCGGTGGTTTTCCGCCAGGCAACAGGTTATTGTGGTGATGGTATAGTGACTAGCACAGAGGTGTGTGATGTTGATCCGACAAATAATATTATGTATGCTGCGTCTACTAGTGCGGGTGTTAGTGGCTCTTTGGATGCGGCGCATAATGGTTATCCGGTAGAATTATGTGCTAACGAATTGAATACAAAAATTAATGCTTCTAGTACTTATTGGGCCCTGACTGATCCGTTGGCGTATTTGTTGACTCACAAGAAAGGAACTAAAACTTGTATTGATAATTGTCACGCGATACAGAATGATTGTGTTGAGTGTGGTTTAAATTCTAGCGGCACTAAGGTTGGTGGTTATATTATGAATGTTTTGGAACCAGATTCTAAAAAGCCTTTGTATAATAGTGGTACTTATGAAGCAAAAATTGACTTATTTTATACTAATTATTTGTTGCCAACCCTATTTGCCGACGAATTAACAGCTTCCAAATATCGTGTGGCTTATGATTATAATTATACAAGCAATGATTTTAATAAGTATGATTTACACCCAGCAAACCCAAGTTCTGTGAATGGTCAAGTTAATGCTTTAATAAATAATAATCCAGTTTGTTCTAATAATACATATCTCCTGTCTGATGACCCAGAACGTTATCAGATGACGATTAATGGTAATAGTAATTTTTTCTATCGTAATAATATTCCAATTGTATCTAATGTTTTGCCAGGTCAATATGACTTAGTTCTTTCACCGATAGTTACTTCAAGTACACATATCCGTATTGTGGTAAGCTGGTTTGGTGCGCAAGATTTAATCGGTGGATTTTTTACTTCAGTTGGTAATCCTATGTGGGAAGGTCCGTGGTTATCGTTTACTACTGGCACTAATTATTATATAAAAAATACACTACCAGAAAAGGGTGTCTGGTGGCATCGAGCAGCATCAGTTCCTTCTAATACTAATGCTGAAGCATTTACAGTTGATGTGAGTCAGATGGATGCCGATACGTATGCATTTTATGTTCGTGCCCCAGATTTTCCAATTAAGAATCTAATTAGTACGGGCAAGGTAAAGGTTGAGGTGTATATTGGATACAATCGTTCAAGTTTGGGCGCTCGTGATTTTGAAGAGAGTGAAGCTGGTGGTCACAAAAAAGTTTTTTATCTAAACACTGCTATTACATCTGACAATCCACAGGCAAGTTACTGGCATGTGTTTAATATTAAGAAAAATGGCGGCTCTGGCCCGGTATCATGGTCAAATATTGAAGACGTTTTTAGAGATGCTGATGACAATGAAGTTCAAATTAGTCGTATCCGTACCTCTGAGTTACAGTTGAATTATAGTTACTAATTTTGTCTATGCTTAATCGAAATAAAATAATATTAATCGGGTTAGTGATTTTACTGGTTGTTGGTATTGGTATATTTTGGTATATTAAAAAGAAGGACGTTGTTGTTAGTCCACAAAATGTTGTTAGTCAAACAGATATAGAAAAAGCACAGCGAGCAGAGGAACTAAAAGGTTTGAATGCATCGTTAGATAAAATTCGTGTGACTGATAAAGACTTAGATGGTTTAATTGATGCAGAAGAAACAAAGTTAGGGACAGACCCACAGAAAGCTGACACTGATAGCGACGGATTAATGGATAATGATGAAATAAGTATATACAAAACGAATCCATTAAAAGCTGATACGGATGGTGATGGTAAAAAAGATGGATATGAAGTTCGCCGGGGACAAGATCCATTAAAAAAATAGTATTCAATTAATATTAAATAATTTTAAAAATATGTTTGACGACCAACCCAACAATCAAAGTGTTCCACCAGCAAATCTACCAACTGAGCCAGCTGATATATTCGCAGAAACAGAACAAGATGGTGCTAGTGCGCCAGCTGAGTTGCCGGATGCTTTGTCTGCTGGTTTATTAAAGAAAAAAGAAGAAGGAACTGGTATGCAATCACCTGATATGAATGCGGGAGCAATGAGCCCGTCTCCAATGTATGCGATGAAGGAACCGATTTTAGGCAAGATTATTTTATCCCTTGTTTTTGTTGTGGTCTTGGGCGGGTTAGGTTTTGGTGGTTGGTGGGTTTATGCTAACTATTTTAATAAACCAGCAACTGTTACTAACGGTTTGGGTTTAGAATTGCCAGCAGATAACCAAACTAATACTGCTGTCGAGGTTCCTACAGCTGACGTTGGTGTTCCAGCAGTAGACGTAACTGATGTAGTGGCAACTGATTCGGCTGCAACTGTTCCAAGTGATGTTGAGCTGAATCGTGACATGAATAATGACAAGATTTTGTTTGGTGAGCCGATTGATTCTGATAAAGACGGGTTAGATGATGTAAGAGAAAAAGAAATTGGTACTGATCCTAATAAATCTGATACTGATAGCGATGGTTTGATTGATGGTGATGAGGTGATTATCTGGAAAACAGATCCACTGAAAGCGGATACTGATGGTGATACATATCTTGATGGTTCAGAGGTAAGAAATGGGTATAATCCACTTGGCCCAGGTAAGTTATTTAATCCACAAGCTAGTACTAGTACTGCTAATCCTACTAATACCAAACTATAATTATGTTTGGGAACAAGAATAAAAACAAAGAACCAGAAGTGGTGGTTGAGACAGAGTCTATCCCGGCTGAATTTTACGGTGGGATTAATCCAACTGTAAAGTTTAAAACTACCGAAAAAGAAGTGGAATTTAAAAAACCTACTGTTTTAACTGTTCCTGAAAAGAAAGCGTTTGATAAAGTAGCAGCGGTTGGGGGAGGGTCAAAATTGCATGTTGCTAATTTGCTGACCAGCCCTAAATTTTTGTTATTGTCTGCTGGAGGTTTATTGATAGTTTTTGGTGCAGTTGGTGGAATATATTACTGGCAGCAATCACGTGCTAATCAGCCGGTGGTTGTTATACCGAATAATATTATTATCCCAGCGGTTGTAGAAGAACAGTTGGTAGAGCCGGTAGTTGATTTGGGGACAGTAGCTGAAGTTACAACAACAGTTGTGGTAGAAGAGGTTAAAACATCGATTTTTGATGTTCCACCAACATATCCGTCATTAACATTAGGTAAAAGTAATGATACGGATAATGATGGATTAACTGATGTGGCGGAAGAATTGTTTTCGACTGATTTAGGCGCGCCTGATTCTGATAAAGATAAATATTCCGACAGTCACGAGCTTTTTAATCTGTATAACCCAATTGGCAAAGAGCCACGTAAATTAATTGACTCTGGTTTGGTGTTAGATTTTGCTAATCCCGTATTTGCTTACAAAATATATTATCCTAAGACTTGGGCGGTGGGGAATGTGGATGTGAATTATCGTGACGTATTGTTTAGCACCTTAACTGGTGAAAGTGTTGAGGTCCGAGCGATTGAGAAAACATCACCCGATGGTAGTTTTGCTGATTGGTTTGCTCAGTGGGCACCAACGGAAAAAATTTCTGATTTAAAAGAGTTTGTTACAGTTTTTGGTGATAAGGGCTGGCAGAGGAGTGATGGTTTGGTATATTACTTTGAAACTCCACGAAGAGTATATGTATTGGTATATCATGTTACTGATAGCCAAGTGGTAAATTTTGAGATTGTAATTAAAATGATGGCGAGAAGTTTCCGTTTATCATTAACGGATGAAATTTTACCAGCACTAGTTGTTGAGGAGAACGGCAGCGAAACACCGGTGGTTCCGGCTGTAACAACCCCTATTGAACCAACTGTTATTGAAAATAATTTAACAACATCTTCGGTTACCTCTAGTATATGACAACCGTAAGTGTATTTAAAAAAGTAGCCATTCCTTGGACCAACAAGTGGATAAGTAATGTGGTTAATTTGGTGGCCAAAAAAGAGAAAAAAGTAAAAGGGGAAGTAGAGGTTGTGGTTGTAGGGGATAGTGAGATAAAAAAATTGAATTGTGAGTATCGCGGTAAAGACAAAGTAACAGATGTTTTGTCGTTTGCCTGGCAGGAGGATGGTGTGGTAGGGAGCGATGTGTTAGGACAAATATATATATCTTATCCACAAATCAAACGTCAGGCCAAGACTTGGCAGGTAACAGCAAAAGAAGAGTTTTCTCGGATGTTGGTGCACGGTTTACTTCATTTGGTTGGTTACGATCATAGCAATGAAAAAGATTCTAAAAAAATGTTTGATTTACAAGAAAAAGTAGTTAAATTAGTTTTGTAAGATATGATTTCTTTACGACGATTTATTAAAAGCGTAAAAGATGCGTCTCGGGGATTAAAAGCGACGTTTAAAAATGAGCAGAATTTTCGTATCCAAATTTTAATTGGGCTAGTGGTTGTTATTTTGGCCTTAATTTTTCCGTTAAAAATTTGGGAGATAATTTTGTTGATTTTGCTTCTGACTTTAGTATTAGTAATGGAACTTTTAAACACCGCCTTGGAATATTTTACTGACTTACTTAAACCACGATTGCATCACTATGTTTTATTGATTAAGGATATAATGGCAGCGGCGGTGTTATTGATCGCGTTAGGTTCGTTGGTGATTGGATTGATATTATTTTTACCCCACTTTATTAAATTGTTTGAATAGGATATAATATACCAGATATGAAAAGACCACAAAGTAATTTAATCGCTGCTTTAGACGTTGGCTCTACCACCATTAGAATGGCGGTAGGTCAATTAGTTGCTCAAGATGACACTGGGGTGGGTTTAGAATTGCAGATATTAGGCGCGACCGAAGTTCCTTCCGAAGGAATTAACAAGGGAACGATTAATAGCATTGAAGACCTGGTTTCTTCTGTTTCTGCCTGTTTAGAGAGAACGGAGAGAATGGTGGGATTACCAATTGATAGCGTTTGGACAGGAATGTCTGGTTTGCATATCATTTCTCAGCCCAGCAAGGGCGTTGTGGTCGTTTCTAAGGCTGATAGCGAGATTTCCAGCGAAGATGTCACTCGAGTGCTAGAAGCAGCGCGTGCGATCTCTACGCCGCTAAATTACGATGTTTTACATGTATTGCCCAAGAGTTTTGGGGTTGATGGTCAGACTGGCATAAAAGACCCGATTGGCATGACGGGTATTCGTTTGGAAGTGGACGCTCAGATTATCTTAAGTTCGTCATCTCAAGTTAAAAATCTTACTAAAGCCGTATATCGCGCCGGTCTAGAGATAGACGATCTAGTTTTATCTGTCTTGGCAACGGGTGAGGCAGTATTAACTAATCGTCAGAAAGATCTTGGTGTGTTGGTGGTTGATCTAGGTGGTTCGACTACGAGTTTAGCAGTTTTTGAAGGTGGTGATATTGTGCACACAGCGGTTTTGCCAATTGGTGCAGAATATATTACTAATGATGTCGCGATTGGTTTGCGTACTTCAATTGAAATTGCGGAGCGAGCAAAAATTAAATATGGCGATTGTTTTTCCGAAAACGTTTCCAAAAAAGATGAAATTGATTTAATGGAATTAGGCGGGACAGAACACGAGATGGTAAAGCGCCATGATCTGAGTGAGATCATTGAAGCTCGAGTAGAAGAAATACTTTATAAAATTGATCAAGAACTTAGAAAGATTAACCGTAGTGGTTTGTTGCCTGCCGGAGTAGTATTTTCTGGTGGTGGTGCCAAACTTCCAGGTTTAGTAGAAATGGCAAAAAAACATTTGCGATTACCAGCGACAATTGGTTATCCGCTAAATGTTTTGAGTGTAACTGATAAAGTGAGTGATCCTGGTTTTGTTACGGTGATTGGTCTTGTTAAATGGGGGAGTTTGATGATGGGAAGTGGGGGAGGAAGATCATCTGGTCAAGGGGTGTTGGATGGAGTGAAAAAGATGTTGGGGGCAGGAGGAAAGATGAAATCTTGGTTTAAGACATTGTTGCCTTAGTTATACACATTAGTTAAATTGACATTAGTTTTTTAAAGAGATAAACTAAATAGTGAAGAGAAATCTTCGCTATTTTATTTAAGAGCCGTTGAACACTAAACTTGTTCATATAAGACAAAATGATATGCCACAAATAAAACCAGAAATGGAAACATTCGCAAAAATCAAAGTGGTTGGTGTGGGAGGGGCAGGAGGGGCAGCAATCAATCGTATGATGGCCACTAAGATTAGAGGGGTTGATTTTGTGGCGATGAACACTGACGTGCAAGCGTTGCATCACAATTCGGCGCCGTCAAAAGTGCATATTGGAAAAACAGTGACGCGTGGTTTGGGTGCAGGGATGATTCCAGATATGGGGCGTAAAGCAGCGGAAGAAGCGCAGAATGAAATTCGTGATGTTTTGAAAGACTCAGATATGGTGTTTATCACCTGTGGGTTGGGTGGTGGTACTGGTTCAGGTGCATCCCCAATAGTAGCTGAAGTGGCTCGTGAACTTGGCGCGTTAACAGTTGCGATTGTTACTAAACCTTTTGCTTTTGAAGGGGCACAGCGCCGAGATATCGCTGAAGCTGCTTGGGAACAATTAGCGAAAAGTGTTGATACTATAATTACTATTCCGAATGATCGTATTTTACAAGTGATTGATAAGAAGACCACGCTTTTGGATGCGTTTAAAATTGTCGATGATGTGTTGCGCCAAGGTGTCCAAGGTATTGCCGAGCTAATTACTATTCCGGGTTTGATCAATGTTGATTTTGCTGATGTTAAAACTATCATGAGCAACACTGGTTCGTCTCTAATGGGTATTGGTACTGGTAGCGGTGAGAACCGAGCAGTCGAAGCAGCAAAGATGGCGATCTCTAGTCCGTTGTTAGAAATTTCTATTGATGGTGCTCATGGTATCTTGTTTACTGTTACTGGTGGTACTGATTTAACTATGAATGAAGTAAGTGAAGCAGCTAAGATTATTACTAGTTCAGCTGCGGACGATGCGAGAGTAATCTTTGGTGCTAATATTGATGAAAGCTTAAAGGACGGTATCAGAATTACTGTAGTAGCCACTGGTTTTGATGAACGCCGTGCAGTGGTAGATAGCTTAGAAGAAGACAATACCTCATTTTTTGGCTCTAACAAATATGCCCCAAGTAATTTCTTACGTCGGGCACAAAAAGAAGATGAAGTAGAAGAGAAGAAGTTTCGTCAGTTTATCCAAAAGCCAGTAGTAGAACCGGTAGTTCCACCACCGCCACCACCAAGAGACTTGACGTTTAAGCCTGCTCCAAGCTCAATGCCAGCTCCAACTAAGAAGGACGATGAAGATTTGGAGATACCGGCTTTTATTCGAAAGAAAATGGGTATTTAATACTTTAAAACAATCCCGATTAGTCGGGATTGTTTTGTTGTTGTTAAATATGGTATAATTTAGGTTGATATTACTTTATGCGTTGTCCAATTTGTAACAACAAAGACACCAGTGTAATTGATACTCGTCCAGCAGTGAGTGATCTTTCTGTCCGTCGTCGGCGTGAGTGCGACAAGTGTCACTATCGTTTTTCAACGATTGAAGAGATCGAATTGTTGGATATTATCGTCGTTAAAGAAGATGGCCGGCGTGAAAGTTATATGCGCGATAAGATAGAGAATGGTATTCGTCGTTCTTTGACTAAACGTCCGTATACTCAAGACAACTTTAATCGTTTGATTCATGCGATTGAACGTGATATCCAAAAAAAGAAAAATCGTGAGATTGCTAGTAAAGAATTAGGGGAATTGGTAATGAAACATTTGAAAAATTTTGATAAGGTGGGGTATATTCGTTTTGCTAGTGTTTATCGTGATTTTAAAGATGTGAAAACTTTTGAAAAAGAATTAAAAAAATTAGCGAAAATTAACTAATATGTTTAGACACAAAAATACCACTTCGCCATCTAAAGAAAGTGTTAACGAAAAGGTGGAAGAAAAAGTGGAGGAAAAAATTGAAAAAAAAGCGGATGTTATCGCCAAATTGCCGGTAGTTGAAAACGAGGCGACTATTAAAGAGCTGTTGGAAAAGAATTTGAAATGGTCGCAGATTATTTACGAGCAGAATCGTAAAATTAACAGTAAGTTGCTTTGGGCAGCAATTGGTAGCTGGCTTAAAGTTTTTTTGATTTTAATACCATTAATTTTGGCAGCGATCTTGCTGGCTCCAATGGTTAAAAATCTTTCCTCGGTTTATTCGGACCTTTTGACTGGCGGGGTGCCAAGCACAAAATCGACTGACTCATTAGAACAGATGATGAAATTATTGCCAATTAATTCGGCTCAACAAGAGCAGTTAAAGGCGATATTGAAATAGCAAGCTAGTCATATTGACGTAAGCGCATCTTTTTTGTATAATATGAGCGCTTTAATTTTAAAATGTCTTATTGGTATGTTTAAACACACAAAAATTGTTGCCACGATTGGTCCTTCTTGCTCAAGCGAAGAAGTGCTTTTAGAAATGGTTAAGGCAGGCATGAATTGTGCTCGGCTTAATTTTTCTCATGGTACTTATGAGAATCACACAGATTTGTATAATGCAATCCGCAAAGTAGAAGAAAAGACTAATGAACCTGTTGCTATTATGCAAGATTTGCAGGGTCCAAAGATTAGAATTGGCGTAATGCCACCAGCAGGTAAAAATATTATTGTTGGTGAGATGGTTACTTTTAATACTGCAATTTTAGAATATACTGGAGATGAAGTGCCGGTTGATTTCCCTGATTTGCATAAATATTTAAAGGCAGAGGAGAGATTGTTGGTTAATGATGGAAGAATTGAAACTAAGATTGTTAAAGTTGAAGGTACTAAAATTTTTACGGAAGTAGTAGAGGGTGGTTTACTTGAATCACGCAAAGGTATGAATTTACCAGACAGTGCACTACCAATTTCTTCTTTGACCGCAAAAGACAAAGAAGATTTAAAATTTGGTGTAAAGTTAGGGGTAGATTTAGTAGCGGTATCATTTGTTAATTCTGCTCAAGATATTTTGGATACTCGTTTTTTAATTGAGGAATATGAAAAAGAGTTAAATCTTAAACCCGAATATCCAATTAAGATTATTGCTAAGATTGAACGTCGGACAGCGGTGGAAAATATTAAAGAGATTTTAGCAGCTGCTGATGGCATTATGGTAGCAAGAGGTGATTTGGGGGTAGAAATGAAAGCAGCCGAGGTGCCTTTGATTCAGAAGCACATTATTGACGAATCCAACTCTGCTGCTAAGCCAGTAATTGTTGCTACACAAATGTTAGACTCGATGCAGACCAGTCGTCGTCCTACCCGGGCGGAAGTGTCTGATGTAGCTAACGCGGTGATTGATCATGCTGATGCCGTTATGTTGTCTAACGAGACTGCCACCGGCAAACACCCAGCTTTAGTTGTAAAGACAATGGCAGAGATTGTTTTGGCTACGGAGCGTTCTTCATATGATGACACTGATTTACCAGTAGTACACAAGAAAAATACTGCGGTTGATAAAGCAATGGTAGAAGCTTCAAGAATTTTAGCCGAAGAAGTAGGAGCAAAATTAATTTTAGTTGCTTCTTTAACTGGTGAGACTGGTCGTTTAATTAGTCATTTACGTCCAACATTAGCGATCGTGGTGGCTACTTCTACTGCCAGAGTACAGCGTCAATTAAATTTGTCTTGGGGAGTTGATCCTTTTATTCTTGTGCCATGTCATTCAATTGAAGAGTTGTTAGAAAGATCGTTGCAATATATCCATGCACAAAAACTAGCTAAGCCAGGCGATAAAATGGTGGTAGTAGCCGGTGAACCGGTTGGTCAGGCAGGGCATGTTAATTTGGTAGAAGTACGAGATGTAAAGTAAAACAATATTTAATATAAAAAATCCTTCAGCGTAATGTTGAAGGATTTTTTATATTAAGAATATGTTGCTTAAAAAATTTAAGCTAGTTCTGGGTATAGTGGGAATTTCTTCGTTAATTCTACTACTCGTGTTTTTATTTCTGCCAGTTTATTTTCATCGGTGTGGTTGGTTATTGCTTCGTTAATCCAATTAGCAATTATTTCCATTTCATTTTCTTTCATCCCGCGTGTAGTTAAAGCCGGCGTGCCTAAGCGGATACCACTTGGGTCCATTGGACTGCGCGGGTCATCTGGTATCATATTTTTGTTAACAGTAATTCCTGCTTTATCTAGTGCGATCTGCGCTTCTTTACCAGTTACTCCTTTAGAACCAAAAACATCAATTAAAAGCAAGTGGTTGTCAGTGCCGCCAAACATTAGTTTATAACCAAATTCATTAAACTTTTTTTCTAGTACTTTAGCGTTTGCCATAATTTGGCGAGCATATTCTTTGAATTCTGGTTCTAATGCTTCTTTAAAGGCAACGGCTTTAGCCGCAATGTTGTTTTCGTGTGGTCCACCTTGTAAACCAGGGAATACTGCCTTATCAATTTGTTTAGCAAGAGCTTCTTTGCACATGATCATTGCGCCGCGTGGCCCACGAAGTGTTTTATGAGTAGTGGTTGTCACGACATCAAAGATTGGTACGGGGTTATTCATTTGTCCACCAGCAATCAAACCAGCAATGTGGGCGATGTCAGCCATAGTTATTGCCCCAACTTCATCAGCAATTGCTTTTATTTTTTCATATTCAATTTCACGAGAGTAGGCACTGTAACCAACTAAGATAATTTTTGGTTTGTGTTCGATGGCCATTTGACGCAAATTGTCTAAATCAATTTTTCCGTTTATATCAGTTTTGTAACGGACGAAATTAAAAATTTTAGCCATGTAAGTTACTGGATGCCCGTGGGTTAGGTGTCCGCCGTGTGATAGGTCCATACCGAGGACAGTATCACCAGGTTGAAGTAAGGCAAAATATACCGCGATATTAGCGGGAGCGCCAGACAGTGGCTGGACATTAACATGTTCAGCGCCAAAGATTTGTTTAGCGCGATCAATTGCTAGTTGTTCTACTTCGTCAATATATTCGCAGCCACCGTAGTAGCGTTTGCCAACGTATCCTTCGGAATATTTGTTTGTTAAAACTGATCCTAAAGCTTCTAGGACGGCAGTTGATACAAAATTTTCTGAAGGGATCATTTCTAGTCCTTCTTCTTGGCGATTTAATTCTTTTTTCATTGAATCGGCTAAGCCAGGATCAAATTGTTTTATTGCTTGGTGATTCATATTTTTGTTTATAAAAAAGTTAATATGTGGAAATATGTAGAAAATGCATGCGCTGTTATTTAAATTCAAGTGATTCAAATATCATATTAATATCTCCATTTTAAGTATGGTTATGTTATCATAAGTGCATATTTTAGGCAATTTTAAGCAATGTTACTAATATTGACAAAGATTACTTTTCTTGTAACACTTAATCTGCTTGTGCGTCAGAAGGAGGGTCATGCTCGAATATGTCGGATTGAGTGCGACTGCCAAAGAGGTTCTGTTCGAGTTCAAATGCGATTGTGGGGGATTCGGAGGCGCCCTGCACATCCATGTCGTCGGTCCTTCGTTCCCACTTGGGGATTTGCGGCGGCTGCCGATCTTTTCGGCGGAGGCTTTTCGCCGGCGGTTCGGCTCTTCCCACAGTTACTTTCCGCATACCATTCTTCCTTCGACATCGGAGTTGGATGGTTCTGTGGAGGCGGCGTGGAAGAAGCTGCACGGAACCCAAGTTCCATCACGTGTGTCTGATACGGGCCGTTGCGACTACGGTCGCGCTCGTTTCCTGCTGCGATGGCAGCGACCGACGATCATCAGGCGTGTGGCGGCCTAGGGGGGGCGCAATCATGGCGCACAAGCAACCCCCTTTTAATAAAAATCCGCTTGGTAGCGGGTTTTTTGTTTGGCGGTAGTTTGTTTTTTTGTTCTAAAGTTTTTTTACTAAATAAGTATTTTCTAATTTGTAACCTAAGTGGCGGTAATAGTCACGTACGCCAATACCGGAAATTACGGCAATTTTTGCGCATTTTTTTTTCTTAGCGATACGTTCGGCTTCGATCATTAGTTTTTTCCCCCAGCCTTTGTGTTGACTGGCAGTACGTTTTTTTGTACCGATTACTAGTGTTTGACCGTAGGTGTGGAGTTCACGGATAAAAGCTGGGTAGATGCCGTTTTTATCTATTCGTAATCGACAAAAGGCAAAAACAACGCAGCGTTTTTTGTCTTCAAAAGAGAGAAAATATTCTTTACCATTACTTGATTCATATTCTTCAACAAACAGTTTTGGTGTTAATTTTTCCGCATCTTCTTTTTTTAAACTAGTGTGGCCGATTTCACGGCAGCGCAGACACTGGCAGCTTGTTCCTTCGGCTAACATTTCGCTTTGGATTACTTGGCGTAAGTTAGTAACTTTGTTGCCGGCATGAATATGGTGACTGGGGATATCACGGATTAGACGGGAAATACGGACATAACGCGGTACAGTGGTTTTGAATTCTTTTAATATTTCAATTAATTTTTTATCAGAGTAAGGATGGTATTTTTTTGCTTTTAGCCATTCATATAATTCAGAATTTTCAATTACCGTGCAAGGATATATTTTTATCATATCCGGACGATAGTCAGGATTAGAAAAAATTTCTTTTAGCATTTGTAAATCTTTTTTTGGAGTTGATCCAGGTAATTGAGGCATCAGATGAAAATCAACTTTAAAACCGTATTGTTTTAAAAGTTTAGTAGCGTTTTTTATCTCTTCTGTACCATGTCCACGCTTGATAGTTTGTAATATTTTTTTGTCAGTAGTTTGAACACCAATCTCTAAGCGTGTGCAGCCTAGCTCGCGCATGGTTAGAGCGGTTTTTGGGTTGATAAAATCAGGACGAGTTTCTAAAGTCAAACCCACGACACGGTGTTTGCCAATTTCGTTTTTCTTTTCCGCTTGGGCAAGTTGCTTTTTTATTTTTTCAATGTCTTTAAGTTCCTTGGTAGTTCTACCTTTTTTATTATTAGCGGCTTCAAAACAACGTAGGATGAACCAGTATTGATAATTTAGAGGATAAGCATTCCAGGTTCCACCTTTGACGATTAATTCAATTTTGTCAGCAGGATGGCCGTTTTTCTTTAAGGCGGCAATTCTTTGTTTAACTTGTTCAAAAGGATCAAAACGTAATGTCAGGGCACGGGCGGCAGCTGGTTCGTCAGCCAGATAGCTTTTAGGCATACGAGCGTCTGTTGGGCAATATATGCACTGTCCGGGGCAGGGGAAAGGTTTAGTTAGGACAGTGACAATGGAAACACCTGACAAGGTGCGGACAGCACGTTTAACCAAGGCCTGTTCAATTTTGGTGTTTGGTTTAAGCTTGTTCTTTTGTACTAAATTGTGGTATGATTTTAACAGTTCTGCTGTAGTCGGGATATGTTTTATACCTGTTTCAACACGCAAGAATTTACGTTTAATACTATTAAAAATCTCCGCGTCCAATTTCTTGGCGCGGGCAGCGTGTAAAAGGATTTTTTCTTCTAAATTTGGCATATTATGAAGCCCTCTCGAGCTAATGAAATTATAAAGGAAATTAAGGGACAATACAATAGCATTGCAACTGAGTGGGATAGGTCTCGACCATTCCCTTCGGGCATAAAAATGAAGCAAATTAATCGTCTTAAAAAAGGGCAAAAAGTTTTAGACTTGGGCTGTGGCAATGGTCTGGTAACTGGTGAAATTATTAAACGTGGTGTAAAATATTATGGCTTAGATATTTCTAGTGCTCTTATTAAAATCGCGCGTCAGCAATACAAA
>CAZHTA010000014.1:0-26499 GCA_964535515.1 uncultured Gammaproteobacteria bacterium
AACAGGCTGGTGCCTTACGTCCGTTAGGACGATGGCGACCAAGCCACTAGGTCAACTGAAGACGAGGAAGCTCTTGCGGCAAGCGTGAACGAAGAAGGTAATCGTTCACATAGAACCAACCGCTCAACCGACGAGGGACGACCTTCCAGCCCCCAGTCTTTCGGTCCCGAACGAGCGAGACGACGTAGCGCTCTTTCCCAGACGTTAGGACTGTTCTGGGGAAGATGAAGCTGCACTTGTACAGCCTGGACGGGATTTCGTCCTGCCGTCCATGAAGAACGGCAGCGTCACCCAGACCAAACGGACACTGCTCTTCGTCTGCTCGTTTCATCAGATCGTCGCCACCAACCCGAATCTGTTCATTGATGACAACCGGAACAATGTCCATGTCGACGAACCCACTAGGAATCGTCGTACCGACAGTGAAGACTACTCCCCACTCCCGATCGCTAGGCAACAGACCAAGGTGTTGTTCCGTCACGGGCAGAACAACCAGTGGGTGGAGATGCTTTCTCCTGCCAAGGATCTCCACAGCAGCAGCATCGTCCACTGCCTCAAGAATGCCTTGGACCATATCATCTTCTTTCCACCCCAACTTCCGCGCTGCCGCGACGAACCTCCGAAGGATCGTCAATGCGGCTTCGGCCGAGGCCAAAGACCCTGTCTTCATGACGTCCTCCTTTGGACTTCAGTTTGTTAAATCTAAACACTATTTAATAACTATGTCAATATGTTTACCACACACTATTCTAAATATTCCTCATTAAAATACTTAGAACAGTGGCGCAGAAATTATCATAGGAATGATAACTGCGCCAAAGATTTGTGTTGTTACCCTCGTGATACGAGAAAAACAACAACTTAGAAATGAACCACATCGTGACCTCAGATCAGAACCGGAACAGTCATGACCGACTGTCTTGATCCGTGGACAATGGCCGAAGGCGAACAGGTGGCATCCGCATCAACCACCTTGCCATCTGAGGTAATGAACAAACTAACACGAACGTAGAAATCTCCCTCATTAAGATTTCCGTCGTCATCTAAAAACCGCACTCGCTTGGTTGTGATCGGCAGTTGCTCCTGCCAAATCGCTTGCGGCTTACGTTCGGAGTGAAGTTTAGCGAGCAACCCAGAGTCGTTTAGGAACACTCCGTGTGCCCCACTACTCTGTAGCATCTTCACCAAGAAACTACCAGACGGTAAGGGACGACCACTCGAGAGCAGTCGCGTAACCGGAGCGAACTTTTTCACCGGCTCATCAACAAAACCTTCTTCTTCCCAAAGAAGACTCAAGGTCGCCTTGGAAGAAAGCGGGTGCTTAGGAGGGATCGCAATCGGAAATTTTCCTAACCGTTGCAAGATCCTTTCCAGTGAATCGTTGCTGAAGTACATCACCGGTATATCAAGCAGCTTGGTGTTGTCACCAAACCCACCCAACCACCGACGTAGCTCCGCTTCTCTGACCAAGTCGCCGTCAATCGCTTTAAGGAAAAAACGAAAGTACGGCTCATAATATCTCTGCAGATCACCCATAATCTGGGTGCAACCGGCCCAACCACCAGCCCGCCACGTTTCCGCCAGACCTTGCCAGAGCAAAGGAAGATCGTAGAGATAGCGCATAACCAATGGGTAACCCATTGCGTTACGATTGGTGGCATCGATTTCCACAATCCGCCAACCTTGAGAAGTGAAGACCGTGTCTACCATCATGGTAAACGGAAGCTCTGACACCCAAGGAGCGTGCAGATAATCAGCCGGAACACCCTTGCCCATGAGACGCAGCCACCACGAGCCGCCCGGCAGATCTTTCTGCTCCTTGTACCAGCGATCGACGTGGCCAATGAACTGAGCGGCGGCCACACCAATTTCTTCCAACTCCAACTTTTCCGAGAGAGTGATTGGCAAACCTTGGGGACCAAGAACAAACTGGTGTTTCTCCTCTGCCCCCAGACCGACCTCGCGCACTCGTTTTCTGATTGTCTTCAGATCCTGCATCGCAACCTCCGTAATCGTTGTCTAAAGAACCAACTGCCAACCACTTAGCAGCTGGTTTATTTAGATAAAATAATTTTCAAAGCTTCTCTTAAATTAGCCGCCACAAATTTTGGTTGTTCCTTTTTATTTGCTGGTAATTGATTCCTAAATTTCCCCCGTTTTATTCTAATCGTCTGGAAACCACAGACATTACCTAAATATATTTCTGAATCTATTCTGTCACCCACCACCCAGACATTCTTCTTTGCCATCGAACGGCTTATCTTAAGAAACGTAGTTTTATCTTTTTCTCCAATAATAACCCGACTAAAAAAGTTGCTAACCATCTTAATATATTCACTACTATCAATCTCGTTAGCACTAACAAGCACCAAACAATTACCTGTAAGTGCCCGAAGAAAACCTAATACATCTGAATACAATTTTTTATTAACCGGATTAAACAACGTACGATTCCAATCACAAATAACCAATTTTTTCATATTAATATTTTAAAAACAAAAAATCGCCTAAGATAAGCGATTTTGCCTTAAACAACAAACCTGCCCAGATTTGTTATCCAAGGCCAACGGAATGATGATTAAATTTTGCCGTGTATATTAAATTCATATTTGTATCACTGTATTAATACAGTAACACAGATAATATCACTTGTCAAACCGAACCTGTGGATAAAAAAGAAGCACCCTATTTAATTAGGGTGCTTCTTCAGATTTTCTAATGCTTTTTTGTATCCACCTTCGCCGTGTTCTAACCAGTGTGCAATGCGCGTCACGGTTGTTGTGCTAAGACCAGTGCTTTCAGCAATTTCACGATAGGTCTTGGCTTTATCCAACAACTCAACCGCCTGCCAACGTCGCGAAACCTCCTCTAGTTCATCAAGAGTAAGTAAGTCACGCAAAAAGCCTAATAGCTCCTCATCCTTTTTAAGGGTCAAAACTGCTTTGGCCAGTCGTTTTAACTTAGTTGTTTTCCATTTCTCCATACTATTCTCTCCCCAATACTCCACCCCACTCGATTACAGTAAAACCTGTACGTGGTAAATGTGACAGTCTTTGCTCTTTTACTTCAACGGGCGACTGCAACGGACGATAATCCATTAATATTCTTATCACCGTATCTGGTTTTGGCTGCACTTTAAGTGGAGCAATTTGATTCATAACACTAGTACCATAAAAAGTCACAAAGTAATATGGGGCCTTGGTCATCCGTGGCTGCCAAAATTCGATAAAATCACTAACCTCTCTGCCCTGCAAACCAAGCTGTAATAACTTCTCATTCAAAAAAGTATTAACCTCACCCTGTGTTATCACAAATCCACTATTGGCTTCTGGTTGTTCACCCACACCAATTCCTTCCCAAAACAGGTATGGATACTGCTTGCCATCAGACAAGTTAGTAATCTCACCATCTGGTTTAGCTAACACTTCCCAACCACTACCATACTCTGGTTCAGTATAACTAAATTTTTCTACTTGCAAATTAACTTTTACTTTTGTGTCTTGCTCTGGATATAGATATATTACTGGCTTACCACATTCTGCTGCCGGAACAAATTTGTTTAACTCTAACGATATGACCCGACCTAATGTATCAATAAAAAATACCATCGGACGTTCCTTGATAAAATCGTCGTAACTAACATTTTGTCCTTCCACTGGGAAAAAAACCGATTTGTAAAAATCTTTTAAGATCTTGTGTTCTTGGTCAATAAGTCCAAATACCTTCAAACCAGAAACAGTCTTACCCACTTCCTTTAAATCAGTGGCCGCATTAATTTGGTCGGGATAAACTATCCCTAAACGAGAACGTCCACAACCACCAGTTGATTGGTGGCGATACCCTTCGATTCTTTTACCATCGTTAAAAATAACCGTATCTAGTTTATCACCACTAAACGCATCCGGTACATACTCATACACTCGCTCTCTCCCATCCTTACCAAATAACCTAAAATTTCTTCCGGCTGAATCTAAATACACATCACCAAAAATATCTACTGTCGCCACTTTTTTATCACTGTCTCCTGGACTAACATCTAACCCAGCAGCGCCGGTAGAAACATGGTCTAATGTTATTCCAGGTTGAATATTTAAACGTTTGGGAAAATTTAAATAGGCAATAGAAAAATTCTTATCAACTTTTATACTGCTGCGTACGATAAAACCCGTTGGATCCTCGTTCGTAGGATACACTCCTAATAGAGTTTTCTCGATATAGCGATTCAACAGCACAACCTCGTTGTTATACAAAACAAACATCGAACTGGGATTAATCTCAACCCCCATACAATCCAAACAAACTGGATCAGCAAAAATAATAAGGCCATTTTTACCGTCATGTTCAAAATACCCACCAACATAATAGGAGGTCACGCCATAAGAATTATAATAATCTGAGTCCTCTACTTTAACCCTGGTAGTTGTACTGTGCTCAACATTAAAAAAACCTAAGCTACTAATAATAACCGGCTTAACCCACTGGATACTATTCGCTATTGCTAAAGGTAGCGAAGCATATTGTAAAGGCAGCTCGGTTGGACCATCGTCTTTTAAAATTTGATAAGGAGTTAAATCAAAAGATAAACCCTCTAATTTTAGTACGTTGTTTTCTACCACAGCTTGGGCACCAGAGTTTCCCGGAATCAATGTTCCGCTGTCGGCATTTCCGGTTGAGGTAACCGAAATCACAATATCTTGCGGCGTCCCTAATACGGCGTCACCACCCGATGTTTTGTTGTTCCACTTAAAATATCCTCCCAAAAAATAACCAGCAACAACACTAATACCGATAAAAACCACCGCTAATACCACTACCAAAAATGTTGGCAACGACCCTCGTTCTGATAGATTGTTTACTGACATAAAAAAATATTAATCAATTAATACGACTATTCTATCCCTTTGCTCACTAATAATCAAGCCTTCAAAACCGAACGACTAATATGAAATAAAATTAATCTTACTATGTGCCATTTTGTGGTAAAACTTGATTTCTGGGTTAATTTTTTCTGCCCGATACATTGCTCGTGCCCACCCTTCCCAAAACAAAAACCAACCAGCCGGTTCCAACAAAATAACTAGAAAACTAAACAACAAATTGTGCTCATCAAAAAAAGTAACCAAAAGAGATGCGCAAAACATTAATACCACACCAAGAGATACAAAAAGTACGCCGCGCCAAATTGCCGCTTTCCGTTCTTTAAGATAATGTTGATACTGCTGATTAAAAAAGTGATGCAAGCGTTCCCTAATAATCTGCTCACTATCTTCGTTCCTAGTCTCTGGCGCCAACAAGAATCTTAATTCAAAACTATCACGACCACGATCCTTAGCCACCTTTTTCATTTCTAATAAAAAATCATCGGACAATGAACGCTCCATATAAGGACGCGGATCAAAGTCAGAAAAAATATCATCATAACTATCTAACCACAAAGCCATCTCAGCTGATTGAATAACTTTCTTCATCTCACTCGCTGTATACAAACTTTTTTCTTTTTTTGTATCTTCTGACATATAAATTTTCTTATATTTTAACAACCAACCCATCGGTGGCCATAATTGTATTAGTAAATATTTTCTTTGCCGCACTTACCCCAGACTTTCTTTGAGACAAAGAGGTGTAACAACTACCCGCAAAGTGTGTTAAAACCAACTTTTTGACACCTGCTTTTTTGGCTATCCCAGCTGCTTCAACAGGATTAGAGTGACCCCACTTTGCGTCTGTTTTACCAACAGACAATGAAGCCTCATGCAACAAAACATCCGCTCCTTGTGCTAAACGAATACTGTTTTCACAAGGTGCCGTATCACTGCAATATACAATTACCTTACCTTCAACATATACCCGATAACCCAAACAAGGATCCGTATGCTGTAGCGGCAAACATTCAAATTCGATTGGTTTAGTGTGACCACCTGACTTAACTTTCATTGTCTCTACAGGAAAACTGTATTGCTTAACAGAAGCACAAAAAGGATGCGACGTTAAATTTTTAAATGCCGCGATACTACTTGGGTCATCTTGATAAACCATCGTCATCTTTTGTTTAAATTTAAACTTTGGCATCACATGGAAACCGCAAACATGATCTAAATGAAAATGACTGATAAAGACATATATTGGCCGATCATCTTTAATATATTTATCCAATTTGTGCACACCAAAACCAACATCAAAAACAATATATGCTTCCTTGGTCTCCAACAAAGTACACATTGTACTACCCGTTTCCTTTGTATCAAACCAACCATTGGTCCCGAGAAAATGTATTTTCATAGTGCCCGCTCTTTTAAATTAAATATAATAAAAACTATTCCACCTTTGTTATATCAATATTTTTCGGAGTAAAAATTAACAAAAATATTGCTGTAACCACTCCAATCACCCCCAACAATGAAAAAGTGTTTAAATGCCCCACTTGATCACTTAAAACACCGGCAACAATCGGGCCAATCACATAGCCAAGATTAGTAAAATAATCCTGAACAGTTTCTAACTCTTTTTCAATCACTGGTTTCTCAGAAATATAGTCAGCATAGGCCCCGTTAATTGATGGCCAAGCAAAAGCAATAAAAAACGAAGCAACAAAGTTTAGTGCCATAATCACCCAAAATTCTTTTACCAACCAAAAAGAACAGAAAATTGCTGAACCAACCAAAAACGAAACGATCGCTGTCCTTTTCTTACCGAAACGACTGGTGGCCCGACCAGCAAACCAACCAACTAAAAGTGGTGGAAGTTGATAAGTAAAAAGAAACAAACCACCCCAAACACCAAAATTTTCAGAAAGTATTGGGCCGATTGTCCAGAAAAAAGCATCCGTTACATTCAACATAAACGTTAAAAACAAAACCGGGAAAACAATCTTACCTAATCGCCACCACAGACCAAGTTCGCGATGAAAACTCTTTTCCCAGATCAGCGGCACATTCACACACACCTCTACTTTCTTACCGTTTTTAATCATTCGAAACAACGCCACAGAGAACATGACCGAAATAACAAAAAAGATTACCGACAAAATCAATGGTTTGTTACCAACCATCGAAACTCCAATAAGCAAACCCGCAAGCATTGGCGCGATCGCATAGCCCAAAGACTTAAAAACGTTAATTACCCCAAAACTAGAAGTATGCTCTGATTCTTTGGACTCACTAGCGACAAAGTTGAACTGCGCCAAATTAAAAAGGTCATAATAAAAACCCCATAAAACCATAGCGATAACAAAACCAAAAGCGGCCTTTGACTGTGAAATAATTAGTGGATAAAACAACGCCGACGCGAACATTATTATCAACAACCGACGAAAATTGGTATTTTTTAAAAACCGACAAAGCAACAAATCAAAGATCGCACCCGCCACCGATGAAGAGGCAATAATTAAACCCATTACTGTATCGGAAACACCTGCTTCACTGATAAACAAAGGAGCAGTATAAGAAACAATGCCATCAAAAATAACAAAGAAAAAAATCATTATTGAAAAAAGATAAAGCGGCCGATGGCCGTTATCGCTTTTCTTTACGTGATTAATCAGATGATAAAATGTAGGCATAATATATATTTTTACAACATTAATAATATAACAAAAAAGCCCTACTGTATAGGGCTAAGATTATAAAATCAATTCTTCAAAACTAAACAACTAAGCCGCCTTCTTTATACCAATCACCTTAAAAAAGGATGCCGCTAATTACCTTACATAAACCATTCCTTGAAGTTGTAAAATCGTGGTCGCCATCAAGTTCGATCACTTCTACTTTCTTATCAAGACCATCAAAAGATGTGCTACCTAACACGTGATCTTGTTTAGCTTTGATCACAGCTAATTCCGTTTTTCCAGCAAGCTCATTATACAAATCAATTGGTGCAGCGCATTTTTCTCTTTCGTGCCAATACTCAGCAGGAACAATCGTCGTACTACCATCTGTGCGCGGTAGTTTAGTAACACCCTCTAAATTTATCTCTGCTTTCGGATTGTCCCTGTATCGACTCAATGTTCTTCCTGCATCCATATCAGTTGGTGGTGCGATAAGTATTGTCTTTCGAATTCCAGATAATTGAGCAAGTGCTGCAACCAAGCAACCCTGAGAATGACAAACTAAATCAATAGTTGCGTCTGGAGCAAGACTTCTTTGCCCCTCCACCACTTCTTTTAATATCTTTACTTGTTCTGAAAAAGGCCTAACCGTAAGAATGTTGTTCTCTACGTCAACTTCGTTGTAATCAAACATAACCGTCTTAATTCCGCCCAAAGCAAATCCAATATCAACAAACAAGCCACGATCATCCTGGCACACACCAAATCCGTGAGAAAATATGACAATATGTTTTTCTACGGTCATATAAAAAATATCTTAATCTGTAATAACCTTAAAATTCCTAAAATGCGCATAACACGTGGACGCACCCCTCCCTCCAGTGTGATAAGGTTTCGTTAGTTGTAATTTTATTGGATTTTGTGGTGTGCTATTCATTACAGCCTCAAGATCTTTTCCAACAATCAAGTTATCCGCTTCACTAAAGTTCCCATCATTATAAGATTCGAGTTTGTTTCTATCTTCTGACAAACAACCTAAACTTAACCACCCCTTACCAGCAAAATAATTTCCGTTATACTCAGCTAAAAGATTATTAAATAGTGTATTAGTGCTATTGATTACCATAAAATGCACAACCACAACCGTGGAAGAACCTTCGTCACAGCCGCCTTCATTACAATCAGAAAAACCTCCAGACGTCGTAACAAAGCCACTTGCTACGACAGTCCCAACATAATCACCTTGCCACATTCGTAATGGCTCAGCATCATTTGGTGCCTGAACAGCGGCTTCGTTTTTGTTTACCACTTCTTTAGTTGTCGTTGACACAACAGCCCCAGCGCTAGAAAAACCAACCTTCTCTTCTTCTTTTTTTACATCAACTTCTCGAACCATTTTTCCATTGCTTTCAACAAAAATATCGTCATTAATAAAATTAAATTTTATTATCCCCACTACCAAAACAAGAGCGACACAACCCAACAAAATATATAATATTTTTTTCATACAGTTAAAATTCCATTACAAATAAAACTGATAAGTGCTGCTATTTATTTTTATCCCCCCATCGCCACTTCGCCGGCTCACCAGTTTTATAACAAACATAAATCAAAATAGCAGTAGTTAATAATACTAAAAATAAATACACGGACAAAAACTCAGACGGATTGGTATTAAAAATGGTTATTAACAACGCAAGAACAGCAATATAAATACTGATAATTAACCAACCTTGCCATGTGGCCGGGTACCAACCGTACCCATAAGTTTTGGCTTTAAACCAAAGTTTTTTCATATGCGGAGAAGGAGGGATTTGAACCCTCGGTGCCCTTTCGAACACGCCAGTTTTCGAAACTGGTGCCTTAAACCAGCTCAGCCACCTCTCCAATAAAATTCCCACCTTGCGGGTGGGAAAAAACACTGTGCGGAAGGGGTGGGATTCGAACCCACGGTCCACTTGCATGGACGACAGTTTTCAAGACTGTTTCCTTAAACCGCTCGGACACCCTTCCGTTACCCTAACAAAATATCATAAAACAAGTGAAAAAACAAGGGTGCCTCAACTTCGACGAATAATCGCTGCGATTGCCTTAGCTCCCCGCCCAAACCAAGCCAAAAACATTAGCCCTCGAGCACGAGCGAAAAACCCTAATAACAAAGTGGTAGCTGCGCCAGCAGCAGCTGAAAAATATGTCCCCACGTCTTTTTTTACGACTGGTTTTTCTAATTCTTTTGCCACGCCAACCACTTTAACGTCCTCTTGACCTCTTGGCCAAATTTGCAAACCGCTATTACCTCGTTCTAATACCCCCACCACCTCAACTTTTTGTCCTTCTAAAAAATCAGCTAGATTAATTTTGGCTCCTTTTTTAAAATATACCACCGCTTCAGATAAACCATCATCAATATACCAATATCCACTTTTCTTTTCCGTAATATCACCAACTACTTTTACCAATGTCCCTAATGACTGCTCCTCTAGTTCGCTTAGATCAACATTCATTATAGAAACCTCCTGTTCTGTTTTCAAAATATCCACATCTTTTGCCTGTTTAATATTAATTCTCTTCTGTCCGTTCGCTTCTGAAATTATACCCCTTACTCTAACCACATCACCCACTTTAAGTGGTAGGAAATCTTTTTTGTATTGATAAATCGGAATACCCGCATTACCATCGGAGATGTAGAAATACTGAACACTAAATATTCCAGGAATTACCACAACTGTCCCTTGTACCAAAACACCCACACCCTTTTCTTGTTCTCGTGCTTCATTCAAAGAAACTGTTTTATACCAAACGCCGCCTGCATTTCCTGTGCTCTTGATAACAGCGACAGGCCCAGCCTTAACTTCTCCGGCTCCAGATGCCAGACCTGGTGTTGGTACAGTCAATATCCATTCACCATTAACTGAAGAATAGCTTTTACCAGAAACACTCTTACCAAATTTGACTACGTCGACCACACTATCACCCGGTGCTAACAACTCAACTTTCCCACCCGAATTATTTAAAGAAATTTTTGTTGCCGCCCGATAAAAAACTAAACAAGAAAACGGTGAGATCGTTGTCTTATCCGGAATCTGATATTTTTTTGCACCCACTCTTAACTGCCAACCAGACAAATCGATTGTGCTCGAACCACTATTCCAAATTTCAATATATTCACGACCGTCTTGTCCGTTTGGATCAGACATCACTTCACTAATTACAATTGGACTATTAACCAAAGACAGTCCTCCTCCCACAGTTATTTTTATCTGTTTCTTGCCAACCGTACCCGCTGTTGAAGAAGCAAAAACATCAACCACATACACACCCGAACTAACAAAACTTTTCTCTACCTCCTCACCAGAAATTTTCTCACTACCAAAATCCCACACAAAAGATAATTTGCCACCACGTGGATCAACTGACTCTTCCGCTGACAACAAAACCACCTCATTCAAATCAGCACTTACTGGATATTTTAAATTCCAAACTACACCAACCGAATCTTCCTCCTCTAGAATATTTTCCTGTCCGGGCGTAATCTGATTAGTCCATTTCCAATCAACCGAAAAACGCGAATAACTTAAACCACTTTCAGCACGATCATATTTTATTCGATCAACAACATTACCATTTGAATCATACAAAAAAACTTCTTCTGACTGAATATTGTTTAAAACAATTCCCGAAACTACTCGTCGCCAGAACAACAAACCACTAGGTGAAATACTCCCGGAAATATAATATTTCTTGTCCTTATCGCCAATCGCCCAACCAGCCAAATTAATTTCAGTATTAGAAATATTTTTAATTTCAACAAACTCGTCGTTCGTATCCACCCCTTCTGGGTCAGGTAAAATTTCATTTAAAACAACCTTGCCTAAAAAAGTAGAGGTAACTAAATTACTAACAACAACGGTAGTTGTTGTAGCTACCGGAACTGATTTGGCAGCATAACTACTACCACTTGTCCCACTACTTAATACTGGTGGGACAACAACTACATTCTTTGCCCCAGGAGTAATTTGGGTGGTTACTGCCCAGGAGCCCGTGCCATCAACCGAACGCGCAAATGAACGACCTTCACCAATCGCCCCAAAACTAATACTATCTAAAATATTTTCATTACTGTCTTTCAAAATCGCACTGTCACCAGAGTTATTTAAAAACCCACTCCCTAAATCAAACACAAACCAACTCTCGCTTGCAACTGTGCCCGTCGTTGTTTTGCAAGAAGTTAAACGACTATCACAAACTCTTAATTCTCCTGTCGACAAAGTGTTTGTGCTCAAATTAAACAACTCAACCCACTCATTACCACTCACCGGATCAGACAACACCTCGTTTAAACGTAAACCGCTATAATCAACACCAACACCTGTGCTCGTTGAGACAGGCGTGGTAGAAGTTGGTACAACTGGATCTGGGGTAGTAGTTGCTGTTGTGGTAGGAACTTCAATCGGCGGTAAAATTACTTCACCATTGGTCGCACCCGGAGTAAAAACAGTTGTTGTTGCCCAACTACCACCATCAGGCAAGCGCGCCCAAACATGCCCATCTTCAGCTGCAACATAACTAGCACCAGCGCCATAATCAAATCGGTCCCACTCCTCCTCGCCATATTTTAAAATTACCGAATCACCGGCTTTATTTAAACGATTATTTAAATCAACATTTAAATACGCTCCTGAGTTTAAAAAAGTGGAAGAAGAAAAAGTTTCTACACTCCCACTCGAATCCCAAACAGAGAAACCACTCAGATCAATACACTGATCAAACAAGTTATACAACTCCACCCAATCGTCATGTGCCGAAGCAGAAGAAATCTCGTTAAGAAAAAGCTTTGTTTTGGCGGTAGTAGTGACACACTCTTCAGCCAGAACAGTAGAAAAAAGAAATAGAAACAAAAAGACGCTCAGTGCGCTTACGAAAAAAAACTTCTTCATACCCCTCCAAGATAATTGAATTAAGTTTAATTAATTATACAAAATATTTTTTAAAAACACAAACAAAAAATTCCTGAAAATTATCCAGGAATTTCTTGCTTCTTAAAAAAATATAACTAAACTTCTAAACTACCACACGAACCCTTAACGTCGCTTCAATTATTTGTTCACCACACAATTACCACGTCCTTGTCCTTTACCCTCAAAACCTTTACCCGCTTTTTTGTTAGCTTGTTTCTCTTGGATAAATTTCAAACGCACATCCGCTTGAGCTTGAGTAATAGATCCACTATCAACTAAGGATTTTAAATATTGTTTCATCTGCTCGGTCTTTTGCGCCTGCATTTTAGCGCGTAAATCTGTATCGCTTATCCCTTTTTCTTTAGCAATATCATGGATGTTTTTACCTTCTGCCCATTTGGCCTTTAGATCAGTCACACTCATCCCCAAAACTTTTGCTTGTTCACCCATCTTATCTTCAAAATTCTTTGCCCAAGTGGTTGAATCGCCACCAGACTGCATCATACCACTACGATCACCACCATAAGCCGAAGCCGAACTAACGGCCAGTAACGCTAAAAATACAACTACTGGAATAATTAAATACTTTTTATTTTTCATACCAATTAAATTAATGAATAAATTGTTAAGCCAGCTCTATTAGTAATACAGCCTGACTAAACAAATTATTTCAAAAAATATTAATAATAAAAAACCAACAACTATTTAACGTCCACACTTATCAAAACACGGCTGACCGGTCGAACTACCAAAGCACCCGCCCCCACAAGGCATAGCCCCAGATGGCAAGCTTGAAGATGATGCGCCAAAGCAACGACGCACGCCCCGTTCAATCATGGGCATATCTTTCTCATCTACCACCTTAATTAAGTGCGCAGAAAACACCCCTTTATCTCTGTCACCTACCGCCATCACCCAAGAATCAATAGCAATTTCCTCGGCTGCCATTTGTTCTAGGACTGATACATCCACTTTTTTTAAACCCCGAGGAGTTTGAATAACAAAATATTGTTCTCCTACTTCCACCACTTTTCCAACAATCCCACCCCGACGCTCGTTTAAACCACGCTCCATAAACGGACGAAAAAATCTGCTTGGCGAATGTGGATCAAACATCCCTTGTTCAAACCTTTCGGCTACTCGAGCAAAAGTAAGCGTTGCCCCCAACAACATCACGGCAATAGTTAAGAATATCGCCAAATATCCAAATGGTTTCTTGTACGCCATATCTGCTTTTTTCAAAATTAACCCAGCAACAAATAAACTAAGCACAAACATGATAATCAAACCATAAGGAAAAGAATCTAAAAACGCCAAAAAACCACGACTACCAAAACTTAAATACGATAGATTGTCTGATGAGCGTAGATAAAACAAAACAAAATTAAAAACTAAAACAGCCAAAATAATACTTAGGGCCAAAGCGCTACCAATTCCTAATTTTTCTGCCAAAAAAATATACTTGGAACGTAATTTAATGTTCCCACTCTTAATTTTGGCCATTACTTTATTTTCGATATTCGGAGAGTTTTCCATACTATTGTTTTTTAAAAAATACTTGAAGTTCTTTTTTGCCTCGCGAAATTAGTGTACCGACCGTGCTGGTTGGTATTTTTAAAATATCACTGATTTCTTCATATGATTTTTCTTCAAAGAAAAACAAAATGATAGGCTCGCGATATTTTTCTTTTAATTTCCCCAAAGCAACCGCGATCTGCTCACGCGATATTTTCCTATCAACCTCGCGACTCAAGTCAATCTTCTCGTCCACTATCTCCCACTCATGCTCATCTAAAATCAATTTTTCATTTTTCCTTTTTTTAATATTGTTTATTGCCTCATTGTGAGCAATACGGAATATCCAAGAAGAAAACTTTTGTTTGGTATCAAATGAATACAGATTGCGAAAAGCTTTAATAAAAACCTCCTGAAGTACGTCTTCAAGCTCAGCGCTGTGGTTAATAAATTTTCCTAAGTAATGAGCTAACTTTGTCTGGTAACGTTGAACTACTTCGCCATACGCTTCCTTATCATCTTCACGCACTACCACAACCAATTGCTCGTCGGTAAGCTTAAGATAAGACATACTACACCTCTATTACAATAAACTACCTTATATTATTTCAAAAACAAAACCGCCCAGGTACTGGGCGGAGTTTCAAACTATTCAGTTGTCTTTCCATCAAAATGTTCGTCATCAGCTTCAGCTTCTGTTTTGGTGACATGCACCACACCGTCACGGTGATGCGCCGGAGAATAAATTGTATACAATTTCAAAGATTCTTCGGACGATGTATTTATAATATTGTGCTCTGCTCCAGATGGGACGATAATCGCATCACCATCACCTACTACATATTCATTACCATCAATAACAACCTTGCCTTCCCCTTTTTCAAAACGGAAAAATTGATCATTGTCTTCATGTACCTCAGAACCGATCTCTTCACTAGGCAACAAACTCATTGCAACCAACTGACTATGTTTGCCAGTATAAAGAACCTGACGGAAACTATTGTTTTCCAAAGTTAGCTTTTCGATATTCGCATTGTATCCCTTCATATGTTTATATTTAAGTACTTAACTTTTGTATTATACCACTTTTAAACAAAAAATATACCAACTATTTTGCACCCATAAGCTTCAATAAAACCATCAAACCGATACCAACCAGAAAACAAACAAACGCGGCCAGCGATTTGGCCAGCCGAGATTCTTTGTGTAATTCAGGAATAAGATCAGATGCCGCGACATAAATAAACCCACCGGCAGTTAAAGCGGCTAATATTGGCATCGCCCCATCTGTCATTTGTGCCAACACCACACCAACTAAAGCCCCACCAATTGCTAAAGTGGCAGATAAAAAATTAAAAAATAGTGCTTTCGCCTTACTTAAACCACCATAAATCAAAACCCCAAAATCAGAAATTTCTTGCGGAATTTCGTGAATAACCACACCAATAGTTGTGGCAATACCCAACTCTACACTTAAAGAGAAGGCAGCAGCAATCACTAAACCATCAATAAAATTATGAAGCCCATCACCAATCAAACTCATGTAACTAAACGTATGCACTGGACAGGCATCACCATACTTATGACAATGATGCCAATGGAGTATGCGCTCTAAGACAAAGAAGATAATAAAACCAACTAAAATAGCATAAAATATTTTTTCACTAGCAAAACCCGGTTCAACACTTTCTAGTGCCTCGGGGATTAAATGCAAAAATGCTCCCCCCAAAAGAGCCCCCGCAGAAATTGCCACTAAATAAAAAACAATCTTATTCAAAACCTCTTGTTTGATAGTAAGCACCAAAATACCAATCAGAGAAATAAGACTAACCACTACTGTGGCAATAACAGAATTAAATAACACGCTCATAATGATAAATTAAATGATAAATTATATTATTGACATTTTTCACACAAACCATAAAACTCCAAAGAATGACTGACAACTTGAAAATTTTTTTCTTTTAAAAATTTATTTTCATACTTTTTAAGACAGGGGTCTAACACAACTTCTCCAACAAAATTACACGCCGTACACACTAAATGGTGGTGATGATGAAAAAAAATTTCGTAATATTTCTGACTATCCCCTAAATTTATGGTAGAAATAACCTTGTTCTCCGTTAGAAAAACAAGCTCCCGATAAATAGTAGTCCGATCAATATTTATCTTCTTTTTGCTAAGCATGGCGGTTATCGTACGCAAAGAAAGGGGTCTTGCTTCTTTAACAAAAATACCAACCATCGCCTTTCTCACCAAAGTCATCCGACCACCTGCTTCTCTAATTTTTTTAAAAAAATATTCTACTTGCATAATAAAAACGCAACACTGATGCATTTAGTATAGCGCCCCTCCGGTTAGTTGTCAAGATCGCTCAACAAAAAATACCCCGCTAAAGTGGGATATTTAAAAAAACTATTTAGCTCTTTGTTTAATTACAAATAACTTGTCCGACTTTCTAATTCTGGTTTCTATGCCAATTGTAACAATATCACCCTTTTTAACCACCTTTTGTGATTTACCATCAACAAATAAACTTTCTACTTTTGTCTGTACTAACCCAGTGGTTGGTCCAGTTATTATTATATCATCATTTAATTTTAGCCCACCAGAATTTAAGAAAAATTCTGCTACCTTAGCCTTAGGAAAATAATGATTAGCAACACCAACGAACTCTTTTTCTACAGTGGCCTGCGAACCATACGCTCCACCCCATTCACCCAACTTGTTGCCTACATAATATCCACCTTCCCACAAACCACGATTAAAAACGGTTTTTAATTGGTCTTGCCAATGTTTAATTTTTTCTTTGTTATAACTACCATTTAAAACACTCTCCGCCGCTTCTTTGTATGCTTTAGTGACGGTGTGAACATAATCGGCCGAACGACCACGCCCTTCTATCTTCAACACCGAAACGCCACTCTTAATAATCTGATCTAAAACTGTAATCGTAGACAAATCTTTTGGCGACATCACATATTCATTATCAACCACCAGCTCTGCTCCCGTATCTGCGTCTGTCACTTTATATTTTCTCCGGCACACCTGAAAACAATCACCGCGATTAGCCGAGTGATTGTACAGTGCCAAACTCATTTGGCACTTACCCGCAATCGCTACACACAATGCACCATGAACAAACAATTCAAAACAAATTGGTTTTTTGCCTGGCCCTAATATTTTTTCTTTTCTGCTTTGATTCACTATCTTTCTAATCTGTTCTAAGGTTAACTCTCGCGCCAAAACAATTACTTCGGCATAGCGAGCAAAAAATTTTACTGCTTCAAAATTTGAAACATTAGCTTGAGTAGAAATATGTATTTTTAAACCAATTGAGTGAGCATAAACAATCACTGCCACATCGCTCACAATCATTGCGTCTATCCCCACCTTTTTAGCTCGCAAACAAATCTTCTTGGCTTCTTTCAGATCCTCATCATACATCAGAGTATTAAGCGCCAAGTATGCTTTTACTTTACTTTGGTGACAAATTTTAACAATCTTGGCTAAATCAGCCAACTGAAAATTGGCAGCAGCTCGCGCCCGCATATTCAATTTACCAATACCAAAATATATCGAATCAGCACCGGCTTGAATCGCGGCCGTTAAAGTTTCAAATGATCCCGCCGGGGACATGATTTCAATTTTTTGTTCTGTTTTCATGGCTCAATACTAACAAAAAACACGATTAAAATCAACCGTGTAAACAAACTACCCTCAAACCAATTGTGATATACAAAAGAAGAAAGAGAGAGGGGCTCTTTCTTCCGCCAGGTTAACCACTGACGCCTTCTTTACCGTGGATTACACCTCGAGTTCCATGAAGTCCGCCAGACCCAGCACAACGGGGATTTTACCACCCCCACTTTCTCGCACAACTGCTGCTTTCGCTTCTGCAACACGCTGATCGACATCGTCGTCGCTCGCGTTCGGATCGTGATGCGTAAGCGCCAGAACATCAGCGTCAGCAACGATCGCTGTCTTAGCACAGTACTCCGGTGTTCCGTGACCCCATCCACCCGCCAGCGCCTCGTAGAAGGCTTGCGAATACTGGCAGTCCTGGACCAGGAGGTTGGCACCCTTCAGGTGCGCCTTCAGATCCAACGGAAAAGCCGCAGTATTCTCATGATCCGTCAAGAAGACGAACACGCGACCCGTGGTCCTCTCCTCCAGCCGGTACGAGACAGCATACTCCGGGTGCTTAGCACGGAACATCTTGACTACCAGGCACTCGCTCAGGGGAAAGCGTCCCACTTTCCCCATAGGAACTTGCGTCTTCTCTTCCTCGTGCTTGTCGAAGACATGCCGCGGAATGAGATGGAAGCCACCCTGCGGATGGATCAGCAACACCTGGTTACCCACGCGCTCCAGATCCACCAGCTTGAAGCGGTGTTCCACTGCTTCGAAATCCACTGGAAACTGCGGTCGACGCAACAACACACCGAGGTTTTGTTCCGGCCCATACCCATACTCTTTGGGTCCAAAGACCTTCACCCTCGCCGTGGGCACATGAGTATGTGCAGCCATAACGAAGCCCAGGGTATGATCCCAGTGCCAGTGAGTGATGGCAACCGCAAGATTCAAGATGCCGGCACCCATGATGTCCTTGGAGCACTGACGAAGGCCAGCCCCCGCGTCCAACACGAAAGCCGTGTCTCTCGGTATGCAATCGCTCAGAACCCGCAAGCACGTGGTGTTGCCGCCGTAACGCACGAACTCTGGGCCAGCAACCGAAATCGAACCTCTTGTCCCGTACGCTTTGATCCTCATCGGAGTCCTCCTTCCGGTGGTCAAGGCGCTTCTGTGGTTGGTTTGGCAAAGAGCCCCTCTCTATATGTTATTAAACTCTCGGTTGTAACCATTGTCAACAAAACACGACGCCGAATGTCGTGTTATTAAATTGCTGCCAGGGCAGGATTCGAACCTGCGATATCCTCGTTAACAGCGAGGTGTTGTACCACTCAACTACCTGGCAAATTAAAAACTCTCCCGTTTTGCAGGAGAGTTTGTTTGGTCTAGTAAAAACAAAACTTACCCGCAACACGGTGGGTTATTATTATTGTTGTTGTTGTTGCAAATTAGTTTCATATATTAATACCTTACTATTCCTTAATCACTTTGTCAAGCAATTACTAAACTGACTTGTTGCGGCGTAAATAACTCCAATGTAACCAGAACAATGGAATACCAACTACCAAGTAAGAAATATCACGTACTAAATCTCGTTGTTTCTGAGCTGCTCGTTCGTCTGCCTGTCTTTTTTCCATCTCAGCATTTGACTTAGCACATTCTTCTGGAGAC
This sequence comes from uncultured Gammaproteobacteria bacterium, assembly GCA_964535515.1. GTDB lineage: Bacteria > Patescibacteriota > Patescibacteriia > Magasanikbacterales > GWA2-37-8 > CAZHTA01. The sequence goes on from CAZHTA010000014.1 coordinate 19,321, forward strand.
AATTTTTTAATATTAGCATCAACTATGGTTGGATCACAAGCAGTGACAGGATAGGAATAATATCCATAGTCAGCTTTAGTAAAAACATAGGTCTTTAAAGTGATATTAATCATGTTGGCAATCGAAAAAACTACCATCATTAAAGCCACAAAAGAAACCACGTAAAAATAGAAATTCTTTAGGATAGCGATACGTCCGTCAGTTACACTTTGTTCCATATGTTTTTATATTAATGAATAAATTAATTTAATAAACCAATTTTCTTTCTTACTAACACCATTTTGTTGGAAGCAATCTTTTCTGCTCGCTTCGCTCCAACTTGTAAAATCTTAATTGCCTCGGCATCAGATATTTTACTAAACCTCTTTTGAAACTCTGTTAAAAATTCTACCACCACCACCGCTAAACCTTTTTTAAAATCACCGTAGCCGTGGCCAACATATTCCTTTTCGATTTCTTTAACACTCTTACCAGACAACAAAGAATATATATTCAAAAGATTGTCTAAGGCCGGCTTACCTGCTCCTCCTTTTACTTCTGAACCTGAATCGGTTACTGCCTTCATAATTTTCTTTTCCGCCACCTTTGGTTCATCTAATAAGGAAATGTAGTTAGCCGGTGACGCGGCACTTTTACTCATTTTTTTGCTTGGATCATCCAGCCCCATAATACGAGCGCCGTCTTTTTTTATTAAAGGTTTTGGTACAACAAATGTTTCACCGTACAGGTTATTAAATCTCAAAGCCAAATCACGAGTTAATTCCACATGTTGCTTTTGATCTTCGCCCACTGGTACTTCGTTGGTGTCATACAACAATATATCCGCTGCCATTAAAACCGGGTAAGCAAATAACCCCAGGTTAATATTTCCGGTATGTTGTTTTGATTTGTCTTTAAACTGCGTCATCCTTTCCATCTCTCCCATCTTTGCAACCGTATTTAAAACCCAAGCCAATTCGGTGTGTTCTTTGACACTTGATTGAACAAAGATTGTCGATTTCTTTGGATCTACTCCTAATGCCAAATATGTTTTTACAACATTCAAAATATTCTGATGTAAAACTTCTGGTTTTTGATATACCGTTAACGCATGTAAATCAACAACACAAAAAATACACTCATTTGCTCTTTGCAATTCCACCCAGTTTTTAATTGCTCCTAAATAGTTACCTAAATGCAAATTGTTTGTGGGTTGAACACCAGAAAAAATTCTTGTCATAATTACTTTTTACCTATTAATATTTCTATTGTCTCAATAAAAGCATCTTGAAGGTTAGAGCGCAGACTTCTTTCTGCGGTCATCCCAATTAGCGCAACACCTAAAATACCCGCTGGTAGTTTTTTGCTATCTTTCGCAGTCTTGAGATTTTGCAACCAAACCGATAATTCGCTTTCATCAAGATCGACTAACATTTTAAGATTGGCTTCCGCATCCCGACGTCTGTTTGCTAAACTTTCTTTATCGTGCCCAACAACATGTCCCGACTCACTATCAAAATATTGCATGAACTTATCAATTCTCTTTAAAGCACGCACTTTTCTCTGTTCTTTAGTTTCTGGCTCACCACGTTGGTCTCCTGCCTGTTTTGGTTGACCGGCGCTAAGTATTTTAAATTTATCAGTTACTTTGGTAAATGCCTCCTCAAGCAAAGCGAGTTGTCCGGCGTTGGCCTTACCGTCTAAAATACGCGCATGCAAAACATCAGACATCCATAACAAAGCCATAACATCATGTTCCTTTTCTAAAACAGCGTCTATTCCCCCTGTCAAAACCTGTAAAAAAAGATTCTGCTTCGCCCCCTCATCTTGGTGTTCTGTTCCCATATATATTTAAATTAAATTTGCTTGATTTAATCTTAACAAAATTACCGTTTCTTAGCAAGAAAAAAACATTCCGATTGAGTCGGAATGTTTTTGTTCAAAATCTTTTCTAAAATTTCTTACTTTTGTTTTCCTTCGATAATTTGCTTAGCAACGTTACCTGGAACATCAGAATAATGATCAAACTCCATTGAGTAACTAGCACGACCCTGGGTCATCGAACGAAGGGAGGTGGCATAGCCAAACATGGATGCAAGCGGCACCATTGCGCGCACTACTTTCATCTGACCTCTGTCGGTCATTTCTTGAATCTGACCACGTTTAGCATTCAAATCACCGATAGCATCACCCATGTATGGTTCTGGAGTAACCACTTCGATCTTCTCGATTGGTTCCATGATAACTGGATTAGCTTTTTTGCAAGCAGCAACAAAAGCCATTGAACCAGCAATTTTGAAAGCCATTTCGTTCGAATCAACTTCATGGTAAGAACCATCATAGACGGTAACTTTGATGTCTACCACTGGGTAACCAGCTTGAATACCACGAGTAAGAGCTTCTTTAACACCCTTTTCAATTGCTGGAATATATTCACGTGGAACTACACCGCCTTTTACTTCATCAACAAACTCGTAGCCTTTGCCTGGTTGTGGTTCAACCTTCAACCAACAATGACCATATTGACCACGACCACCAGACTGCTTAACATATTTGCCTTCCGCTTCAGCTGATTGACGGATGGTTTCTTTGTAAGCTACTTGTGGTGCACCAACATTGGCCTCAACCTTAAACTCGCGGCGCATACGATCAACGATAATATCCAAATGTAATTCACCCATACCAGCGATAATCGTTTGAAGGGTTTCTTCATCAGTATGAACACGGAAAGTTGGATCTTCTTCAGTAAATTTCTGCAAAGCCATACCAATTTTTTCTTGGTCCGCTTTTGTTTTTGGTTCAATCGCCATTGAGATAACTGGTTCAGCAAAAGTAGGACGTTCCAAAATCATTGGTTTGCTTTCATCACACAAAGTGTCGCCAGTTGAAACATCTTTCAAACCAATAGCAGCGGCAATTTCTCCAGCAAAAACTTCTTCTACGTCTTCGCGGTGGTTAGCGTGCATACGCACGATACGACCAAGACGTTCTCGGGTTCCTTTACTAGCGTTAAAAACATAACTACCAGCTTTTACAACACCAGAATATACGCGGAAGAAAATTAATTTACCAACAAATGGATCGGTTGCTACCTTGAAAGCCAAGGCACAGAACGGATCACTGTCTGATGGATGTCTTTCGGTTTCTTCTTCAGTTTCTGGGTTAATACCTTTCAAAGCTGGAACATCAGTTGGTGCTGGTAAATACCACACCACCGCATCCAACATTGGTTGTACGCCAATATTTGCTAAAGCTGAACCACAAATTACTGGATAAATTTTACCAGTAAGCACCATTGAGCGGATACCGGTTCTAATTTCATCAATTGTTAATTCTTCCCCGTTTAAATACTTAGTCATCGTGGCATCAGTTGCCTCAGCAACTTTTTCTACCATCGTATGACGGTATTCTGCTACTTGCTCTTTCATGTCCTCTGGAATTGGAATCTCAATAATCTTTTCACCCTTCTCACCTTCAAAATGAAAGGCTTTGTTTTCAATCAAATCAATCAAACCAGAAAAAGTGCTGTCAGCGCCGATTGGTAATTGAATAGCAACAGCGTCTTTAGACAAACGTTCTTTAATGGAAGCAATACTCATGTAAAAATCTGCACCAAGTTTGTCCATCTTGTTGATAAAACAAACACGCGGCACATCATATTTGTCCGCTTGATGCCAAACAGTTTCTGACTGTGGCTCTACGCCTTGAGAACCATCAAATACTGCTACTGCACCATCCAATACACGCAAAGAACGCTCTACCTCAACGGTAAAGTCTACGTGACCAGGAGTGTCGATAATATTAATACGATGATCTTTCCAAAAACAAGTGGTCGCAGCAGAAGTAATCGTAATGCCGCGCTCTTTTTCCTGTTCCATCCAGTCCATTTCTGCCTCACCCTCATGCACCTCGCCAATCTTGTGTTTTTTACCAGTGTAAAAAAGCACGCGTTCGGTGGTGGTGGTTTTGCCGGCATCAATGTGAGCCATGATACCGATATTACGAGTTTTTTCTAATGAATAGTCTCGAGGCATATATTATTTAATTATTTGGAAAAACGAGCAAAATGGGCAAAAGCTTTGTTCGCTTCCGCCATACGATGCATATCATCACGCTTACGCACCGCATCGCCAGTGTTGTTAAAAGCATCAAGCAACACAGTTGCTAAACGCAAATACATTGGTTGGCCTTTTTTAGCACGAGCCGCATCGATGATCCAACGAAAAGCTAACGAAAGCTGGCGTTCGCCGCGAACTGGCATTGGTACTTGATAATTGGCACCACCAACACGACGAGAGCGTACTTCAACTTGAGGTTGAACATTGCGAATTGCATCGTCAAAAATCTGAACTGGGGTTTTCTTTGCATCAGTACCAGCCTTTTCTAAAGCAGCATAAACAATCTTCTGCGCAATAGTCTTCTTACCACCCATCATTAAATAGTTAGTAAACTTAGCAACCATTGGATTACCAAACTTTGGATCACCCTTTGGAGCTTCTTTGGAAATTTTTCTTGCACCTCTACTCATATAATTATAGTTTCAGTTAAAAATTACTTCTTAGCTGCTCCAGCCTTAGCGGCTTTTGGTCGCTTAGAACCATACAAACTGCGTCCACGTCGACGTGTTTCAATACCTTGAGCATCATAAACACCGCGAACGATATGATAACGTACACCTGGCAAGTCTTTTACACGACCACCGCGAATCAAAACGATTGAGTGCTCTTGCAAATTATGACCTTCACCTGGAATGTAAGCAATAACTTCCATACCATTAGACAAACGTACTTTAGCGACTTTACGCAAAGCAGAGTTTGGTTTCTTTGGAGTAGTGGTATATACCTTGGTACATACACCACGACGGAAACTACCGCCTTGGATTACCAATTTCTTACGGCGGTGCAAATTGTCTACGGTTAATTGCAATGCCGGTGTTTTGGTCTTTCGGACCTTACTGGTGCGACCCTTGCGGAGCACCTGATTCAATGTAGGCATAAATATTTTAAATAAAAAAGCTGACCTTGATTAAATCAGCCACGATTTTTTTAAGGTTTGCACTCCCTCTAGATTGGAGGAAGATACAGCGTTCTGTGGATTAGTATATACAAAGACTGTTGAAAAGTCAAGGGCCAAGCGTTGACATTATCCCCAATTCATGATAATTTTTTAAGTGCCAATTCACACGTATTACTAGGGGGAAGCATGGGGCGTAGAGGAACGGGACACCGAGTTCTGGACGTTATGACAGCGCAGGTCGTGCGCACCACGAGGAAGTACCTCTACCGCAAGAGCAGCGGCGGCGACCACAAGGAGGTGTGGGCCGAACCCGACGAAGTTGCCAAGGCCTACACGAACAAGGAGTCCGTCGTCTGCTACCACGACGCGCAGAAAAAGCGCGTCTTCCGACCGCTGCCCGCTGAGAGTCTCCTGGTCGCGTGACGACCGCCACCCTTAGTGCCTGGGTCGTCAGTGTGAAGGCCTCCCTTCCCTGTCGATCCGTTTAGAAATTTTAAACAAAATTTTTGAACGGAACAGGGAAGAGAATATTTAAAAAGAGCACCAATTAAATTTGGGCTCTTTTTTGTTTTTACAAATCTTCCACGTCTTTCAAAAAACTTCCTGGCTTTATTGTTCTGGGTTGATCATCTGGTATATATGATATATTTTCTCGCGGATCATTTAAAACTGTCATATCACCTAAAGACGCTTTTTCATCTAACAACTCTGAATCAATTTCGGATACAAATACACTCGGTTCGTTCATAAAATTTTCTCCCCACGAACCACCATAACTATTGCCCCCACGGTTGTTGGTCATGGGAAATGTCATAAACAAATATTTTTTTGCTCGTGTCACAGCGACATAGAACAAACGTCGCTCTTCTTCCAAACCACCATCTTCGCGCAAAGCACGCTCATTTGGAAACGCTCCTTGTGACAAATTAATCACAAACACCGCTGACCACTCTAGTCCTTTTGATTGATGAATGGTAGATAAAATAATTTTTCCTTCTTTTATTTTTTCCTTCTTCTCTTTTTGTCTTTGCAAATTAAACGCTTCTTGCAAAGCAGCGTCCGCTAAAAACTTTTCTAGGTCTTCATAGCGACCAGCAAACACTGCTAGCTGTCTTAGGTCTTCTAAGCGCTCCGCACTATCCAATTTTTCCGCTTCTAGATGTTGACGATATGGTGAAGCAATAATTTTATTCACCAACTCCGACGGATTACCTGGTCCTGCTTCCAATAACTTATTCCAGATCCTTAAAAAGTTCCACCAACCAGCACGTGCTTTTTCGGACAAAACATTTCCTACCCCTTCTAACCCATCCATGTTTTCAAGTTTTTTTACTTCATCAATAATTTTACCGGCACTCGACGGACCAATGCCTTCTTCAAACATTAACACTCTCAACCAGGCCGTAATATCCGCTAAATTATGTAAAATACGCAAATACGCTAAAACATCTTTAACATGTGAACGTTCAAAAAAACGCAACCCGCCACGATAATCATAATCAATCCCAAGACGCATCAATTCCAATTCTAATGCTTGTGAGTGATGAGCGGCACGAAACAAAACAGCAACTTCTTTTTCTTCCATACCCCCGCGTAAAAGCGATGCTATTTTATTCGCAATAAAAACCGCTTCTTCGTTTTGATCGTTGTGTGGTAAAAGTTCTGGCCGTAAACCGGTGATTAAAATTGTTTTTAAATTTTTCTTGTATTGTTTTGGATTATTAGCAATCACCGCATTAGCAAGCGACAATATTTCTTGGCTCGAACGATAGTTTGTTTCTAAACGAAAAACTTTAGCATTAGGAAAATCTTTTTCAAACTGTAAAATATTCTCAATATTTGCTCCTCGAAAAGAATATATACTTTGCGCATCATCACCTACTACTAAAATATTTTTATGTACACTCGCTAACTGTCTAACAATTGCCGCTTGAATCTTGTTGGTGTCTTGATATTCATCAACTAAAATATATTGAAACTGCTCCGCATATTTTTTCTTGATCTCAGCGACATTTAAAAGACGAAGAGTATTAATTAGTAGGTCATCAAAATCTACTGCATTAGCTTCTTTCTTTCTTTCTTCATACGCACCAGCAATACTTACGATCGCATCAGAAAAATTTGCAAACTGCGGATAACGATCTTCAATTACTGTTACCACTGGTGTTTCGGTATTGCGAGAAA
>CAZHTA010000015.1:0-7527 GCA_964535515.1 uncultured Gammaproteobacteria bacterium
GAGAAGTAGAAGATATAGTAATAGAGCAGGTGCCGGGAGGAGAAGAACAATTAAAAATTAAAGAATGGGACAGTCTAAGCGAAGAGACTAGAGCGATATTGAGGGGTTTTTTTGATAAAGAATTAGACAGAGTTATTGGTGCCCAGTTAAGTGGGGACGAGAAACAGCCCGAAGCAAAAAAACACGCCGAAAGAAGCGCTAATTTGTTGGCTTTAGTACAAAACACAGAAGAGCAGCGATTGGCGATGAATTATTTAGCAGATTTAGGGACAAGAGTCGGTAATCTTGAGATAAGCGGGGAGGCGATGTCTGATTTGGCCAAAAGATATGGAACTTTAAGGGACTTCTTATTACCAAGCGGGGTTGATAGAAATAGCGAGACTTTTGTTTTTGACGGTTTAAATGATAAGTTGTTTTTTGATACTTTCCTTAGCCAAACACCAGGAGCTCTTAAAATTAGAGATTTAGTGCCAAGTAACAAAGAAGAAGCCGCTGTTTATCTTAAAATAGTAGATCGCCTGGGTGAAGATAGTCATCTTTTAAGCGGCGATGATTCGGCGAGGAAGATAAAAGATTTATTAAAGATCGAGAACCCGAGGGGTATGAGCGCGCATGCGTTGTTAGACACAGTTTTGCGAGTTCATGGTTCTCCTAGAAAACGTGAAGTTTTGATGAACGAGGTTAGAAGTTTTGTGGATGCTAAAGAAGATATTGGGTATCGTTGGGATGAATTAAAAGATACTATATACAAATTTTTTGGGCACAGAGAAATGGTGGTTCCGATTGATTATGATCAGTTGTTGATAGATTTCAAGGAGAGTACGGATGAAAAAGCTTGGAAAGCAATTTTTAAACAGTTTGAAATTAAAATTGATCAAATTCCTTCGGCAGAAGAGAGAAGACTGGAAGCATGGAGGGTTGAAAAGGATTTGACTAGTAGTGTTTTCGAAGAATATGCTTCCCGAGTAAAAAAAGGTGGTATTGATGCAAGACATATAGTTGAATATGCTATGAAGCTAATTATCATACCAAAATTAGAGTTGATTAAAGATTGGGCGAAAAAGTTTTAATCAATAGGTACGACGGTCGAGTAATTTTTAATATTTGAACCACCCCCCCCTTGACACTCCAAGGGGGTTTTGATATACTGTTTTTATCTCCATAGACAGCAGGTGGCCATCTGGCCTTAATTACCTGCCGAGGTGCAAAGAATTTATTTAGGTCGATTTGCGCTATTTAGGTCTGTGGAACACACAGATTTTTTGTTTAATATGCCAAAATCTAGAAAACAAAAAGAAGATGGTATCGGATCATTGGTGGCGGGATTGAAAAATGCCAAAGCCAGTGTTTTTGCTAACTTTCAAGGTCTCAAAGTTTCTGAGTCTGAAGAATTACGCAAAAGTTGCCGAGCCGAAAAAGTAACAGTATTAGCTACCAAGAAAACCCTATTACGTCGCGCTTTAGAAGACTCTGGTATTACCGGAGTTGATCCTAAAGTGTTTACTGGTGGTGTAGCCGTTTTCATGGGCAACGACGAAGTGACTGCAGCTAAAGTGGTAAACACTTTTGCTAAAACTCACGACATTGTTTCCTTGTTCGGCGGTGTCTTGGAAGGTAAATACATGGAAGCTAGCCAAGTTAAAGCATTAGCCTCATTACCTGGTAGACAAGAATTACTTGGCCAATTGGTCGGTACTTTGAATGCTCCAGTGTCTGGCTTCGTAAATGTTTTAGCTGGTAATTTACGTGGTTTAGTTTCTGTTCTTAATAATATTAAAGAAGCGAAAGCTTAATAATTTTAAATATATGTCTGACGAAAAAGTAATCGTCGAGGTACCTGAGAAATTCAAGGCCCTCGTAGAACAAGTTGAAAAAATGTCCGTTTTGGATCTTTCCGAACTTGTCAAAGTATTGGAAGATAAATTCGGCGTTTCTGCTGCTGCTCCAGCCATGATGATGGCTGCTGCTCCAGCTGCTGGTGGCGCTGCTGCTGCCGAAGAGAAGACAGAATTCAACGTTGAATTGACTGACTTCGGTGCAAACAAGATCAATGTTATCAAAGCAGTAAAAGATATTACTGGTTTGGGCTTAGCTGATGCTAAGGCATTGGTTGATGCTGCTCCAAAAATGATCAAAGAGAGTGTAAAGAAAGAAGAAGCTGACGAAATGAAGAAGAAGATCGAAGAAGCTGGTGGTAAGGTTACTTTGAAATAATAACCAAACCTCGATAAACAAAAACCTCCGTTTTAAAAGCGGAGATTTTTGTTTAAGTATTTTTTTATTCTTTTGTTTTTCGTTCTCTTCCTTTTTTCTTTCTTTTCTTCTTTCTGTTTTATGGCAAGAGCAGCGAATAAACCTTGTTTTTATCTAGGACGTAGATTTGTTTGTTGTTATCTCCAATCGTAAAACTGACCGGAGATTGCCAAACGGCAGCAGTAGTCTGTGATTGGAGTTGTCCTTCTTTGTTTAGGATAACAAATCTTTTCCCAATATTATCAAGCAGATAAATACTCTCAATGTCATTGTATGTCCAGATTTTAGCGCTGTTGCTTAAAACTGGGTCTAGGCCAGCAATAGCGAAGGTTTGAAATTCACCTTTGGTTAGTTTGCTAGTGTGGCCGTCTTGGTGGACGATAAAGATGTCGCCATCGATTGCTAGGTCAGTTCCGCTTTTAATATTGGCTGTGTTGTTTTTTACCCATTCTTTACCAAGACCAAAACCATCGCGGTTGTTTTCGTGTTTGTATATTTGGCCGTTTAAGGTGTCTAGGGTATAAAGTCGGCGATTATAGATCACCATGCTTTGAATTTTTATATTTGTCTGCGGAAAAGTAATTTCTACTTTTTTTATTGTGTTATCATCAGGGTTAAATCGCCAGAAAGAATTTTCTTGAGTTAAGACTAGGGCGTAGTCATTTTCTTTAGGTATAGCTAAAGCCTGTAGTTTGCTCCCCAGTTTAAGGAGGGATTTTTCTTTGGTTGTTAGATTATATATTAAAACCTCACCATTATCAGGAGAAAGGGCAATTATCTTGTTTTTTATTTTTATAATTTCACCCAATTTATTTTGGTAGTCAGTCCAGTCAATTATTGTAGCGGGTGTTGCTATTGTTATTTTTCTAATTTTTGCGAGCAGTGTTTCTAGTTGGTTATCTAGTTCTTCGCAGATAGTTTTTTTGTTTTTACAATTAAGGCCGGATAGATATGTTGTAGCCTTCTGTAATTCACTAAGGGCGACGGCTTCGTTTTTATATATCAACGCTCCTTCGGCTGCATCTTTAGCGGTGGTGACTAATTGTATAGTATCGTTAAATTCTTTTTCAGCAGTAGCTTTAACGCGGTTGGCTCGTATTAGGAAGACACTAAAGACAAATACTATTATCAGTATTATTGTTAGGGTTAAAAGTATTTTTGTTAGAAGTGGTAGTTGTTGTAGGCTATTTTTTAGTGATGTTAGTTGTCGGCGCCAATTTTCAAGGATATTGGCACGGCGGTTTTTGATATTAGTAGCTACCAAGAAGAGTAAAATGAAAAAACGTAGGAAGGAATGAATTATATTGATAACGAAAACCAATACCCACCAAATTGCTAAGGTTAGCTTTTTAATAACATTTAACGTTATCACTAGTATAGTTTGGGTATTCTTTAGCCAATTATTTTTTGTTTGATTGCTGAGTGCTACTGGACTAGGTCGATGTTGGCGAGCATGACTAGAGGTTATTTCAGCATTGGCGGTCGGGGCTAGTTCTTCTGTTTGGACTATTTGAACTGGCTCAGCATTGTTTTGGTTAACTAAATTTTTGAACTTATTACCCAAATTTGGGAAAAAAGCAGAAGAAAGGGTAGAAGTGGTATTTTGTTCGGTAGCAAAAAGATTATGTAGTGATTTTTCTGAGCTACCTTTAACTGCCGGACTTGGTTTTTTGATTTTTGCCGCCTCATTAAGGTCTTGGTGTAGGTGGATGATGAGGCCGCCAAAAGAGAGCTTGTTTTTCAACTCTGATAGTACTCGTTCTAGATGTTCGGCACTTTGTCTGACAGGCCGAGTGGAGATTATCTTTTCTAAGCGATCGGGGTTGAAGTAGTCAGCAACATGAGGGGTAGCAACAAAGAGGAAATCGTTGGGGCTGATTTTTCCTTGGACAATCTGGCGGAATAGCTGACTAGATTCAGTTCCTCCTTCGGAATTTTCAACTAAATTCATTTTTTGATACGAACCAGCTTTGTTGCGATAGAACAAAAACATTAATGGCTCACCGTGACAGGAGAAAAATACCTCTTCTTGTCGTAATACTCCGATTGCACAATGCAGGTCGAGGTTTTTTCCGCTTAAGAGATAGCTTTCGTGGTTGATTTTTGTTAGTACTTCTTCTAAGGAGTTCACGCCCTCTTCCTCAGGGATCTCATAGTAGCGGTTTTCTATTTCGTCAATTAGATTCTGTAGAGATACGATGTCGCGGTCTTCACTTTGATTGATTTCGCAAACAGCAAAAAAATAGCCCTTCTTTTTTTCTTCGGGTGTGGACGGTTCAGCGATATGCAGAAGAGCGTGTGAGGTTTTGTGGTCACCGCCTTCAATGAAGAATTCTTGTAATTGGAGTGTATTCATATGGCCTAGAAGACCTTGGTTTTTTGACTTTTGTGGTCAATAATAGTATATTATATTTGTCTTAAAAAGTCCACTCAAATAGTGCTTAAATTTATACTATCTATTCTTGTTTGTTTATGCTTGAACACCTATTTGGTTCAACTACCAGAGTAAAACTATTGCAGCTTTTTTTTCACTCACCGCAACGATCTTTCTTTATGCGGGAACTAGCTCGTTCAACCGAAGTCCAGTTGAACGCTATTCGGCGTGAATTGGCTAACCTAGAAAAGCTTAATATTATCGTTCCTGCTAAACCAGGGGAGTCATCGGTTGAAGAGATCGGGACGAAACGTTCAAAGTATTACAAGTTAAATCCAAAGTTTTTTTTACTCGACGAGCTAAAGGCTTTACTTGTTAAAGCAAAGGTTTTGGAAGAGCAGAATTTTATTGATGATATTTTGAAAAGAGGCGGCGATATTAAGTTATTCTTGTTATCTGGTAGTTTTATGGGGGATGATGAAGCACTTACTGATATGTTGATTGTTGGTAATATCAAGGCTAATGTGTTGGCTAAACAAATCCGGGATTTAGAAAAATTTTTGGGCCGACAGTTACGTTATACAATTATGGAAGAAAGGGAGTTCTTAGATCGCAGAGAAATTGGCGACAAGTTCCTTTACAGCATCTTTGAATCAAAGAATACCGTGATTGCCGATCTTTTTCATTTTGTTTAATTTATGTATCTTTTGTTAGACAATTCTAATATCGAAGAGATCAGGTTGTATTTGTGGTTGGATAACAAATGGGTTCAGCATGTTTATCAATCAAAAGAATATAATTTGGTGTTGGCAATTGATAAGTGCTTACAAGAGGAGAAGGTTGTTTTAAAAAATCTTAAAGGTATCGCAGTGTTAGTAGGCAAAGGCAGTTTCACTTCTACTCGTATTGCTGTGACAGTGGCTAACACGTTGTCTTATGCACTAGGTATACCAGTTGTTGCCACTAATTCGGTCGAAGAAAATGACCTGGTGGAGAAGATAAAAAATGCTAAAAAGGATATCCTAGTAAGTGCAGTTTATAGCGGTGAGCCAAATATTGGCAAAAAAGTAGTTAAATAATGGTTTATGTCTTCGGATTACCTACGTTATCGTTTTTATGAGATGTTACCTGGTTTTAGTATCTGGGGTACTTTGTTAGTTGCTTTGTTTTTGGCTTTTTTTAAACCGATCTGGATGATTTATGGTATTATCATTTTTGATGTTTATTGGGTGATTAGAGTTTTATATTTTTCTTTTTATCTTATCCTTTCTTGGCGTCGTTTTCGTCGAGCTTTAAAAATTGATTGGTTGAGTAGATTAAAAAAGGATTGTGTTGGTAAGTGGGAAGATAAAAAGAATGTGGTTTTTTTACCAATGTATAACGAAAGTTTTTCTGTAGTGTCAGAAACACTTTCTGCTTTAGCTAAATCTTCTTATCCATTAGAAAAACTTTATGTAGTTATTTCTGGTGAAGCACGTAAGCAGAAACATTGGGATGAAGTAAAAGAAAAAGTTAAAGAAAAATTTCAGGGTGTTTTTGCTGATTTGATTTTTTATACTCATCCCGAAGGCTTGGCAGGAGAAATACCTGGTAAGGGGTCAAACATCAACCACGCTGAGAAAGAATTTAAAAAGTACGCTGATCTTAAGGGGTGGGGTTATGGTGATATTATAGTCTCAATTTTTGATATTGATACGGTAGTACATCCAGAATATTTTTCACATTTAACCTGTCTTTACTGTTTACATCCAAATCCGACTCGTAGTTCATTTCAACCGGTGACTTTGTATAACAATAATTTGTGGGACTCGCCGGCAATTTTGCGTATTATGGCTTTTGGTACGACTTTTTGGATGATGTTTAGTTTGGCACGTTTAGATAACTTGGTTACTTTTTCTTCACATAGCATGAGTTTTAAGGCGATTTTAGATTGCGGTGGTCATGCTAAAAATATTGTCAGTGAAGATTCGCATATCTTTTTTCAATGTTGGTTGAAAAACAGTGGTAACTATGAAGTGACGCCGTTGTATATTCCGGTTTCAATGGATACGGTGCGAGACGAGAATATTTGGAAGAGTTTAAAAAATCTATATTTACAACAAAGACGTTGGGCTTGGGGAACAGAGAACATTCCGTTTTTACTATGGGAATTTAGGAAACATCCAGAAATATCGTGGGTTAAAAAATTTACTTTACTTTTTCATGAATGGGAAGGAAAATGGAGTTGGGGTGTAGTGGCGATATTACTAACCATATTAGGTAGAATTCCTTTGTGGGTGGCAAGTGAGGAAGTAAGGCAGAGTGCGTTGTTTTTCAATACTCCGTATGTTTTAGAAAATTTGATGAGTTTGGCAATGCTCGGCATGTTTGTCTCTGCTATCCTTAGTATGTTGCTTTTGCCGCCACGTCCAGAGTCACATCGAATTTACCGGTATTTGTTTATGGTAGTACAGTGGGTGCTTTTACCAGTATCATTAATCTTGTTTTCTGCCATACCTTGTTTGGATGCGATTACTCATTTAATGTTTGGCAAATATTTAGGTTTTAATGTATCAGCTAAAAAACGCGCAATTACTTAATAAAAATATGAGATTCAAATTGGTAATTTTCTTTTTAATAATTTTAGGTCTTGGCGCAGCAACCTTTTTTGGTGTTCGCTATTGGCGATCAGGTAGTTGGCGTCAAACTGTTTTTGATCAGGTTGGTAGTCGTTTAATTAAGGATCAAAATCAATTTAATCTCTTTCAAGAGTTATTAGGTTTTAAAAAACCACAAACATACTTGGTTTTGTTTTTGAATAATACTGAGATCCGCCCAGGCGGCGGGTTCATTGGTACTTATGCGGTAGTTAAGGTTGATAAGGGTAACCCAGAGTTATTAAAAACTGAAGGTACTGAAGT
>CAZHTA010000015.1:7537-23383 GCA_964535515.1 uncultured Gammaproteobacteria bacterium
TATAGTACCAACGGCGATACTTTGCCTCCGCCGCCGGCACCGCTTAAAGAGCAGGTTTTGGTAAGTAAGTGGTATTTTCGTGATAGTAATTGGTCGCCAGATTTTCGTGATTCAGCCGAAAAATCTTTGGAGTTGTATCGTTTAGAAAAAGGCTTAGAGGCAGAGAATATTGATACCGTAGTAGCTTTTACACCTACTTTAATTGAGGGGCTGTTGAAGATCTCTGGTCCAATTATCGTGCGCGGTGAAGAGTTTACGGCGCAAAATTTCTTGGAGAAGACCCAATACGAAGTAGAATATGGTTTTGCACCAAAAGGGGTACCACGAGCGGAGCGTAAGGGTATTTTAGGTGATATGGCTAAAGTATTAATTAGTAAGTTACCAGGTGCTATTTTTTCTAATTGGCGTACTTACTATGATCTTTGGCAAAAGATGGTGGTAGAAAAGCAAGTGATGTTTTATGCAGTTGATCCTAATTTGCAAACAACTTTTAAAACACAAAATTGGTCAGGTGAAATGTTGGGATCAAGTAGTGATTACTTTTTATGGGCGGATGCTAACTTGGGAGCGATGAAAACTGATTTAGCAATTACACGTAATTTATCTTATGAAATCAAACCGACTTCTTCGGGTAAATTCTTAGCAACGGTGACGATGGGTTACAAACACAGTGGTTCGTTTGATTGGCGCACAACTCGTTATCGTAGTTATGCACGAGTATATGTTCCAGTCGGGAGTAAGTTAATTAAATCGGTCGGAGCGATGAAGGAAGACAAAAGTATCGTTCCGGGTAAGATTGATAGTGGAATAGAAAATGATCGACAGTGGTTTGGGGCGTTTATCTCTATTGAGCCCGGACAGGATAAAAAGTTAGAATTTACATATTTGTTGCCAGACAAGATTGGCGAGCAGATTAAAAGCGGACAATATAGTTTGTTTGTTCAGAAACAGTTGGGAATTATAAGCACAGACTTGAAGTTAAAATTAGATTTTGGTAAATTGGTTGTTGGGGCAAATCCGGGAGAGGATAAAAGCAAACATGGTGATAATATCTATGAGTTAGATGTAGCGTTAAAGTCTGATCGCGAGTTTACTGTTAAATTTTGATTTTTATTATTGTAGTATGTTTATCAAGAAGATTGGAATTGATCTGGGCACAACTAATGTTTTGGTTTATGTTCCGAAAAAGGGGATAATCTTAAACGAACCGTCAGTAGTGGCAGTATCAAAAGCAGACAACAAAGTTTTGGCGGTTGGTTTGGAAGCAAAAGATATGATTGGTCGTACGCCTGATACGATTGTTGCTGAGCGTCCATTGAAAGATGGTGTGATTGCTAATTATCATGCTACGGAAGCAATGCTTAGATATTTTATTAACAAAGCTTTGGGTGGTGTGCGTTTGTTCCGGCCAGAAGTAATGGTGGCTGTACCAGCGGGTATTACTTCAACAGAAAGACGGGCGGTAATTGATGCGACTTTGGCTGCGGGTGCCCGTGCCGCGTACATCATTAAAGAACCAATTGTAGCAGCAATCGGAGCGGACATTCCAATTGGTGCTGCTTCCGGTCATATGATTATTGACATTGGTGGTGGCACGGCTGAGATTGCAGTGATTTCTTTGGGGGGAATTGTTTCTTGGGGTTCAGTGCGTATTGGGGGAAACAAGTTTGATTCTGCTATTGCTGAATATATTCGTCATAAATATAACCTGGCAATTGGTGAGCGTACGGCGGAAGAAGTAAAAGTTAAAGTTGGGTCAGCTTTGTTTATGGAAAAACCTTTGACTACTCAAATCAAAGGACGTGATATGGTGGCTGGTTTACCGCGGATTATTACTGTTAATTCCGATGACACCACTGAAGCATTGCAACATGATTTAGAAATGTTGATAGATGCAATTAAAGATGTTTTGCACCGTACGCCGCCGGAGTTGTCAGCGGATGTTATGGATAAAGGTATTATTCTTTCTGGTGGTTCAGCTTTGCTTCGTAATTTAGATGAGTTAATTAGTCAATCTACTGGTGTACCAACGTATGTTGCGGAAGAGCCATTGTTGTGTGTGGCAAAAGGCACAGGGATTGCATTAGATAATTTAGAGAGTTATAAGCGCAGTATCTTGGCTACTAAATAATATGCTAATTGGTATTGATGCCAGTCATGCAGTTAAACCTGAGCGTACTGGAGTAGAGGAAGCATGTTGGCAGATAATCGAAAATTTAAAAAAAACAATTCCGTCTGATGTGCGGGTTGTTTTGTATAGTCATAAAATATCTGTAGATAAATTAGCAGCTGTGCCACCTAATTGGGAATGGAAAATAATCCGCTGGCCATTTAGAAAGTTGTGGACTCAAGGAGCGTTGGCTTTTGAACTTCTTAGAAACCCGCCGGATGTATTTTTTTCACCTGGTCAAATTTTACCTTGGTACACTCCTAAAAAAACAGTAGTTTTTTTACATGATAGTGCTTTCTTGTTTTTTAAAAGTGCGTACCGTTTTTGGGGGAGGCAGTATTTGCGTTTGATGAATTGGTGGATTGTAAAAAAAGCAAAGCTGATTATTACTTCTACTGAATTTAATCATTCCGAGTTAGTTCGATATTATGGTGAGCGAGTGTCTAAGAAAATTAGGGTTGTGCCGTTGGCATACGACCAAGAGAGATACAACGAATCCATTTTACCGTTTTCAGAAGAGGAATTATCAGACGAGTTTGGTATTAAAAAACCGTTCGTTCTTTTTATTGGTCGTCTAGAAGAGAAAAAAAACGTCAAACGTTTAGTTCAAGCTTTTAATCTTGCGCGAGCAAAAGATGATTTTCAGTTGGTTCTGAGTGGTTCAGCTGGGTACTGTGGTTTTGCGGCGATTGAAAAAGAAATAGCGCTTAGTCCTTTTAAGGAAGATATTTTAGTGCCGGGATGGATTGAAGCACAAGACTTACCTCGGTTACTTCGTTCGGCTCAGGTTTTAGCTTTTCCATCTTCTTACGAAGGTTTTGGTTTGCCGGTGTTGGAAGCGTTTGCCTGCCAAGTACCAGTGTTGGTTAGTGATATTAGGTCTTTGCGTGAGGTGGCGAATGACGCAGCGTTTTTTGTTGATCAGAGTAATACTGAAGCGATTAGCATTGGTTTAAGGAATATTCTTTTTAACCCCGAAGTTCGAGCCGGGTTGATTAGTAAAGGCCAGGCGCGTGTTTTAGCTTTTTCTTGGGAAAAAACCGCTGCCGAGATTGCCAAAATGCTTCTATTTTGATATATTAATACTGCCTAGTTGGGGCCTAATTTTAAGTCTATTTTTGTGTTTATTGGCAACAGCCAAGTTAATAGTTTTTTTGAAAAAGCACTTGCTAATAACAGCCTTGCTCAGGTTTATTGTTTAACTGGAGCGGACCAGGTAGGTAAACGTACTTTAGCAATTGAATTGGCCAGTAAGTTGTTAGGGGCGGTTGATAGCGAGAAAGTGCTGGGTCATCCGGATTTTTACTATTTAAATCGGGGAGTGGATGAAAAGACTGGCAAAGGTAAAAAAGAGATCTCAGTTAGCCAGATACGATTGTTGCGTTCTTTTTTACAAAATCAATCTTGGCAGGGTGGGTGGAGAATTGTAGTGATTGACGAAGCAGAATTTTTAAACGAAGAGTCAGGTAACGCTCTTTTGAAAAATTTGGAAGAACCAGGAGAAAAGACTTTGATTTTTTTACTTACCAGAAATGATGATTTGTTGTTACCGACCATTCGTTCTCGTTGTCAGGTTTGGCCACTTAACTCAGTTGACGAAGACGAAATACGGGCGGGGTTAATTAATTTGGGATGTAGTGAAGAGCAGGCGAGCAGGATTACATATTTGTCTTCCGGTCGTCCGGGAAGAGCAATAGAATTTTACAATAATGAGGAAAAATTACAGGAATGGGAAGAAGAGGTTAAGCGTTGGCAGGATTTGTGGAAAAAGCCGCTATATGAAAGATTAAAGATTTTAGAGAATGTTGTTGGGGAAAAAGATGAGAGTGAACGCAAAGAAACACGTTTGCAAAAAGTTTTAAGTATTTGGACAGAAGAAGGACGGCGTATGTTACGTGAAAAAGTTAATACTACAAATGACAAGAAAGAATTAACAATTTTAGTTAATGTGATTGATTCGCTCGGCAATGCTCAGGAAATGTTAGAACAAAATATTAATCCAAAGATGGTGATGGAAAAGATTATGTTACAATTTTAAATTAAAATTAACTTATTTAAAAATCATAAGTTATGAAAAAAATATTTACGTTGTTTGCCTTGGTTTCCGGAATATTATTAATTGGTGCCGGTTGTATCCAGACTGGCGGCTCGGGTTCTGGTACAATGGGCGTGTTTCGCTCCAATGATAAAGGTGATTCTTGGGCACCAGCTTTGGCAGTGCCAACTGCTCAAGGGGTAAAAAATATTGGTGGGGTAAATGTTTTTCGTTTGCATACTGATCCATCTGATCCAAATGCAATATATTTAGCTAGTCGTGGTCAGGGTTTGGTTTATACCTACAACTATGGCACCAGCTGGCAAACAGTTGATGTGTTTGGTGGTAGATTCATATATGGTTTAGCAATTGACCCAAGTAACAAATGTACAATCTATGTTAGTGATGGCGCAAATATTTACAAGACTACAGACTGTAGTCGTACTTGGAAATTAATGTACACTGAGCAGCGTCCTAGTCAGAGATTTGTTTCGTTAGCGGTTGATTTTGGTAATCCAAAGATGGTTTATGGCGGTATTACTGGTGGTGATGTGCTAGTTAGTGGCGATGCGGGTTTAAGTTGGCGTGTAGTAAAGAGATTTGGAACCGAATTACAATATTTAACTACTGACCCATTAACACCAAAGCGTTTGTATGTTGCAACGCAGCGCGATGGTTTGTTTAGATCAGATGATGGCGGCGAGAATTGGACAGATTTAAATGTCGGTTTAGATAAATTTAATGACAGTAAATCTTTTTATCGTTTAGTATTAAATTCTGGTCAAAAAGATAGTCTGTTCTGGATTTCAAAGTATGGTATTTTGCGATCAGACAATGCGGGCCAGGATTGGACGGAGATGAAATTGATTACACCTCCAGGTTCAGTTAATATATATTCTTTTGCAATTAATCCGGACAATCAAAAAGAGATATATTACACTGGTACCATTTTGGGAGAGAAGAACTCTCATGTTCGTTCTACCTTTTACAAATCAGTTGATGGTGGTAACAACTGGGTAACAAAGAAGTTGCCAACCAACACCATTCCTACTTATCTATTAATCAACCCACAGAACAGCAGTCAGTTGTTAATTGGGTTTATGAATCTTGAATAATATGCAAGTTAATGATTTTAAAGATGATTTTAATAAAGTAATAGAATTTTTAAAGACCGATATTTCTGGTTTACGTACGGGACGAGCATCGGGCGCAATGGTTGATTCTATCACGGTTGAAGCTTATGGCATTCGTCAGCCACTTAAGGCGGTGGCTTCAATTACGATAATTGATTCAAAGACTTTAATGATTGATCCTTGGGACAAGAGTGTTTTGGCATCGATAGAAAAAGGAATACGCGAAGCGAATATTGGCATCAATCCAGTAAATGATGGTCGTGGTATTCGTTTGTCTTTGCCAGAATTAACAGTAGAGCGTCGTCAGGAGTTAATTAAAATATTACATCAACGTTTGGAGAACGCACGTATTTCTGTTCGCAAAGTTCGTGAAGAAATTCGTGATATGATTGCGGCAGAAGAAAAAGAAGGCGGGATGAGTGAAGATGAGAGATTCAAACTACAAGAAGAGCTGGACAAGTTGGTAAGAGAATATAATGATGAGATCCAATCAATCGGCGGAAAGAAAGAAGAAGAGATAACCACAATTTAAATTATGAGTGGTGATTTTCGTAGATATTCAGGTCGGGACGAGTCAAAAGGGTTTCTTAAGTTTGAACAGCCGGAGAGAAGAATATCGCCAGTGTTATTGAGTGACTTGAAAGCAACATTTACCAATTTTTCTGATAAAGAAAGACGTGACCAAGCGATTGTGATGGTTCACGATGAGCAAGAGTATCGGGATAAGAGAGGTCGTGACTTAGAAGATTTGTTTGGGAACATCGGTGGGATGCCAGAAGCATATAAGTACAATCCGGAGATAAAAAGAGTAATTGCTGAAGCTGTGAAGGGCGATTTTAAGCCAGGAGAAACCGTTGTTAGTTTTGGTGCTTCTGGAAAAAATGCTGAATTAGCTTTGTCACAAGTTAATGACATAAGATATGTAAGTATTGATAAGACCGTAGATAAGAATCGTTTTTTGGGCGAAGATGGGCTAATGTTGAAACTCGACCTTCAGAAATTTAGTCTTGATGATCCTGTCGAACCAGAGGAAGACGATGTTTTTCATCAGGACGAGGATTTAGGCAGGTCTTTAGCTTTCTTGGCGTTTTTCTTGGAGCAACCTTTTTCTTTAGAAGAGTGGCAGGGGGCGGACAAAGAAAAAAGAGCGGAAATTCTCGAAAGATTAAAAGTAGATAAGTTGGTTTTTTCTGATATTTTAAATTATGTTGATTACAAAAAGTTGTTATCAACCGCCAATATTCTTTTGAAAGATGGAGGAGAGATGTTGGTGATAAATCAAGCGGGCCAAGGTTTTAGACAGGAATTTGTTAAGAATGACGGTGGCCCTGATTCGTCGATTACACAAGTCGGATATGATCAGGAGATTATTCGGTATTTGGAAGAAGAATTGAAGATGGAAGTGGAAGCGAGTTATTGTGTTTATGATGAACAAACAAAAAAGTACGTAATGACTAATGAAAAACCAGAATGGATGAAAGATGAGGCGAAGTATAATGAGGAAAATATTTATCGAGTGGTAATAAAAGCAAAAAAAGTTGTTAAATAAATTTATCTTTAGTTTAGAAAAGTATGGACAATGATTTGATGGAAAAAGTATCTTCGCTTTGCAAACGTCGGGGATTCATTTTTCCGGGAAGTGAAATATATGGGGGATTGGCAAATTCTTGGGACTATGGTCCACTTGGTCATTTGTTAAAACAAAATATTAAATCACTTTGGTGGAAATTCTTTGTGCAAGAGCGCGAGGATATGGTTTCGATTGATTCGGCCATTATCATGAATCCACGTGTTTGGGAAGCATCTGGTCACTTGCAAAATTTTTCTGATCTTTTGGTGGAATGTAAATCTTGTCACCATCGATTTCGTATTGATCATCTGTTAGAAGCAAAGGGGATTGAACCACAATACGATAAAGAGCCATCATATGATTTGTCAGAAGTGAAATGTCCAGATTGCGACGGTGTTTTAACTGAGCCAAAAAGTTTTAATTTGATGTTTAAAACTTTTATTGGTATTACTGAAGATAATACTTCTACTGTTTATCTGCGCCCAGAAACAGCTGGCGGTATGTTTGTTAACTTTAAAAATGTTCAGACTACTACTCGTCGTCGATTACCATTCGGTATTGCTCAGATTGGCAAATGTTTTCGTAATGAAATTACACCTGGTAATTTTATCTTTCGTACGCGTGAGTTTGAAATTGGTGAATTTGAATATTTTATCAACCCTAATGATTGGGAAAAGGTTTTTGAAAATTGGTTAGCGGAAATTAAACGTTGGTGGAAGGATGCGATGCAAATAAACATGGATAATTTGGTGTGGCACGAAATTCCAGATGGAGAGCGAGCGCACTATTCTAAACGTACAGTTGATATTGAATACAAATATCCGTTTGGTTTAAGAGAATTACACGGCATCGCCTATCGCACGGATTTTGATTTGAGTCGTCATGAAAAGGTAAGTGGTCAAGATTTGCATTATACCGATCCAGTTACGAATGAAAAGTATTTGCCACATGTGATTGAGCCAACCTTTGGTATTGATCGCATGTTGCTCGTGTGCTTGCTTGAAGCCTACCACGAAGAAGAGGCACCAACATCCGAAGAAGGGGAAACAGAAAAAAGAGTGGTAATGAAATTTCCAAAATATTTAGCACCAGTACAGGTAGCCGTGTTACCTCTATCTAAGAAAGAGGAACTATCTAGTGTGGCCAAAGATTTGGCAGCTGATTTACGCAAAGAGTTTTCAGTTGAATATGACGAAACTCAATCGATTGGTAAGCGCTATCGTCGTCAGGATGAGATTGGTACACCATATTGCGTCACTGTTGACTTTGAATCATTAGAAGACAAGAAAGTTACTGTACGTGATCGTGATACGATGGAACAAAAGCGAATAGATATTTCTGAGTTAATTTCATATTTACATAGTAATGGAATGTAAGTTATGCCAAAGATTTCTAAATTAAAAAATGGATTAAATTTTATTAATATTCCAGTGGCCGGGACTAAGGCGGTGACGGTCTTGATTTTGTTTCCAGTTGGTTCACGTTTTGAAGATAAGCAAATTTCTGGTGCTTCGCATTTCGTAGAACACATGATGTTTAAGGGAACTAAGAAACGTCCAGATTATTTAGAAATTTCTCGTGAGTTAGAAGCGGTGGGAGCAGACTATAATGCCTTTACTTACAAAGATTATACTGGTTACTATGTAAAAGTAGATAACAGCAAAGCGAATTTAGCTTTTGATTGGTTATCTGACATTGTTTTTAATTCTACTATTAGTGAAACCGAGGTGGAAAAAGAAAAAGGCGTGATTGTCGAAGAGCTGCGTATGTACGAAGATAATCCAACCATGGCAGTTGACCTACTTTTTGATCATGTTATGTTCGGTGATCATCCGTTGGGTTGGGATATAGCAGGCACAACGGAAACAGTGCGGGGGATGACGCGTGATAATTTATGGAAATATTATAAAAAATATTATTCACCCGCTAATGCAGTGTTAGTAGTAGCCGGTAATTTGGATGGTAAGAAACTGAAAAAGTTGTTAAATCACTTCGCTGGTATTCCTGGTGGTACTAAACAAAAGGCTTGGTCTAGTTTTCCTAATTTTTCTTGGGCGAAGAGTACTTCGCCATTAAAAGAGCGGGTAGGCGTACAAACCCGGAAGCTTGATCAGACACATTTGATCATGGGTTTTCCTGGTATATCCTACAAGGATAAGAGGAGATATGCCGCAACAGTTATGTTAACTATTTTGGGAGTGGGTATGAGCTCACGTTTGTTTGTGGAGGTACGTGAAAAGCGTGGTTTAGCCTATATGATACGCGCTGGTGCGGGATCGTTCCGTGATTGTGGTGTAGCGCAAATTCAAGCTGGATTAGATCCGGTTCGTCTTAAAGAAGCTTTGGCAACAATTAATCAAGAAGTAAAAAGAATTTCCAACGAACCAGTGTCAGTACAAGAGTTAAAGAATGCAAAGAACAATTTGATTGGTAAATTGGCCCTAGCTTTAGAAGATAGTAGTACCCAAGCCGAAAGAGTAGCTAAACAGTTTTGGTTTTATCCAGAAGTGGAAAGTTTTGCTGAAACAAAAAAGAAAATTCAGGCGGTAACAATTAATGAAATAAAGAGTGTCGCCAAAGAGTTGTTTGATTACAAGCAGATGCGTTTGGCGGTAATTGGTCCGTTAAACAAAGAAAAAGTTTTAGATTGTTTAAAATAATTTTGTATGTCTTTACACAACGGTAAATATTATCTATTCGCTAATTGGAAAATGTATTTAGACTACAATGAGTCTAATATTTTAGCTAATGCTTTGGCAGACATGGCAAAAAAAATTCCTGAAAATATTAAAATGGTAATATTGCCAAGTGCACTATCACTGTATCCGGTGGCACAAGTTTTAAACGATGTCGGTATTGGTGTTGGGCCAC
Organism: uncultured Gammaproteobacteria bacterium; assembly: GCA_964535515.1. Classification (GTDB taxonomy): domain Bacteria; phylum Patescibacteriota; class Patescibacteriia; order Magasanikbacterales; family GWA2-37-8; genus CAZHTA01. Next base: position 17,317 of record CAZHTA010000015.1, read on the forward strand.
AAAATACATATTGGGTTGATAAGGGTGGGTATACTGGAGAAGTTTCTGCAACTATGTATAAAGAAGTTGGGTGTAAATATGCCTTGGTTGGCCATTCTGAACGTCGTCATCAGTTTAATGAGACTAACCATGATGTGCGGGCGAAGATGGAGGCGGTTCTGGCTGTTGGTTTAGTTCCAATTTTGTGTGTTGGTGAAACCGCAGAAGAGCGAGAGGCGAATAAGACTGAAGATGTGGTAGAAATTCAATTACGGGCAGCGTTAGAAAAATTAGAGATCCAGGCTGGCAGTGAGTTGTTCATCGCTTACGAACCAGTGTGGGCGATAAGTAAAGGTATTGGTGCTAGTGATGCTGACTTACATTGTGATGAAGTCGAAGCTGAGCGTATGCAAGCATTAATCTCTAAGGTGGTGAGTGTACTTTTACCAGATGTTAATCCGGTTATTCTTTATGGTGGTAGTGTCCGTCAAGAAACTGTTGTTAAATATTTAAGCCAACCACATATCCATGGAGTATTGGTGGGTGCGGCTTCGACAAAATTAGATTCTTGGTCAGAGATAATTAAAAATTCCGAGTCCATACTTTAATTGTATAAATATGTTTTTGGATATATTTTTTCTTGTTATCATTTTATTAGGTATAGCCGTGATCGGTTTTGTTGTAATACGTAAATTCCCACAAATATCAAATTTGGATGTTAATAGTTTGCCACAAGAAAAAGTGTCTCGTAAAAAACAGGAGATAATTTCTCGTCGTATTGAAGAACAGGGGAAAGCGTTTAAGGCTAACAGTGAAAAGTTTTTTGTTCCTTTGAGGAAAGTTTGGGGGCAGCTACAATTAAAGTTTAGAATATATGTGGGTAAGATTGAGAGATTGTGGCATCACGAACAAACACGTAAACAAAAAGTAGAATCTAATCTTTCTCCAGAAGAACTAGAACAAAAAATTAATCAATTGATTACGGATGGTGAGCAATGCTTGCAATTAAATCAATTTGATCGCGCCGAAGAAAAGTTTATTGCGGTTATTAAATTAAACAATCGGGTGGCGGCGGCATATCGCGGTTTAGGGGATGCATATTTTGCGCGCGAGCTTTTAGAAGAGGCACGAGAGACTTACCGTTTTGTTTTGCAGTTAGAGTCAGAAGACGATAGTGTTTTGGTAAAATTGGCTGGTATTGCAGAAAGCCAGGGTGATTTAGAAGAGGCAATAGAGTATTATCAAAAGGCAGTTTTAGTTAATGACTCGCTATCTCCGCGTTTTGCTAAGCTAGCGGAGTTGTTGGTTAAAATTGACCAACCTGAGGCAGCCAGGGAGGCGGCTTTAGGGGCAATTGAGTTAGAACCACAAAACCCTAAATATCTTGACTTATTAGCAGAAGTTGCTATACTATGTCGAGACAAAGCATTGGCTGATAGGGCATATAACGATCTGCGTCTTGTAAATCCAGAAAACAACAAGTTGGCGGATTTGCGTGAGCGTATAAATCTGATATAATAACGTTCCTAGATAATTACGCCGTTGTAGCTCAGTTGGTAGAGCACCTCCATGGTAAGGAGGTGGTCAGCGGTTCAAATCCGCTCAACGGCTCGGAAATATTTTGCCGGGATAGCTCAGTTGGTAGAGCAACAGTTTTGTAAACTGTGGGTCGCGGGTTCAAATCCTGTTCCCGGCTCAGGGTCGAAAGAGGTTCTTTAAAAAGCGAGATGGGCAGATACCAAAGTGGCCAACTGGGGCAGACTGTAAATCTGCTGGCTCCGCCTTCGTAGGTTCGAATCCTACTCTGCCCACCAAAGATAATTAATTAAAAAAATATGTCACAGGACAATTTAGCTAAAATGGAATGTTCGACTTGCAAGCAGGTGACTCACTTCACTACTCGCAATCGCAAAATCAAAACCCGTTTGGCTTTGAACAAGTTTTGCAAGACCTGCAAGAAACATACTGAACACAAAGAGACCAAATAACTCTATGTGGTTTTTTACCTCTCTCTACCGCAGTTTGTATGACTTTCGGTGGCTGAAAGAACGTAGAAATAATCCTGGTCAATCCTGGAGTTATTTCTTTTTGTTTTTGTTTTTATTAGCTGGTTTGACAGTAATCCCACTTTTTTTAAAGATGCCAAGTGGTTTAAAAGAAATGCGTGTTTTGGCAGAGAAGAATGTCCCAGACTTTAAAGCAGAGTGGAAAGGTGGAGAATTAAATTTGACCCAACTAGAGCAACCTTTTGTTTGGAGTGATAAAGATTTTGTTATGGTGGTTGATACGGTAACTACTACGGGTTTACAGTTGAAAGATTGGTTAAAGACCCCTACTGATTCCGGTATCTTGGTTACTAAAGAAAGAGTGGAGATCTATGATGCTGATAAGAACAGCGGTCGTACTCAATATTGGAAGGAATTTCCAGATTTTGCAATTACTAAATCAGAGTTGTTAGTAAAGGCGGATAAATGGTTATCACCGATCTCTCTTTATTTAATTGGCACTTTATTGTTTTTTGGTATATATATTGGTTTGATTGTTTCTAAATTGTTTGCGTTATTGTTTGTTGTCATTCTAGTTTTGATTATTAGCAACCTAGCAAAAAAGGGTTGGACTTTTAAACAGTTGTTTAATGTTGGTTTGTTTGCCATCACCTTACCATCGATTGCTTTTGCGGCGTTGAGTTGGGTTGGTGGTCGTACTGGTTCACTTGGTTCATTAGTATTGTTGGTAATTTTGTTAATAGTAGTATTTGCGAAGGACAACAGAGAGGTTCTTCGTTAAAGATTATATAGGGGCGTCGTATAATGGTAATACTTCGGTCTCCAAAACCGGAAACGCGGGTTCGATTCCTGCCGCCCCTGCAAATTAAATAATGGCTAAAGTAAGTTATTGTTTTTTGCTATGTGGTGTGTTTATTGGTGGTGTTCGTGGTGTGGAAAGTCTGCTACCAGTATGTCGCGAATTGGGTCTCTTCGCTCTACAGTCTTCACTGTATTTCTCTAAAGTAGGGGAAGTCTTTGATAAATCAAAGGACGAGTTAGACAAGCTTTATCGAGAAAATATCAATAAAAACGTAGATTTATTAGTAAAATAGGTATTTTGGAAGATAAAAGGTTGTTTACCGGTTGACAAAACCCCTATTACGTGTTACAATCAACAGTCTTTAAGTTTTAAACCGAAACATTCGGTTTTAGACTCGAACCTCTTTTGTGTCATATTTAGTGGCTAAGCAGGAATCGGGTCACTAGATAAATATATGACGCAAATTCAAAAGGAAGCGCTTAGCTTCAGCAAACTTGGCATTATTCCCAATATTCTTTCGGTATTAGCCGTAAGAAAGTTTTTAATTCCAACACCAATTCAACACCAGTGTATTCCAGCGGCGATTGAAGGTAAAGATGTCGTTGGTATCGCCCAAACGGGTACTGGTAAAACATTGGCCTTTGGTATCCCAATGATTCAAACTTTGGCGCGTGAACACGGTCAGGGTTTAATTTTGTTGCCAACTCGTGAATTGGCCATTCAAGTGGATGACGTTTTGAAAAAGATCTGTAACCCACTTGGTATGCGCACGGGTATCGTAATCGGTGGTGCGAACATGTCACAACAAGTTCGAATGCTTCGTGAACGTCCGCATATTGTAATCGCGACCCCAGGTCGTTTGATTGACCACATTCAAGGCAAGACCTACAATTTGAGCAACATTAAAATGATCGTATTGGATGAAGCCGATCGAATGTTAGATATTGGTTTTATGCCACAGATCCGTCAGATTTTAAGTACCGCTCCAACCAATCGCCAGACAATGATGTTTTCCGCTACTATGGCTAAAGCCATTTCGGAGTTGGCTGCTAGGTATATGAAATTACCACTACGTATTGAAGTGGCACCATCGGGTACGCCAGCAAAAAATGTGGAACAAGAAGTTTACATTGTTAACAAAGATTGCAAAGCGCAATTGTTAGAAAAACTTTTAGTTGACAATCCTGGTACGGTATTAGTATTTTCACGCACTAAATTTGGTGCGAAGAGAATTACTGCCAATTTGAATAACATCGGACACAAAGCCGTGGAGATTCATTCCAACCGATCACTTGCTCAACGCAAGAGTGCAATGGAAGGTTTCAAAAATGGTAAGTATCGCATCTTGGTTGCCACTGATATTGCTGCACGCGGTATTGACGTTGCTGGTATTTCTCTGGTTATCAATTTTGATTTACCAGACAACTTGGATGATTATGTCCACCGTATTGGTCGTACTGGCCGTGCCGGTATGTTTGGAAAAGCAATTTCGTTTGCGTCGCCCGATGAACGGGGGAGCATCAAACAAATTGAACGTTTAATCTCTAAAACTTTACCGATTTTGGGCTTGCCGGTTTTGCCGCCACGTCGTGAACAGGTAAAAGTTGTAAACATTGATGAATCCAGACAACGTCGCGGATTTAGTACTCCATATAATCGCCGTCGTTCTTCTTCCTCTTCTGCTCCAGCTAGAAAATTTGCTCCTCGGGGGCGTAGTTGGTAAGAGTAGATAACCTTGATTTCAAAATCATCTTGTGGTAATATAATTAGGCCAATTTTGGCCTAATTTTGTTATTTTTATGTCTTTACTAACCAAGATTTTCGGTGATCCAAACGCTAAGGTAGTAGCATCCATAAAACCAATTATTGAGAAAATAAACTCCCTAGAACCTTCTTTGGGAGCGTTATCGTTGGATGATTTACGTGGCAAGACTGATGAATTTAAGGCTCGTTTACAAAATGGTGAAACTTTGGATGATATCTTGCCTGAGGCCTTTGCGGTGGTGCGTGAAACATCACGTCGTGTTACTGGTATGCGCCATTTTGATGTTCAGCTTATCGGTGGTGTTGTTTTGCACCGTGGTCAGATTTCGGAAATGAGAACGGGCGAAGGTAAAACTTTGGTGGCAACATTGCCAATATATTTAAATGCTTTGTCTGGTCGGGGTGTTCACCTAGTTACGGTTAATGATTACTTGGCAAAACGTGATGCGGTTTGGATGGGGCAGATATATGACGCGCTTGGGCTGAGTGTTGGCATTATCCAACAGCAGATGATTTCCTACAAATATGTAAAGAGTAAGTTGTTGTCGACTGAAGAAACAAAAGAAAATGATGCAACTACTGAAGTAGCGGGTGAAAAAGAAAATAGTCAGACGGCTAAATTTAAAGTAGAGATGGAACATTTGGAACCATGTGCACGCAAAGAGGCATATGCTTGTGATATCACGTATGGAACGAATAATGAATTTGGTTTTGACTATTTACGTGACAACATGGTTCAAAGTTTGGAAGAAATGTCACAGCGATCTTTTTACTTTGCCATCGTCGATGAGGTTGATTCGATTTTAGTTGATGAAGCTAGAACCCCGCTTATCATTTCTGCACCAGCTGAAGAAGCGGCAAATTTGTATTATAAATTTGCTGATTTAGTTAAGAGGTTGGTTATAAGCGAGGATTACAATGTCGATGAAAAAATGCGTTCTGCCACTTTGACTGAAGAAGGCATACACAAAATGGAACAATGGCTTGGGATTGATAATATTTATGCTGAAGGCGGAATTAGTACAGTTCATCATGTTGAGCAGGCTTTGCGCGCGTATGCTTTGTTTCGTCGTGATCGTGACTACGTTGTAGAAAACGGAGAAGTAGTGATTGTCGATGAATTTACGGGTCGCAAAATGCCTGGACGTCGCTATAGCGAAGGTTTACATCAAGCGATTGAGGCACAAGAGAAAGTGGAAATTCAACGTGAGAGTCGCACCTTGGCGACTGTTACTTTTCAGAACTATTTTCGTCTCTATGCCAAGTTGGCTGGTATGACGGGTACAGCGGTTACTGAAGCAGAAGAGTTTGGTAAGATTTACAAATTAGAAGTAGTGGTGATTCCAACTAACAAGTTAGCAAAAAGAGTTGATCATCCAGATCGGATATATAAAACAGAAGAAGCTAAATATCAGGCAATTGCTAAAACAGTAAAGGAAATGCAGACCAAAGGCCAGCCAGTTTTGATTGGTACAATTTCGGTAGAAAAGAACGAAGAATTAAGTTTGTATTTAGA
>CAZHTA010000016.1:0-21832 GCA_964535515.1 uncultured Gammaproteobacteria bacterium
TCTGGTTTGCAAGTGATCGATATTTCTAGGCCGTCTAGTCCAAGTTTGGTAGGTACTTATGATATGGGCGATGCTCAAAAGGTTTATGTTTCTGGTAAATATGCGTATGTAGCAGATAAAGTTATTGGTTTGAGAATTATTGATATCTCTATTCCCACTACTTTAGTGGAGATGAGTAGTACCACTATTGGTGATTATTTGTATGATGTTTATGTTTCTGGTAAATATGCTTATTTAGCCGATGACTATAGTGGTCTTAAAATATATAATATTTCTAATCCTGCTTCTCCTTCCTATGTTGGTGGTACGAATAGTGGTAATGAGACATTCGGCGTATATGTTTCTGGAAATTATGTTTATATGGCCGATGGTACGTCAGGTTTAAGAGTAATAAATGTTTCTACACCTAGTTCCCCGTTTTTAGTGGGTGTGTATAATTCGCCTGGTACTGCTACAGGAGTTTTTATTTCAGGTAAATATGCTTATGTTGCAGATTATGGCAGTGGTTTGCGGGTGGTGGACATTAACGGTTTGGACGTTCCAGGAATGTATGTTGGCAACATACAAAGTAGTGGTCTCACAATTACTGATAATGTAGATATTGGCAATAATTTATCGGTTCGCGGAGGTTTAAATGTAGGTCCGGGTGGTATTATGACTGATGGAGCCCTCAGTGTTAACAATACAACCACCGCTAGTTATTTTGGTGGTAAAGTTGGTATCGGCACCACCACCCCAGCATATGCTCTTGATGTAAATGGGACACTAAGAGTAGTTGGTGTTTCTACTCTCGGTACTATTGATGCGGGTACTTGGCAAGGTACAGTAGTATCAAGTACCTATGGTGGTACAAATCAAAATTCTTCTGCCTGGTCTGGTTTAGTCAAAGTTACTGCTGGTGTTTGGAGCACCTCCACTGTTAATCTGGCTTTAGCAACTGATGTTAGTGGAATTCTAGGTTATACCAATGGTGGTACTGGTACTTCTACACTTGGTGCGGCCGGGACGATTGTTTTTAGTAATGGCAGCGGTTATGCTTTTACTCCTTCGACTAGTTTATTTTGGGATAATACGAATGGAAGATTGGGGATAGGGACTTCGACACCAATTTCAAAGTTGTCTGTTTCGGGTGCAGCTTCACTTACACAAAATCTTGTTTATTTAGAAAATACTTTTGGTGGTGGTGGTGGTACGACGTTGCATGTCACCAATAGAAGTGGTAATTCTGCTGTGCTTGCAAATTTTTCTAACAACGGAACAGGTGCTACTGCAATATTTAATGGTGGTAATGTAGGTATCGGTACATCTACGCCATCAGAAAAGATGCATATTAATGGTGGAAATATTTTACACACTGCCTCAGGAAATCCTACACTGAAAGGTTCATATGACACACCCAGTAGTTCCCGAGCTGTTTATGTCTCTGGTAAGTATGCTTATATAGCCGATTCAAATAGTGGGTTACAAATAGTTGACGTTTCTAATCCAGCTAGTTCTAGTTTGGTAGGTACGTACAATACCCCAGGTTTGGCATATGGCGTTTATGTTTCTGGTAAATATGCGTATGTGGCTGATGCTGCTGCGGGTCTTCAAATAGTTAATATTTCTAACCCCTCTAGTCCAAGCTTGGTAGGTACGTATGATTCGTATTATGCTATGGATGTCTATGTCTCTGGTAAATATGCGTATGTGGCTGATTTTACATCTGGTCTTAGAATAGTCGATATTTCTAATCCTACTAATCCTAGTTTGGTTGGTACATATGCTACCCCTAGTTCTTCTGAGGGTGTATACGTCTCTGGTAAGTATGCTTACGTGGCTGATGATGAAAGTGGTCTTCAGATAATTGATATTTCTAATCCTGTTAGTCCTAGTTTAGCAGGTTCGTATGATTTGTCTGTTGCGGCTGATGTCTATGTCTCTGGTAAGTATGCTTACGTGGCTGATTTTGGTATTGGTCTTCAAATAATTAATGTTTCTAATCCTGCCAGTCCTAGTTTGGTTGGTACATATACTGCTGCAGAAGTTCAGGATGTCTATGTCTCTGGTAAATATGCGTATGTGGCTGATACAAGTAATGGTTTTAAAATTGTCGATATCTCTAATCCAGCTAGCCCTAGTTTAGTTGGCTCATATGATTCTGCTAGTTGGTACACTCATAGTGTTTATGTCTCTGGTAAATATGCTTATTTAGGAGACGATACTTTCGGTCTTCAAATTATGGATATTAATGGTATAGAAACTCCATCAATGTATGCGGGTAATGTTCAAAGTAATGATCTTACAATTACTGAGAATGTTGATATAGGCAATAATCTATCAATTCGCGGTGGCTTGAATGTTGGTGAGAGCGGTATTATGATCAATGGTGATTTTGGTATGTCTGGTAATACTACCAACACTTTAAGTTTTTCTACTACTACTGTATTTAGTAATTTTGTTACAGGCACAGCTTCTAATGCATTCATATTTAATGCAACTAATTTTGCTTCAGCCACTAATACATATATACTCTCTTTGAGGTCTAATAACACGCCGGTATTTTCTGTTTCAGCCGGTGGAGAAGTGCGGGCGTTAGGTGATCTTTACGCTAATAGTGCTACTGTTGGTACGCCGGGCGCTCCAGGCGACTTAGCCGAGCGAGTAGATATTGCAATTGATGACATAGTTGAACCAGGTGATGTTGTGATGGTTGATCCGCTATCTGCAGATACATATCGTCGCACTAATAGCGTTTACGAGCAAGCAGTTGCGGGTGTCATTTCTACTAACCCAACAATCATCGTTGGTAATGGCAAGACTAAATATACCGGTGTGATGGCAATGGTTGGTCGTGTTCCAGTTAAAGTGTCTAGTGAAAATGGTCCGATCAACCGTGGTGATTTGTTGGTTTCTGCTTCTTTACCGGGGCATGCAATGAAATATGATCCAACGAAAGATGATGGCCAAAAAATTGTTGGTATTATTGGTGTAGCGCTCGAGCCTTTAAGTTCTAGTTCTACTGGTAAAATTATGTCTTTGATTAGAACGGGTTGGGCGAATAGTCGTGCAGAGACAATTAGTAGTTTACAAAACAGCATACAACAATTAGCCTCGGTTCAGGGGGTAAGTTTAAATAGTAGTCCAACTAGTTTAAGTGTAAATAATCAAAATGGTAATATTGGATATACCGGTGGTAATTTAGATTTACAAGGAAATTTGATTTTAAATGTTAGAGCGATTGGCGGGTTGAATGATAAATGGGCAATTGATTCTACCGGACGGTTTATTACTCGTATTAGTACTTCAAATGGTGACAAAGAAATGTATGCAATGCAGTCGCCTACTTCAGAGTTTGTTTTTTCTAGTTCTTCACAGTTAGTTTCAGGTGAAGTAGTAATTACTTTTGATCAGATGACGCAAGAGATTATCGACCCAACACAGTCGTTAAAAGTTAACATTACTTTAACATCTGGTGAAGCAAGTGGTATTTATGTAAGTGAAAAGAGCATCGCTGGTTTTGTAGTTAAAGAATTAAATAACGGTCATAGTAATGCTACCTTTGATTGGATGGTTGTGGCGAAGAGAAGGGGTGATGGTACTAATGTCGTTTCACCAGCTGTTGAATCTACTCCTACTGAGACTCCAGTTGTAGAGCCAGTTCCAGTACCAGTTGTCGAACCTACCCCACCTCCTACCGAACCAACACCAGCTGTTGAATCTACTCCTACTGAGACTCCAGTTGTAGAGTCAGTTCCAGTACCAGTTGTCGAACCTACCCCACTTCCTACCGAACCAACACCAGCTGTTGAATCTACTCCTACTGAGACTCCAGTTGTAGAGTCAGTTCCAGTACCAGTTGTCGAACCTACCCCACTTCCTACTGAACCAGCACCTTGACGTATGGGTTTGATTATTATATAATTTTTTTGTTTTGGGCCGTTAGCTCAGCTGGCTAGAGCGCTTGCATGGCATGTAAGAGGTCGAGGGTTCAACTCCCTCACGGTCCACAAAACAAAAGGACACGGGAGACCGTGTTTTTTGTTTAAAATAATGTTATACTGGTATTGTTATGTTTTTATATTATGTCTATTGCTAAAAATATTCCGGTCATGATTTTAGGGGCGATACTGCTTGGTTTTATCTGGCCCACTCCTGGTCTTTGGTTAAAGCCGTATTTGATTTACCTATTAATGGTAATGATGTTTTTTAGTTGTTTAAAAATAGATGTTAAAGAGTTAAAAGATGTTCCAAAAAATTGGTGGCGTTATTTAATATTAATTGTTCTTATATTTATTATTCCATCAGCGATTGTTTTTTTAGCACATCCGTGGTTAGATGACATGATTTTTGTTGGTTTGATTATCGCTGCTGCTATGCCAGCAGGTATTTCTATAGTTTTTCTTTCAGATTTAATGGGTGGAGAGCCGACGAAAGGATTGGTTTTGACTACTATTACTCATATTTTGAGTCCAATAGTCACGCCGTTAGTTGTTTGGTTTTTTGCTCACGAGATTGTGAATATTGAATTTGGGGCGATGATAATTTTGATTGCAAAGTTAGTTATTGTTCCGTTAGTTTTAGCACAAATTGTTCGACATTTTAAGAATTACGAGAAGGTGGCAAAAATTGGTAGTAAGTTTAATTTAGTACTTTTATTTTTGTTAGTTTGGAGTTCGATTTCTTTGGCGCGAGCGCCAATTTTGTCTAATCTTAGCCAATTTTTCTTGGCAGCAGCAATTGTTTTAGTATTGTTGATTGTAACAGTGGTTTTTAGCGTTTGGTTCGGAAAGAATCGTGCGGAAGATATAACCTGGGCAGTTTCTGGTACTTATAAAAATTTTACTTTGGCTTCAGTGGTTGCTTTAACAATGTTTGGACCAGTTGCAATGGTTGGAGCGGCAGTGTATGATGTGTTGGACAACGCCCTCCTTGTTCCGATAAAATGGTGGGCAACAAAAACTAATCGTAAAAATTAATTACTATGTCTTTCTCTATTGGTATCGTTGGTTTGCCCAACGTTGGAAAATCTACTTTATTTAATGCTCTAACTAGGAGTAAACAAGCAGACGCGCAGAACTACCCTTTTTGTACAATTGATCCAAACGTTGGTGTGGTTGAGGTGCCAGATGAGCGCTTACAAAAATTAGCGGAAGTTTCAAAATCTAAAAAAATTATTCCTACAACAATCGAGTTTGTTGATATCGCTGGTTTGGTTAAGGGCGCGTCAGAAGGGGCAGGGTTGGGTAATAAGTTTTTATCGCATATTCGTGAAGTGGATGCGATTGCGCAGGTAGTGCGTGATTTTACTGATTCAAATATTATCCATGTGAACAACAAAGTTGATCCTGTTGATGATGCAGATGTGATAAATTTAGAATTGGTTTTAGCTGATTTGCAAACGACCACTAAGCGTTTACAAAATGTAAAAAAATCAGTTAAGGGTGTGGGTGCAAAAGATTTTCAAAAACAGCTGGATCTATTAGAAAAAGTAAAGGTACAATTGGAGGCTGGTAATCCAGCACGTGAACTTTCCTACGATGAAGAAGAGTTGATGATGATGAAAGAGTTGAGTTTGTTGTCGATGAAGCCGATGTTGTATGTGGTAAATGTAGATGAGACACCAGATCACGAAATTGCAAAGTTAAATAAGTTAGGAACGGAACAGATAGTGGTTAGTGCAAAGTTAGAAGCAGAGCTGGCAGATTTGAGTGAAGCCGAGGCGCGAGAATACTTACAGTCTGCTGGGATTGAACAGACGGGGTTAGATAAATTAATTACAGCTGGTTATAAATTATTGAATTTAGTTACTTTTTTAACTAGCGGAGAACCAGAAACACGTGCTTGGACCGTTAAAGCAGAGACAAAAGCACCAGATGCTGCGGGGGTAATACATACGGATTTTATTAAAGGGTTTGTTAAAGCGGATGTATGTGATTGGAAAGATTTTGTTCAGTTTGGTGGTTGGAGCCACATGAAAGAAAGTGGTAAGCTTAGATTAGAAGGGAAGGATTATATAATAAAAGATGGAGATACGGTATATTTCCATATTAGTACTTAATTGCAATCACATTAAACAGGACGCTTAAAAGGCATCCTGTTTTTATATCTACAACCCGTTGACTTTTTTAGGAAATTTCGTTAAGGTGAGGGAAGAATTGTAAGTTCTTTTCATCTTAGTCACGTGGCTGGTACCCGCGTGATAATATATTGGTGCGCGTGGCTTTTGTCATTGCAACAACGCAGCCGGGTATTTCCGGTGAAATAGCGGAGGATTCGATGTTACTTCGAAAACGTGTTTTGTTGGTCGGCCCATCCCCAGATTTTTGGGAAACGGCTTCGATCAACAGACGTGACGTCGACCTGTTTCCGGTCTTGGGCGTAAACGAGGCCAGTGCTATGTTGGCTGCTTTCACGCAAGCCAACTTCTTTAGCCTCGTCATCGTCGATGGGGTGAGTCAGCCCGGGTTTGTTGCTGGCCTTACGTCAGTTACGTTGCTGACATGGTTGGATGTTGTACCCAACGTGCTCGTGTTTACTGCGAACGAACGCGACTCACATTTGGCCGTTCTTCGGGCGGTCAACCCTGAGTGCGTTCGGGTCTATGGGCTATCAAAAGCGAAGGCACACGACCGCGACGTTATCACGGCGGTTGCTAAGCTGACGGGTGTTCGTAACACTCGAGTAGTCGTTCCTGGTCTGCACGGGATGGTGGTGCAGTTCCGTATCATTCGATCTCAAGACGGCTCGCTGAAGGACACGAAGTCCTTTGGGATGGGTTTCGTCGTCAACATTGGAGTAGGTGGGGCGTTGGTTACTTCCACCACCAAGTTGGACGTTGGAACTCGTATCGGGTTTGTCGTGGGCGACAGCTTCTGCGGGACACTCCTTCCTATTAGCGGCTATATTATTCGTCGCGACGAGAAGCAGGACAGGGGAGATACGATTTTCCAGTACGGTGTGCAGTTTGTTGGTTCGGTAGAGGCACCGGCTATGAGCCCTGAGGTTGCGGCTGCTCTTGAAGCAGTTTGCAAGAGGGGGTAAGCCGATGCATCTACAAGGGAGGGGAAGAAGGTCGGGCCGCTACACGCGGCCCGACCCGGAGAGGTGTGTGTACCAGACTCACCTCCTTTCCTTAATGAATATAAATGTTTGTATATATTAAGGAAAAAGAATAGGTTTGTTTTTGTAAATTTAAAAAACCACCAGTTATTAATTTGGTGGTTTTTTAAATTTATTTTTAATATTATTGAGAAGTAATTGGTGCTGGTTATTTTTTCATAAATCGCCAGATTTCTCGTCCAACTCTTTGGCCAGGGCGTTCATATAGTAGGTGGTCGTGATCGAAAAATGGCATTAATGAAAAACCAAGTTTTTCTACTTCGGTTGTTTGGTTGGTGGTAATTAAGTTCTTCCCTTTTTGATAGTGTGGGAAGATAAAGACAACAACACCATTAGGTTTGAGGATTTTTTTAAATATTTTAAAAGCATCTATATATAACTGTTTTAGTTCTTTACTTTGGTCAAAAATTTCATCGTAAGATTCTTGTCCGTTTAGAGGTTTGCCTAAAAATGGTTCAGCAATAATCTTGTTGATACTGTTAGGAGATATGTTTTCTTCTAGATTTTTTACATCTAAATCATATAGTGGAATCTCAGGGCAAGAAATATTTAGATTGTTTTTTATCCATTCAATGTTTGTTTTGGTGTCAGTGATTGCTTTTTTAGAGATATCAGAACCAATAATATTTTGATATCCCATAATTATTGCTTCTGTAATAATCGTTCCAGAACCACAAAAAGGGTCTAGAATAGTATCGTTCTTATCTGGTTCAGACAAATTTATCATCATCATCGCTAGTTTTGGTGGCAACATGCCGCTTTTGTCATCTCGTCCTGGGCGGTCAAAGTCGCGTTTAGAAAATTCAGCGTATGGCTGCAAAGCGATGGTTTTTGCTAAAGAAAAGTTTTGGGGCGATGATTCGTAGATGATAAACTCCGCTCCTTTTCCAATAAGATGGTTGTAATCAACAGTAGCTGAAGACAGTGTTTTTTCTCTGTTTGGTATAAAACGGACGGAGAAGCCGTCATTTTTTAAATTATTTTTTATTTCTTTGCCTAAACTTGTTAATTCATTAGTGTTTAAATTCCCATAAACACTTAGACCAAAGATGATTTTTCCAGTAGTTGTCCTTAGTGTGTCTTGGATTGTTTTAATCAAAGTTGGGCGGTTAAGGTTGGCCGCAACTTCTTCACAGATCTTAATTGTCCCACCAAGTTTTTTTATCAATTCTGTCGCTGAGATGTTATTTGTAGATGAACAGAAGAGAATCGGCTCATTTTTTGCTAGGTTAAATTCTTTCTGTTTGATATGCAAAACCGCGGCTATTTCTGCCGCGGACAGTTCTTTTTCTCTGCCGAGTATGAACCAGTAGTTAAGGTTTTGTAGAGCTTGGGGTGATTTCATAGTTAAAGATAACGCGCGGATTTGTTGGCCAAGTAAAACTTTCAGCCTTTCTCTTTTTTTTCTCTTCTGCCAAATTATAGTTTTTAATGTCAACGGCGTCAACCCCCAGGCTAGAAGATAGAACAATTATAGTGTTGGCATTAGAGAGAGTGGTGTAAATATTGCTATAGACAAAGTTTGTTGTATATATTGCGCTTCCTATCATTACCCCAACAATTAAAATACTAATTATGCGCCAGTGGGCATATTTTCCGGCGTGACCAAAAATTTGATTAACGTCTAAATTTTTATTTATTGACATACAAGCTAAAATTTAGATAAAGGTTGGTTGGAGTTGAGCTTACGCTTTCTCCTGGTTTGACGCCGGCGTTAGTTAGTTGAACTTTTTCAATATTGATAAAGTAGTTTGATTTTTCTAGATCGGAGAGATATTTTAAGGTATTTTCATATTTTCCATTGACAGAAAGAGAAACTTTTATCAAATCCGAAGCTTTTTGGTCCAGGTTGGAACTTTCTATTTTTTGAATCAC
The DNA here is from genome assembly GCA_964535515.1 of uncultured Gammaproteobacteria bacterium. GTDB lineage: Bacteria > Patescibacteriota > Patescibacteriia > Magasanikbacterales > GWA2-37-8 > CAZHTA01. Next base: position 8,977 of record CAZHTA010000016.1, read on the forward strand.
TTTATTTTTGTTGGCAATATTTTCTAATGCAGTAATTAGGATTAGCTCATCTCCAGGTTTAAATAGATATTGGGGATATTCAGTGACTGCTAGTTTTATTTCCTCAATTTGTTTAACAGAAGAGCGTAAATGGGCGGTAGTTTCGTATTTTTTTTCTAAGTAATTTTTTAAAGTAGTAGTTTCGTTATTTAAACGTTTAATGTATTGTGCTGTCGGTAGAATTACGCCAACCACAATCAAAAGAATTATCCCAGAAAAAATACTGACGATGACGATTGTTTGTTTTTCAATATTAAGACGCATATAGTCTATTCTTCGTTTTGGATGACTTGTTTTGGTTTGGTAGGTGTAGTGATGATTGGCAAGCCGATTATTTTTGCTTTTACTTCAAAGTTAATATTTTCTTTTTGGAATAATTGAGAAGTAGGGGTTTCGATATTTTCTAACCAATTAATTTGTTTTAATATTTTTTGGTAGTTTAGCAGAGCGTCTCTAGTTACGGCTGTACCAGAAAGGACCATTTTACTTTGAGCCTGGTCTAGCTCGAATGAATTAATTTTTATATCTTTTGGCAGGGTGTTTATTATCTCTGCTATTTTTGGAGAAAGCGGAGCGTAATATTTTGCCGCTTGATTAAGATTTCGGATACTAGTGTTTACTTGTCTGATCTCTTGGTTATATTTTGAGTATTCGCGATTAACCAAGACGGAACTTCCGGCTAAGTTGTTAAAGTTTTCTTGTAATACCAGCCAACTTAAAAGTAGGGTAATGGCTAAGATGGCATAGACCAAAAGAACGATTTCTAAAATATCACGAATAAAAATGAACTTGGTAAGATGTTCTAGCCGTTTGCGTTTCTCTTTAGATAATAGGTTGATAGTAGTGTTTAGTAGCATATTACCAAGGTTTTTGAGCAGCACGTAAAGCTAGGCCAACAGCAGTAGAGTAGAACATTCCTGTATTTTTAAAATTATCGTCGACTTCTTTGAGTCTTAAATTTTTCCAAGTGTTGCCTTGGCTGGAAGAGATTTTGAGTTTACGGGAAATAGTTTCACTAAGATTTTTTAAATTAGAAACTCCGCCAGTCATAGTTATATGAGTTATTGGGTTTGGCTCTTGGAAGTGTTCTTGATAGAAGTTGATGGAAGATTTTACTTCCTCAGCTAATTTATCTGTTAGGTCGGTGATGGTTTTTAGATAACTAGGGTTTTCTTTGGTGTAGGTTAGGCCATTTTCTATTTTTATTTTTTCAGCAGTCGCATAATCTATTTTTAATTTTTGGGCTATAGCAGTGGTTATTATTTCACCAGAGAAGTTGATGTTAGTACTAAATTGAATAGTATCATGATCGTAGATAATTAAACTGGATCGGGTTGCTCCTAAATCAAGAATTGCACGTGCTTCGCCGGTGTAATCTTTTTCTGCGGTTACTAAGGCGCGAGCAATTGAAGCTGCTTCAATTTCTAGGGCAATCGGGTTTAAATCAGCGCTTTCTAAAAGGTAGGTATATGAATCAGCCACCACCTTTGGTACAGCTCCGATGATTATTTTGCTATTTTTTTCTTCTTTACCTGGATTAGTAACTTGCCAATCCAAGTAAGCCTCGCTTAAATCAAAAGGTAGGTGTTTGCGGGCTTGATATAAAATATCATCCTCGGTTAGTTCTGATGGACTAGCTTCAATGATGATAGTTTTTAGAAATGTTTGTGGTTCAGGTAGATCAGTTACCACCCAAGGTGTTTTTATTGGTTTGTATTTTCCGCCATCTTTACCGAGGAGCTGCAGTATTTTTTTTCGTACCATTTCTGGTTGTTGAATTTCCCCATCAACAATATATCCCGGTGGTAGATTGATAGCCCGCATTTCTTCGATAACATAACTAACCGGCTGTCTTGGCAGATGGTGTTTTTTTAATTTGATTAATTTTATCGTCAGATCACCAATATCTAATCCGAATGCTCCAATGAAAGGGTTGCGTAAAAACATATTAGAAATTTTGTGCCAAACTGTACATCGGCATTACTACTGCCACGGCAATTCCAGCTACCATTAAACCCAAAACAATAATTACCACAGGCTCGATTATGGTTGAAAAATTTTTCATTGTAGAGTCAACTTCGTTGGCGTAATATTCGGCTAGTTCACTTAACATTTTTTCTACTTGTCCGGATTGCTCACCTACCATAATCATTTCGGTCACCATCGGAGGAAATGTTAGGGGGTAGCGACTTAAAACATCAGAAAGATTTTCTCCTTTTTTAAGGGATTCAGCGACAAACAGAAGATTATCGCGATAAGTAACATTACTTTGTACGCTCGATGTTATTCTCACTGCTTCAATAATTGGGATAGTACTTTCAAGAAGAGATGATAGTGTTAAAGTAAAACGGGCGAGGTTGATTTTTTTTATGATCACTCCAAATATTGGTAGATGTAAATTGAACTTGTGCACCCTTTTTTTAATTTCTGGTTTTCGCATTAACCAGATGGTTGTAATAACCAAAGCGATCAGCAATACCAAAGTAATTAAGCCGTAATTTTCTAAGAAGTCGATTATTCCAACTAATACTCGGGTAGCGAGAGGTAGTTCAGCGGTAAAGTCGTCGAACATTGTCATTATCTTGGGCAGGACAAAAATCACCATTTCAAGAGCAATACCAATCATGGCAGTAAAAACAACGGCTGGGTAAATCATAGCACCGCGAATAGCGGAGGTTAATTCGTGGCTTTTTTTCATCTGAGAACTTACCTGCGAAAGTGATTCTTCGAGCTTGCCAGCAGCTTCGCCTGAGGCAATCATGCTAACGTAGATCGGAGGAAATACTTTTGGATATTTTGCTAGAGCCTCGCTTAGTTGTTTACCAGTTTCAACGTCTGCTTTTATCTCACCAACAATTTTACGTAATTTTTTATTTTCTAATTCTTCACTTAATACTTTTAAAGCATTTACAATTGAAAGACCGGCTTTTACCATTGTTTTTAAATGGTAAACAAACAACATCTTTTGGACAAAAGGTACCCGGCTTAGATGATTTTCAACAAAGAGGTTTAATTTTATCTCGATTGATGATAGTTTCCTCTCCTTTTTTGCCATATTATTCTTTGGTAACACGTAAAACTTCGCTAATGGAAGTTACTCCTAGTTTTGCTTTGATTAGACCGTCCTCTAGCATGGTGATCATGCCTTGGCTGCGGCCATATTCTTTAATGTCATCAGCAGTCGCACGCTCGTTAATTTTTTTGGTTAATTCGTCGTCAATTTCTAGTACTTCATAAATACCTTGACGTCCCTTGTACCCAGTTTGTCCGCAGCGACGGCAACCTTCGCCTTGATAGAAAGTGAATAAATCAACTTTACTGCCGGCAGCGATGTTGTCTTTGAATAAAGCGCTTAGTTTTTTAACGTCAAATGCTTTGGCCAGTTCGTTTTCAGCAGCTTGGTCTAATTTGTATTCTTTTTTACAGAAAGGACAAATTTTTCGCACCAAGCGTTGCGCAACAATGATGTTGGCGGTATAGGCAATTAAAAAAGGTGGCACCCCCATATCAATTAAACGCGGTAAGGTGGTAGGGGCATCGTTGGTGTGGAGGGTGGATAGTACCAAGTGACCAGTCATAGCGGCATTAACAGCTATTTCAGCGGTTTCTTGGTCACGAATTTCTCCGACCATAATGATGTTTGGGTCTTGACGGAGAAGGGCGCGTAAACCAGAGGCAAAGGTAAAACCAACCTTGGAGTTCATTTGGCTTTGGTTGACCCCAGCCATACGGTATTCGATTGGATCTTCGACGGTAGAGATATTTACACCTGGTTGGTTTAATATGCCGAGGATAGTATAGAGGGTGGTGGTTTTACCAGAACCAGTTGGACCAGTAACTAAAACCATACCATGCGGTTTTTTAATAGCTCTTTCTATTATTTCTCTAGTTTTATCCAAGAATCCAAGTTGGTCTAAGGTAAGTGGTTTAGCGCCCTCATGTAAAAGACGCATAACAATTTTTTCACCATCATAAACAGGTAAAATTGAGACACGGAAGGCGAGTTTTTCATCTTGTACTTGGATTTTAAAGCGTCCATCTTGCGGGATCATGTGTTCATCCAATTTTAGGTTGGATAAAATCTTAATTCTCGCAGTAAGACCGTTTTGAATTGATTTTGGCAAGGTCATTATTGGTTTTAGAATACCATCAATACGATAACGGATTATGACTTCTTTTTCTCCCGGCTCAATATGAATATCAGATGCACCTTCATATACAGCATGTTCTAATACACTATTAATGATGTTTATTACAGGCAATTCTTCAGCGGCTTTTTTGAGGTCGCCGGCTCCAGCTTCGCCGCCAGAAGCATCTTGGATAACGCGCAAATCTTCTTCTAATTCAGCGTGGTACCCACGTAAAATTTCACGCAAGTCACCAGGGGTAGTAATATATACCTTTGGCTCCAGACCTGTTTTACGGCGCAAAAATTCAATTGTTTGGATATCGGTTGGGTCAACCATGGCTAGCTTAACAGTGTCTTTTTCTCTTTCAAATGCTACTACTTGGTGAGTGCCAGCTACTGGTGCGGGGATTAAGTTTAGCACTTCTTTTTTAACTTCGCGGCCTTTCAGACCGATTAAAGGGAAGCCAAGGATTTCTCCAGCGGTTTCATATATTTCGTTTTCGTCCAGTAAAGTTTCGGCAATTAAAACCTCTTCCAAGTGTTTGTTGGTTTTGCCGGCTTTTAATTGAGCCGCTCGCAAGTCTTTGATAGCAACTTTATCCTTTAGTTTTTTTAGTACCTCCTTTAATATTTTGTCAGGTAACATAAATAGTAAGTGCGAGTTTAATCGAATTGTAATTTAAATATTTTCCTAAATATATTCTAACATATTTTACTTTTTTTGCCTATTGTTTTGTGGGTAATTTTAGTAAATAATTGGTTGGAGGTGGGCCAAAGTCAGTTTTAGCCGTAGATATTGACTTTTTTTAACTTTATTGTTATTATATGTCTGCCTTACGTCGGTATCTTTTTTTAACTAAAAAAATTAAATTAATTATTATTAACGAAATTTGGGAATTTGCCGAGTTTCGCGCTTAAAGAAAATATGAAAAAATACGAATTATTGTTGGTTCTACCTGGTACTTTAGACGAAAAAGAAGCTGAGACCAGATCGAATGAAGTGTTGGCAGTTGTAAAAGAAAAAGACGCCAATGCAGAATTGGTAAATTTAGGTAAGACTCGTTTGGCTTACCCAATCAAGCAGATTCGCTATGGATATTTTTATACCATAGTGTTTAGTGCTGATACTGAAAATTTGCAAGCACTACAGGTAAAGTTGCGTTTGATGCCAGAGTTGCTTCGCGCCATGATTACTGAGTACAATGAGAAATTTTCTGCTAGTCAGAAATTATCATATGTTAATAACGAAATGGGTGCAGCGACTGCTTCAGCGACTGTTGATTTATCAGAAGAGAAAACTTACGTACCAGCTGCTAAAAAGCCAGAAGAAAAAGTTTCCATGCAAGAGATTGATAAGAAGTTGGACGAGATTTTAGCTGGGGATGTAATTCCAGGTGTATAATATAGTAGGTTAATTGATTTAGTTAACTATTAATATATGGATTTAAATCGCGCTACCGTCATTGGTCGTTTGACCCGTGATCCAGAAGTAAGAAGTATTCCTAGTGGTAAGTCAGTTTGTTCCATTTCGGTTGCTACTAGTCGCGCTTGGACTGATCAAGCTGGTCAAAAGCAAAAAGAGACTGAATTTCACAATATAGTTTTGTGGGGTAAATTAGCGGAAATTGTTGGTCAATATCTACGAAAAGGAGCGCGTGTATATATGGAAGGACGTTTGCGCACTCGTGAGTGGACTGGTCAAGATGGTGTAAAACGTTACCGCACAGAGATTGTGGCTGATAATATGATAATGTTGGATGGGCCAAAATCTGGTGAGGCTGGGGCTACTATGCACGACCCCGTCACCTCTAACAGTTCTCCTGCTAACGATCCAGTTCCAGAAGCAGTTGAAGAAGAAATCAAAGTTGAAGATATTCCTTTTTAAAAATAAATTAAAGTTAAATTATGCCGTTTGCTAATAAAGATACTCGAGAGAAAAAATGTTTTTACTGCACCAACCCAAGATTGGTAGTGGATTACAAAGATGCTACTAGTTTGCGTCGTTTTGTTTCTTCCTATATGAAGATTGCTCCACGTCGCCGTAGTGGTTTGTGTGCTCATCATCAGCGTCAGGTGGCTAATGCTATCAAGCGTGCTCGCCAGGCCTCTCTCATGGCTTTTACTGCCCGTTAATTTTCGTTTTAAATTAGATTACTATGGCTTCTACTTCTGAAATCAGAAAAGGTGTTGTAATTAAGAACCAAAACGACTTGTTTGTTGTGGTTGATTTTCAACATATTAATCCTGGTAAAGGTTCAGCTTTTGTACGCACTCGTATGAAAAGTTTGGCTACTGGAAAAGTTGTAGAAACCACCTATAAAACTAGTGAAAATATCGATATTGTACAAGTGCAGTTTCAGAATATGCAATATCTTTACAAAACTGACAGTCGCTTTGCTTTCATGGATAACAAGAGTTATGAACAGGTAGAGATGGATGGCGACTTGATTGGCGATGAAGCCAAGTATTTAAAAGAAGGTACTGAGTGCGTGGTTGGTATGTATCAAGATAAACCAGTAAGTATCCAGTTACCAAAGAAGATAAAATATACGGTTACAGAAGCTCCGCCAGCAGTTCGTGGTGATAGCGCGGGTGGTAATGTTACCAAAGAAATTGTTTTGGATAACGGCTTAACCGTTCAAGCCCCAATATTTATTAAAGAAGGTGAAGAGATATTGGTAAATACGGAAACTGGTCAGTATTGCGAACGGGCTTAAAGAATAAAAAGATATTTTAAAATCCCGGTTAGGCTGGGATTTTTTAAACCTTGATTATTTTGCTTTATTATGGTTAAATAAGATCGGTTTTTGCCGACGTGGTGGAATTGGTATACACGTATGCCTTAGAAGCATATTCCCAAAAGGATTAAGAGTTCGAGTCTCTTCGTCGGCACATAGAGCAGTCATTTGACTGTTCTTTTTTTATTTTAATCCATTCCACAACATCTCCCAAACAAAGCGTTGATTATCGGCATTGGCTTGGTCTTCGATAATTACCAAAATCATACTTTCCCAGGATACGGTCATTACCCGATTGCCGTAAATAATTGTATTGCTCTTAAATGATTTGCCTTCTGGCAAAAATTTAACTTCACGTAGTTCTTCTTTAGCCTGTTTGGCTTCTTGCAAACCAAATTTAGACTTTTCGACAATTATTCGAGCTTTTATTCCACGCTTAATTCTTTCTTTGGTAAATTCTGCGTATTCTTTGGGGAATATTGTTAAAAGATCCGACGAAGTTCCATAAACTAAATTTTCTTTTTTATCCATATCATGTCGAATTCTATCTAAATAAGCTTTCCAAACATTTTCTCTGCCCTCATAATACAAAACTTTTGGTTTTTTGCTTTTTTTGTTCTGTACTGCCCGTAATTCTGGCAGCAGTTTAATAAAAGATATTTCTTTGTTGTGGAGTGACTGATAAATTACATCCGGGTCAATCGCTTCTAACAATCTTTTTTTACCGCTCGCAGTTTGTCGAACTAAATTTTTGCTAATCAAAGATTCCAAAATATCATAAGCAGACACGCGATGAATCCCGGCCTGTTTGGCTATATTTTGTACGCTTGCTGGCCCTAATTGAAGGCAGCTAAGATAAACCTCTGCTTCTTTGGTATTTAAGCCAAATTCTTCTAATTGTCCCGGTGAAATCATATAATGTTGTAGAAAAATTACTACATTTTTATTTTATCATTATTATTCTTGTTAGTCAATATACCAATATTTGGCTTATTTTAGGTTAAAAACTATATAAAATTCACAATTTTTATTAATCAAAAATGTAATACTATATTTACAAAGTGTAAATGTGTTATATGGTTAAGTTGGCTCTTTAACAACGGAGGTAACCCAAGATGAACGAGGCGACTGTGTGGTTGCTATCTTTGTCAGCAATACTAGCGCTAATTCTTTACCTGGCTATGATGGATGACTACATAAATCTAAGATTAGGCCTTACTCTTCTGTTGGTAATAGTAGCTTTTTGTGGCATGATCAGATTTATGTTTACTCACCCAATAGAGCCAACGGCAGATAACCCACCACCCTGTGCTTGTTGTTGCGCCGAAGAGTGTACAGTGTTAGATGTTCTTACACATTAGAGAAAGGAGAACGATGATGCTCCGCGAACTCGCGCTATTCCTCGCCCTATGCATAGTCCCCAGTATTGCAGTCGCGCTTACAATAGTCGCAACGACAAGTTGGTTGAGACTCAATAGGCTTTCTAGGCTACTGCTTCTCCCAGCCCCCCTCTCTGCTTATGCGTTGATAATTATCTATCTACGGTCATATGTAGGTAGAGAGTTTATCTACGGACTTTGCTTGCCATTCATAATTTACTTCTGCCTTCGTTGTTCCCAGCGACTCTCGCGTTGGTTTGATTATTACTCATCCAGATTCGATGAGTGGTGGAAAAAACGAAGAAAGTAAGAGGTCACATGTGTGCCGGACACATCAAACCGGCATCTCACTTTGTATCTATTGTTTTGTGAATGAATATAAATAAGGCAAAAAACTTTTCAAGAAATTGGAGAGTTTTTTGTTTTACAGCACATTGTTAATTCAAGTTAAGTTTGTTAAAATATAATATATAACTTTAAATATACAAATATATGGAGGAAACAAAAATTTCTTTATTCAAAGGCAAAGAAATTAGAAAGGTTATTTATAAAAAAGAATGGTGGTTTTCAATTTTGGATATTGTAGGTGTTTTAACAGATAGTCCACAACCAAAAACTTATTGGGCTAAAATGAAAGAACGCGATGAGGCCATGTCTCAACCGTTCCCATTTTGGGAACAGTTAAAAATGCTGGCTGAAGACAGCAAAATGCGTGAAACTGATTGTGCCGACACCGAAGGCATTTTTCGTATCATTCAATCAATTCCCTCACCCAAAGCTGAACCCTTTAAACGTTGGCTCGCGAAAGTTGGCTATGAACGGGTGCAAGAAATAGAAAATCCAGAATTGGCAACCAAACGAACGAGACTGTTGTATAAACTCAAAGGTTATCCAGATAGTTGGATTGAAAAAAGAATGCGTGGAATTGCAATTCGTGAAGAGCTAACTGACGAATGGGAAAAAAGAGGTGTGCAAGAACAAAAAGATTATGAAATTTTAACTGCGGAAATTTCCAAAGCCACCTTCGGTGTAACCCCAAATGAGTACAAAAAACTAAAAGGATTAAAACGAGAAAATTTGCGTGATCATATGGGAGATTTTGAATTGATTTTTACCATGCTTGGCGAAAGATCAACAGCAGAAATTCATAGACAAGAAGATTCCAAAGGAGTACCAAAATTAAAGTGCGATGCTGGCCGGGGTGGAAAGATTGCGGGCAATGCCAGGAAAGAATTAGAGAAAGAGTTAGGACGTTCGGTAGTTACTAAAGAAAATTATTTACCAAAGAAGAAGTCTAAAAAATTATTAAAGGGTTAATATTTTTAACTATGCAAACCGAATTTGAAGCCGCGTTTTTAAAAGTGGACAAAGATTTGGTAAGAGAGCGTCTTAAACAAGCTGGCGCTAGTTTGGTTTATCCAGAATCCCTTTTTAAAAGGGATGTTTTTGACCCGCCAATTCATGTTAAGGGTGCTTGGTTGCGTGTGCGAAAAGAGCCGGATAAAATTACCATGAGTTTGAAGGTGGTGGATGGTGATAAGATTGAAGACCAAAAAGAAGTGGAGTTGATAATTAATGATTATGAACAAGGAGTAGAGTTTTTGAAATCTATTGGTGCACCACATAAATCGTATCAGGAAACTAAACGGGAATTATGGCGACTTAACGGTGTGGAAATTACGATTGATACTTGGCCGGGTTTAAGTCCGTTAGTTGAAGTTGAAGGAGAGAATGAAGCGGCCGTGAAAGATGTCTCTGAGGTTTTGGGATTTGATTATAGTCAGGCACATTTTGGTGCGGTGGATGTAGTGTATGAAGCGGAGTTAGGAATACCAAAAAAAGTTATTAACAAATTACCAATCATTACTTTTGAAAATCCACCAACATTATGGAAAGAATAATTAATCAAGATTTAGAAGCGAAATTTTTTGGTGCTGAGCTGCGTTCTAATTTACCTAATTTAGATTTACATCCACCGTTTGAATTGGATCAGACTGAAACTGCTTTAGATCAGTTTTTTTATCAACAAGTTCAAGCAGGCGAAGAAGTAGTTGCAGTGATTTATGGTGGTGGAAAAGGAGTGTTAAGAAAAGCAGTGTTAAAAGCCTTAGAAAACAATCCTTTGGTAGCAGGTGTTAAAGACAAAAATGGGCATTGTTTGGTAGCGTTGGAAAAAGCTGATATTTAAGCCAAAAAATAAAAGTATTTTATCCTCAACTTATCCACAGTTACCCCCTTGACGGTCAGCACCTCTTTTGTTATAATCTCCAATGCGTTAATAATCTCGATTTATTCGAGACCATGTCCACCGATTTGGAACATACGTACACTTGGACCTCTGGGTAGGAAAATCCCGTTGACTCGGGTTAAAGAACCTAACATCAAAATGATAGTTAAGATCTTACAATCTTACTCATAATATCCAAGTGGTTTAAACCAGATTTGATCTGTTTAAAGGACCGCTTGATGGCGGTTCTTTTTTTAACCAAAATTTAAAAAATCATTTTACACACTTTGCCCTGTTAATAGTTTAGAGAGCAAGCTGTGCGGAATGATTCTGAATGTACGTTGACAATTTATAAACAAGTTAATAGTTTCCTTAAGTAGAAACTATAACAGGGTAGAGAAAACCAACAAAGCACGTTTTAGTGCTTTCGTTGTATGCAATTTTATAAGAGTACATGGCGGATGCCTTGACACTAAAAGCCGAAGAAGGACGTAGCAGGGTGCGATAAGCCTCGGGGAGATACCAAGCAATCTTTGATCCGGGGATGTCCGAATGGGGAAACCCACCCGTTTATCGGGTATTGTAAACTAAATAAATAGGTTTACAAAGGAAACCTAGCGAAGTGAAACATCTCAGTAGCTAGAGGAAAAGAAATCGAAGAGATTCCCTCAGTAGTGGCGAGCGAACAGGGAAAAGTCTAAACCATATAAATGTTATTGTAGTGATTGGTTGATCTTCGGATTAACTTTGAGCTGCAGTTTAAAGGACAGACCGTTGTTTATATGGGGTAATAAGTTATAGACGCCGACTTTCTGTTGAGTTGGGCGATGAAGTTTTCTTTCCTAGAAGAACACTCTGGAACGAGTGGCCAAAGAGGGTGATAGCCCCGTATTTAAAAGGAGTTAACCAATCGTAGTTTATATACTTGAGTAGGGCGGAACTCGTGAAATTCCGTTTGAATTCAGGCCGACTATGGTCTAAGACTAAACACTTTTAGTGATCGATAGTGGACTAGTACCACGAGGGAAAGGTGAAAAGCAGCCCGGAGAGGGCGATGAAATAGTATCTGAAACCGTGTACTTACAAAGAGCCGGAGCCCGCAAGGGTGACGGTATTCCTATTGAAGAATGAGCCTGCGAGTATGTGTGTGTCGCCTGCTTAAGGACTTACGGTCCGGAGGCGTAGCGAAAGCGAGTCTGAAAGGGCGCTTGTGGCACGTACATAACCCGAAACCGGGTGAGCTATCCATGGCCAGGGTGAATCTTTCCGAAAGGAAAGAAGAGGCCCGAACCCACGCACCGTGCAACATGCGGGGATGAGCTGTGGATGGGAGAGAAATTCTAATCGAACTCGGTAATAGCTGGTTTTCCTCGAAATAGCTTTAGGGCTAGCCTTGTGTGATCCCTCTGGCGGTAGAGCACTGGATGAGATTTGGGTCCTTCGGGATACCGGTTTCAATCAAACTCCGAATGCCAGAGATTATAACACAGGAGTCAGACAGTGACGGCTAAGCGCCATTGTCAAAAGGGGAACAGCCCAGATCGCAAGCTAAGGTCCCTAAATTCATGTTAAGTGTAAAAGGTGGTAAAGATTCTTATACAACCAGGAGGTTTGCTTAGAAGCAGCCATCCTTTAAAGAAAGCGTAACAGCTCACTGGTCAAGAGTCTTCGCGCCGAAAATGTACCGGGGCTAAAACATGATACCGAAGCTGCGGATTGTTGTTGGGAATTTATTTTTTAACTTAAATGTTGAAAGATTAATTCCCAACAACAGTGGTAGAGGAACGTTCTCAGCGCGCTGAAGCCGTAGACGTGAGTCGCGGTGGAGTGCTGAGAAGCGAGAATGCAGGCATAAGTAGCAAAAACCAGGGTGAGAATCCCTGGCGCCGAAAATCCAAGGTTTCCTGGGCAACGAGAATCGACCCAGGGTTAGTCGATCCTAAGGCCAGGCCGAAAGGCGTAACCGATGGAAGAGCTGGTTAATATTCCAGCACTGTACTAAGTTTGGTAATCAGTGCGCATTTCAAAGTTTTAAGCGTGTTCTGAATATGCACGTAGCGCAAGCTAGAGATGAAGCCTTCGGGTGGAGTCGATTTAAGGTGGAGAAGTGCCTAGAAAAGCTGATTATCGTTAAGCTTAATATAATCGTACCGGAAACCGACACAGGTGGATAGGTCGAGAAGACTAAGGCGTACGAGAGAACCCTTGTTAAGGAACTCTGCAATACAACGGCCGTAACTTCGGGATAAGGCCTGCCCAATTTATTTGGGTTACAACAAAAGACACACTGCGACTGTTTACCAAAAACACAGCTCCCTGCAAAAGCGCAAGCTGAAGTATAGGG
>CAZHTA010000017.1:0-6614 GCA_964535515.1 uncultured Gammaproteobacteria bacterium
GATGCTTCGTTAGCTAATAAACTACGAGCGTCTTTAACCGCATCTTGTCCAGAAATAACCGCTTTTTGATCTGCTGCTTGTTCTTCTACCAAACCTTTACGCTCATCTACTAACACGCGATCCTCTCCAGATAAATTTGCTTCTACATTTTTTAAAACTTCACCATTCGCCAATGCATCATCAGTATCTAATTGGTTCATTTTTTCTGTTTTAAAACCTTGCACTGCTTGACCAGCATGCTCACGTTCATGAAGAGCACTAACAGAATCCGTGACACCCTCAACAGCTTTGCCGCCTACCATAAAATCAAGGACGAGCTTTAATTTTTTACCTTCAACTAAACTAGCTTGAGTCTCGCCAAACTGCATTCTTCTAGTAAATTTTTCAGCAACAGCGGCTCTACCGGTTTCATCTTTTTCCTCTAATTTCATTCTCTGAAACATTTCCTTGCGACCTTGCCGATTTGTTTCTGAACCTTTTTTTGTTAAATCTTGTTGTCCCTCCAATTTATCCGATTTAATTCTTAGCTTTTCTATACTTGACATCATGTGCTTATTAATCATATTACCTTCCGCATCAAATTCTGGCACCTCTTCTCCTTTTTTACCCAAAAAGGAACCTTTTTGACCTTTTATTTGCAAACCTTGGAAGCCCTTGGCTGAACTGCTAAGCATTCCCTCTAACGATTCTTTTTGTTTGTCTAATTCCTTGTCTCTCTTAGCTCTAGCCCCAAACTGTGCCCACTCACCAACTCTAGAACCTACTTTTTTATTCCATTTTTCTGCTCCAACCAACGCAAGATTCCTTACGGCCTTACCTCTAGTAATCCAAGCATTGCCACCAACAAGTGGCGCATTCATTAAACCCCATTTACCAGCAACCTTAGCACCATTGTAAACACCCTTTGCTGCCCAGATACCTGCTGCTGCACCACTCGCAACCATAGTTGCTTTCTTGGCAAAGTCTGTTGCTTTGCTCATCATATTACCACCTTTAACACCCAACTGTTGTGCTTTTTCCGCCCCTACCATTAACATACCAATGGCAATCGCAAAGTTTGCCATTTTAGTCCAACCCATTGCCGCTGAAGTGCCAGCTGACTGCTGACCAATCTGATCAGCCGCGGACAAACCAGCGTTTGACTCTGAAATTTTACTTTCATTAGGAATTTGACTAGCACCCGCAATCTCTTCGTTAATATTTCCTCCGCCCACAGTCACAAATGCTAGCCACAAAAAGAAAGCAATCATTGGACCAGAGATAACATTCTTGCCAAATTCTTGCCACCATTCACTTGCATACTTTTGGGTTGTAGGAATAACACTAAAAACAAAAGCCAACGGTGATAATACAATTAAAATCCACAAAGAAAGCACACGGTACAAAAGCATAATCATGAACACCAGCATTACACCAAGCATTAACGCAGAAAAACCAACAGCCGCGATTGATGCCATTAAAATCTCTTCGCCATTGATAGTCCCAGTAGCGGTTAATGACATGATATTATCCATGTTAAACATGGTAATCAAATTTCCACCTGCTGTCGCCGCTACACCATTAATGAATGTAATCATTACTACTTGACCAATGTCGATAACAACACCACAGATAACACGACTAAAGTTTACTAAAATTGCTGCCAAAACAAACTTAACCATTAACTTTTTCCATTCATATTGCTCTAATCCTAAAATCGTACCAAAAGCAATCAAAAGCAATATCACCACAAAACACATGTTGGTAATATCACGTACCATTACCCAACCATAGTTTACGGCAGTCGAATCAAGATACCCATTGTACGCCGCAATCTGAATAATGAAAGTCAGTAAAAAGATAGTTAACTTTAAAAAGAATGTTGCTACCACCAAACAAAAACTAGCAATATATCCAGCAATATCTACCCAACCCAAAAAAGCAGAAGCAGGAGAAGTGGTCGCCAAAACTACCGCCAACGACAAAACACTAAGAATAACTAAACTCTTCCAACCTAGTTTCTTCTTAGGACGGAACATCTTCAACACCATTTGTCCACCTCTTTGTAGATAGGCCAACATGGTAAATTATTGTTAACTTAAAGAAAATGCTTGCAGTAATTAAAGAATATTTTGGCAAACAAATTCTGCTAATATTATATCACACTAATGAGTAATAAACAAAGAGAAAATATACAAGGAATTATCCACAGAAAAACTACAAACTAGTCTGCCAAAAATTAGCTCCTTTCAGCAATTTTAGATGACTTTCCCTGCTATCAAAGATACTGTTTTTGAGATATCATCATCGTTTGAAATTTCCACTAAACCCATTCGACAATATTCTTTTTCCAGTTTATGAGCCCGCGTACCTGGTTTTAATGGGACTAACTCTTGTTTATTAGCCAACCCTCTTGCTTTAACCCGCCCCAACCTTATCTTATCGCTCACTACAACCCAAAAAGCAAAGTCTGGCTTTAAAAAAGGAAATTTCTTTAAATCTGGTACTATCACCTTATCCACCCCACCCACAACATGATCAGCAATCGTCGAATAAATATAGCGGTCACAAATTACCCAAGATTTTTTTAGTAGCTTTTTAATCACCTCCGACTTATACAAAGCCGAAGATAGGTAAAAATACAAACTCGAATTTACTGACAATGGCCGTACCTTTTGTTTAATAAAAGATTTTAATACCCCAAAACCCACTTTATTCCTTTCAAAGTCCTCATACAATACCGCTTTTATGCCTTTCCGCTTTAATTCTTTCTTAAGCTCTGCGCACAGAGTAGATTTACCTACCCCATCAATACCTTCAAAAACAATCAATTTGTTTCCCATAGTTAGTTAAATAAGTGTATAAACAAAATATTTACAATAATTTTAACACCTCTCGAACACGCTCCAAAACCTTAACATCTTCTTCTCCGCGCTCTACTTCAAATTTGTAACGAACTAAACGACGTGCAATTTCAGCTGCTGCCTCACGTTGCACCAGCTCATCATCCACAATACCGGTATTAACCCGGTTAATCCCCATATATGTGGCACTAGTTAATTTTCTTAAATATTTACCCTGACTTTTAAATTTCTTTGCTAAAACATGGAGCAACTCGTAATTTTCAATATCCCGATTGTAGGAAGTGGCTGTGCCATGGCGGCTATCTAACATAACCTTATCATAAAAATCTGCTGAAGCGGCCATAAAAGCCAAATTTAAAGGATGCAAAAGCGGCAGATCGTGCACTGGAAATGTTTCAAATTTTAAATAATGTGGTGCCACACCCGTTTTCATTTCACCATACAGTTGGTTTAAACAAACACCAAACTTACCGCTGCCACCACCCGGACTCAAGATCATCACAATTTTTTTGTTTGTTTTTACAAAAGGATTCAAATCTAAAGCGCTCCAATCCATATCAGCAGACGGATAACCTGGAATACAATAGAAAAGATGAACCGATAACCCCATTTTCTCAATTTTCCTCCTTAAAGTAATAATCCTCTTATCCTTAACACTCTTTTCATCATTCATTGTAATTGCTACATGCTTAATTTTAAGGTGACATTTTTCCAATTCAGACAAAACCCTAATCACCTCTTTGTCATAAGTAATTTTAAAATCACCACGAATACGACCACGTAAAATATCTTTAACAAACAAAAAAAAAATTACCTCTCCATTAGGACATAATCTTTTAATTAATTCTACCTTAACATTCTCATCATAACCCGGCAAAACACGTGCTGCATGCCGATCGTGGATAATCTTACCACCAAATTCAATATATAATTTCTCACGACTTTGGCCAATAATCTTTTTAATCGCTGCTACCTGATTTTTCAAATAGCGCTCATTATTAAAACCCACAAGTTTTTCCTTCATAGGTTAAAAATTAACTATTTAAAATATTACTTACCATACTAGTATAGACCGAAAACAAATAAAATCAAAACAACAAAAACTAAAATAAAGCCGTCCGTTGATCTATTTCTGATAAATGGCTTTTTTTTGCTTTAATAATATCCCCATAATCTCTTATCTCTAATTGGTCCCTGGGAATTCCCAATTTATCGATCATTATTTGGAGGGCTTCTGGAGTTTTTGTCTCAATCTCTAAATAACGTCCGATATCTCCAGGAAAAATATCAAAAGTAACAAGACTGTCTTCGTTTATATAAACAGTCCTTTTCTTCTCAACCAAAGTCCTAAGTGCAGGAAAACCAACTTGTGCTAAAAAAATTCGTAAATCTTTTAAATCACGGCGATCGTGAATCTCTCGTGGCAATTCAACACTGGTGGCAATTTTAATAATTTTTACAATACTATCAAAAATGTTTAACTGAATATCAGAAAAACTATATTGTAATTCTTTAGCATCTTGAAAACCCTCAATATTCGTCTTCCCCATTTTTAGAGTCAACAATATATCATCACTACCTTTTCTTCTAATCTGACGAAAGCGTAAAAGTAAATTATTTTTTCGACACAAAAAATCTTTTGTGTCAGGTATAAAATCAGTTTCAAGCTGTTCTTCACCAGGAACAAAACCCAACAACAAAAGGCGCTGCCGAATTTTTTGTGCTTCCACATCATCTAAAAGTGCAAACTTAACTTCGCACTCCCTTGTTTCTAACGAACTACCAGTCTGAAAAATATTATTTAAAAACATAAGATCAATTATTTTAAAATTTTTCTTATAAAATTTGACGGCCGGACTAGTTAAATAATAAACTTCTCTCCTTTTGTCTATTATACCATTATGTAAAAAAGCTTTCACCTCATTCTTAAACAACTGTCTCTGCCAACGAGACGCTTTTTGATTAATCCAAAAAGATAAAATTTTTACAAAAGAAATACAATAACCTGATAGTCTGGAGCGCTGGTCAATAACCGATTCAGTATATATTTTAAGATTATGTGCTAAAGAAAAAATATAAAATTCCACCAATGCTCTACGCATCTTAACAATACAATTATCATCATTCAACTGTTTACATATCGCACCAACCATCTTGCTCCATATCAAACATATCCTACCCATCTCTTTTTGCGTCTTACAAGTAGCAATTAAAAAAATATAATACCACTGAATATCCCTAAAAACAAACATTCTTTTGCTTTCTTCCCAATATCCCATTTCCGTATTTATATTGTTTTCAAAAGGGTACAAAACGTCCCGCCTCATAACTTCAACCCCATCAACATAAATGTTCTTACTAACCTTATCCGCACAGATGGTAGTTAATTTCCAATGGCTATGAGGGATATCCAGCAAACCGGTTATAATCAAAATAGCATAATAAGTTCTCCCCCGATAAAATACATCGTCAATAAAAGTTATACCCCTTTTTGATTGCGATAAAATCTTACAAAACAAACAATCTGACAATATGGCTTTAATAATATCTTTGGTGCCCATTTGACGAATAACTTGTTCTGAAAAAGAATACACCAAATCAAATTCTTTTTTTATTCTCCTATCATCAGCCGGGTAAGCAAATGGCGTATTCACAAAAAAGTCAGCAAACACATCTAATAACTCCCCTCGCGTTGTATATACTAACCAATCTTCTACAGAAACAAAACCAAGACCCTTGATAACTTTATTAATTCTCTTTTGTTGAGCAATAGGAAGTTTGTAATATAATTTACTTAATAACTTTCGTGACGATTCGTTAACAGGAGACACTCTTTCCCTTGGTGATAATATAGTATTTAAAACAACACTAAATTTCACCTTATTAAGATCAAGTAACTTAATATTATAAAATTTAATTTTTTTATTTTTTAAATAAAAACTAATATACCTATTGCCGCCTTGAACCACAAACAAATCTCTACTTGAATTTTGAACAACAAACTCATCAAGCAAGCCAGGAATGTCACAAGATTGTAAGACTCCTTTCTTGGTTGTTTTATCCTTAGCACGCTGTGGCATTAATACATCTTTAATCTTACAGACAGAAGAAATAAAACCACATTCTACTAAACCTCTAAAAAGATCCACTTCAACAACATTGGGTAGGCACGTATGATTCTCAATAATCAAATCACTTAGTAGTATCGACTTTGAAATATTAAAAACATCCTCTTCGTGTTTAAAAACCCCAACTGGATCAACCAAACAACCACCAGAAACATCAAACTCACGCTGACGATTCATATAGCGCTGTATTCTTTCGGACCAAGTCGCATATGTCCCAACAACTAAAACATTTTTAAAAAACTTTTTTAATTCTAAAATTCCTTCTGGATTGCGCTTGCTATCTAGCAAATAAATCACCCCATCAGATTTTTTCTGTAAAAAAATATACAACAAACGACTGCCTAGATCTTTGCCATATTTTTTATAAACCTTTTCCATTAAAGCAGTCGCCTCTGATCTTTGATATTCAACCTTCTTTTTAATCAGCTTTTTTTGGACAGCAAAAGGCAAATACAAATCTTTCAAACCTGATATCTCTAAATATGGAATACTTGCATCCTCAAGCACTTTAATAAGCGTGTTTTTAACCGTTGACTTGCCTGAAGCTAAACCGCCAGTAAACACGACTATCTTATGCTTTAATTTCTTTACCATAAACACCCAATATAAAAACAATGATTCAATTATAGGCTCACCAAAAGAC
>CAZHTA010000017.1:6624-17973 GCA_964535515.1 uncultured Gammaproteobacteria bacterium
AATTATCCACAGAAAAAAAGAAAAATATACCAAAAGAAAACCTCCCAAAACTATTAAAAACCACCTTCACTTATCCACATATTTCTTGCGATAAAAAGTAAAGTATGCCAAGATATATAAGTTAACAGCCGGCGCGCTTTCCTACAATAAAAAGCGGTGCGATAATAACACACCAAGTAGCACTTTAGTGCTCCACGGCGTGCGCTTATCGCGCTAAAAACGGGAAAGCACGCGACTTTGGCTAAAACAGGGGTATTTTTAAGGTACAACAGCCAAATTCTGACTGTTTTTTTATACACAGCCAGAATATTGACAAATTAGCCAAAAAGTAGTAAGGTTTAGAGTTCTTTTTGAACAAAAAACAAAATTGTTCTTTACAAAGTGTTGGCAAGGTTCTAAACAACCAAACCAACCATTACCCCAGAGACAGTTCAAACAAAAAAGAGAAGAAACAACAAGGAACAAAACAACCAACCATTGGTCGGGTAAAGGAAGCATTAAAAATAGTGCTTCGCTTACCCGACCAACCCATAGGTAAGGTTCGGGGTTGAAGAAGGAGGGTCGCATGACGACCACCCGGTTCCTGGCGCTTTGCGCCACTGCGATCCTCGTGATCGCCAGCACCGTCGCCGGCTGCGGCGGTGACAACGGTTCGGGCGAGACCGAAGACGTGTTCGTCGGTACCGACAACGGCACCGACACCACCGACATCGGCGGCGACTTCGCCGGATGCATCCCGAGCTACTACATCATGAGCTCGGATGGCATCTGTATCCCGCCGACCGACACCTCCGACGACTCGACGGCGATCGAGACGGAAGAGGAAGTCGCGAACGACCCGTGCGAAATCTACTACCCGCTCGAGGGAAGCACTTGGATCTGCCACGCGGCATACGATTTCACTTGCACCCTGCAAGTGGACGTGGTAGACACCTGGTGCAGGATTCGGTGTCCGGAAGCAATTTCCCAACCCGCCAACAAGTTCACCTTCATTCCGCCTCTGCCTTCTACGCCAACTTCTCTCACCACCCCCCCAGACACCGGAGCCTTCAACTGCGACCGTCAGGGGGAGTAAATGATGGTCGCAAAACGTACCATCCCCACCCCATACCACCACCTTCTAGAATTGTCTCTGGGGCTCCGGATCGTCGCCGCGATCCGCCCCCTTCTAAGAATATATACCTTATGTATTTTTAGAAGAATAAAAAATCCCGAAATTAATCCGGGATTTTTTATTCCAATTTTTTCTATTTTCTCGGAGCAACCAACACATTAATTGGACTACTAGAGGTTCCACCAAAATATGTCCAAGGTTGTTTGTTTTGATCTATCCCTTCGTCCGATTTGTTTATATTATACCCGTTATAACACCCATCTCCACCTGGATCACCCTTACATATTCCATTATACCAACCCCAATTATCCTTTATTTGCACTTTTGGTTTAAATACACAACAACCACCATAACGACTTACCATATTTGTATTATTATCACAAGTAGGATCCCAATTTGCACCATCCTTAACACAATCATAAACGTGTTCATATGGCACAGGGACACTATTACAAGTTTTATCTATAATGTTTCCAAAACTTTTTGCTTGATTTTCTGGAACACAACGTGGTAAAAACTCACACTCCGCGTCCTTAATACAAGGACGATCGTCATACATTACTGGGTTACTGACGTTACTCGGGTCATAGCACACCTTCGCATCTAAATCACATTGGCCATTAAAATATCCACGTGTGTTACGATAATAACCAATTGAAGGTTGTAATGTTGGAATACCATTCTCTCCCCAATCAATAGAAACATAACGAATTGGCATCTGACTACTATCAGCAAAAGCATAAAACTGCATCACTGCCCTAGCAGGAGAACTATTTATTATAGCATCCTCACTATATTTTCCATTGATTGTTAACCCTTCTTGAGATATTTCTATACACCCATTTTCAGAATTACATACACTACCAACCGGATGAACTTGCGGAACATGACTTTTGTCACCCCAAAACTCAGTATTATTAAC
This sequence comes from uncultured Gammaproteobacteria bacterium, assembly GCA_964535515.1. GTDB lineage: Bacteria > Patescibacteriota > Patescibacteriia > Magasanikbacterales > GWA2-37-8 > CAZHTA01. The sequence goes on from CAZHTA010000017.1 coordinate 8,661, forward strand.
AGCATACACAGTACCTGCAGTAGGAATATTATTATACCTTTGAGTAGTATAATCCCAGCTCCAAATTTCGGGTAAAACAGGAAATATTGCTGATAAATTTAATTTGCCCTGCACTAAATTATCACTCTGCTGATGTGGCCACGATTGCTCAATATTAATATTACCCGCAGTATCAAAAGCAAAACAATCTCCTCCTTGACAACTATATGGAGCACCAACTTTTGGTATCGGTAAAATAACATTATAGCCTGTAGGTTGTTTATCAACATCTATATAATAAGGTGCCTCTGGTATGCGACTAAACAAACTCACAAGCGACGAAGTGCTAAACGCACCATCCAAACCCAAGCTACCAAAAGGAGCTTTTTGCGGATTAGCAAATTTATAACTCTCAAGTACCGCTATAGGAGTCAACCCGCTTCTTTCCCAAAGCCGCTGAGTATCACCAACTGTTTCACCATTTTCTTTGATTGTTTTAGCGATATAAGAACATTGCTCTCGCAAACCAGCAATTATCTTGTACTCCACGTATTCTTGGTTATTTGCAGCACCAGTATGACAAGCAACTCTGATTCTTGTTAATTTTTTACTTGAAGCATTAAAATAAATACCAACAGCACACCCGTCATCATTATTGTCATGATCTTCCGTACAATCCTGCAACGGATCTACCGAGGTACCTTCAAACTTACAATCCGCGCCGCCATTATATAATAAATCCCTAAATTTATCTCCAGCAAGTGGGTTGGCAAAATTATAATCATTTGTATCATCTGCGCCATCACCTCCTCCATCATCATAACGTAAAACCCACACATCAGTCGCACCATTAGAATAATATTGTGCCTTAGTCGCGTCGCCCCAACCAAAAATCTCATTATTTAAAACTCCAGTCGGCACATTACCTTGCCCTGACCAAGAATCGATAATCTTCTCCGTCATCGAACCTATCGGCAATGATATTTCCCATCGATTAAAATTACTAGTTTCAAGCTCACTACCAACCGCTCGAGTAATCAAACCATTGCGAATATAATAAGACTTATCTGTATCTGCCGCAGGACCTAAAGCTTGTATCAAAAACCAATCGTTACTCTTCGTCTTAGCGACCACACGAATATAATCAAGTTCATCTTGGTAGATCTCCGGCAAAACAGAATCTTCAAAAGTCGCTTTTTCGCGATCGTTCTTATCGTCGCCGGGGTGAGCTAACTCCCCACCAGCTATCTGTGTTTCGTAAAAATTATTCCCATAACTAAGACGGTTTCCTTTAGCCATAAGGCAATAATACTCACCAAAAACCCCTTTATCAGTTTGATTCGGTATAAAACCGGCACTCGTATACTGATTATTAATATCAGCATAGCCAGAAATTGTATCTACTGGTAACCAAGTAAGACACCCAAACTGGCTCTTATCGGAATTTATACTACGAGCGTAATCTTTCTCTAAACAATAACCTCTCCATCCTAAAAGTTTATTAACTCGCGCCTTCTTCTGACAAATACCACCTGTACAATCTGTGTCTTGATAACAATTCTGATTTGATTTTTCCCCACCCTGACAAATACCAGCTGGAATATCACCTCTTACCGAACCAAGAACACTGGCATTTTGATTAGGGACGTCGTAATTAAAATATTTAATAAAACTATCGTCACCATAAGTAACTTTGGTATAGCTACAATCACAAGCATCAGCATTTTTATCTGATGACACAACCGGAGAAGCAGTTTCATTACAAACATTAACGCCGCTAAATAAATTAGTTTGATCAATTGAGGAAGTAAAAGGAAACGGAGATGTCTTTTCCGGATAAGCACGACAAATGGCTTTTAATTTATTTTCCTTATTGTTATTCGCCCCAACACCAAAAAAATCGTTGGTGCCCAAATGATTTTGTATACAAAATCCATTATAACATTTACCAGAATCATTTTTTCCACAAGAAACACCAGCAGCGACGCCCACTTTACAAGAAGCGTCTGTAATTTTATTTCCTGGCAAAGCACAATTAACTCCAGTGCCACATGTAATATATTTAACCAAACGCATATCTAATGAAGTGCCCGGAGAAGCTATGTTAAACTGATCCAATTCGTCCGGTTGATACATACCCAACAATGAATAACCAGAAAAATCCATTCCTTTCCAAGCAGTGTCACGTGCCTGATACAATTCAGAAGTCAATAGCTGCCCATAATACTGTGCAGAGTCGTTGGTAAAATTAGCACAGTTGCTCTTGTCATAATCTTGGATAGTTTCTGGCACTTTATTACAACGTCCAATAGTTCCGACGCTGTTCGCCTTCCACTCACCATTTGCTTCATCCCAAGAACGTTGCAAATCACGACCTTGCAACCACTCCCCGCACTCACGATCACGAATAACTTTGATAATAACATTAGCGTCTTTAGTACCAGTATCCACTGGCGAAACTTTTTCTGAATTATTTTTATCACTCTTCAAATAACTAGCTTGGGTATCCCAAAGTTTACCTGGTTTATCGGTTTGATCAAATAAGATACAACCACTTTTTTGACTGATCAAACCACCACAATCATCTTCACTAATCTTGCTGTTATTGATGAAATAGTAAGGTTGGCCATTGCCTGTTCTTACCTTTTTATCATTGTTATCAACAAACTCCGTACAACCTGATTGAGTAGTCGGACATTCACCAACATAATTCTGATATGTGTTCTTATCGCCAAATGACCACAAACCATAGTTGTTGCCAGCCTGAATATAATTAGGATAACAAGGAGTGCTCGTAGTGTTTTTTAAGAACCAACCACTACTTAATACCGTACCCACTGTCACCCCACTGCGATATTCACACACTCTTTGTCCAACCACTACTGGATCTTTAAAGTAATAACTACCTTCTCCTAAACTGTAAGCATTACAACCCACTGCTTCGGATTGGCACAAATTATCTTTATACAAAGCCGGATCATTTTTAACTGTCACGGTTGAAAATACCGTGGTAGTTAACGTAATCGCCTGTGCACCAGCAAAAGTACAACCTAAATCAGCTTGATTACAAGTAGATTCTTGATTAGCAACTAGATAAATCGGTGACGTCGATGGTGTATCAGCTGGTATATATACTGAAGAAGTAACGAACTGACCACCGTTGGCAATAATAGTCGAAGTGGTATAACCAGGCACATCAACATAGCAACCTGTTGCACCAACTGGCACAGAGCAAGTAAATGAATTACCACTAATTTTTATCGTCTTGTTACCAGGAGTAGTACTCGCCAACCAAACATTGTACGCCTCTGGCTTCTCATTGGTTAAGGTGTTGTAAGTATCTAACATCGCCGTACAACCAATTGCACCGTTACGACAAAGATAACTAAAATTCGTCAAGAAGAATGGATTAGGTTGATTAGGCACTGTGTATTCTGAACAACCTAAAGCTTCGCCTGGTAAATTATCATTTAAATTTGAATCACACACCGGGTCAACTTTTAAGGTATTACGAACTCGGTACAAATAGTCAGTCACTTCCATTAAGCGAACATTATCTAAGAATAAGTTCGAACCACTACCACCTTTAAAAAGAAGACGTACGGTAGTAGTACCGCCATCTAATTCAACTGGATTAAAAGAATAATATTGCCAAACATCAGAGGTGTTAAAAGCACCAACAGCATTTTCTCTAGTATCAGCCGCTAATTTAACCTCCGTATTGCTTTTATTTCCTTTCGCCCAGAAAGTTAACACATAACTTCTACCCACTACCAATGTACCCAGATTCTTCTCTAAACCCGCCACTGCCGTTCCAGTATAACCCAAAGAGTGCTCACCAAAATGAGTAGATTCAGTTGAAATGATCAGTTGATCACTACCACCAACTGACCAACCCGTACTAGCTGGTGTTTGATCACGACCTTCAAAATCATCTCTAAAAATTTGTTTAACATTATTAGCAACATTGCCCTTGTAAGCAAAACAAGAATTCACGCTCGCACTACAAGTGCGACTAGCACCGGCGGTGGTTTGAATACCACTGGGCAAACCATAATAATAGCAAAAACCATCTTGATAAACACCATTTTGGAAACAGGTTGGATTAGCAGGAGTAGACGAAGCTAATTCGGCACTATTAAAACGATAATAAGTACAGCTGCTATTTACCACAACTGTCTTAGATAACAACTTGTAATAAACATTGCCAGCGTCATCATTAAACTGACGACAATCTGCATCAGCTAAACCCGCTTTGTAATTAACACCACTAGCATTACACTTTTTCTCGTAATCAGCTAAATCACTACTGATTTTATACCAATACTTTGGACTACCATCAACATCTTTTTCCAAAGTATATACTTTTAATTGATAACCACCGTCTTTATTACCTTCGTAAGTATAAAAATTCTTCTGCTTAGTTGTATCTGGTTTAATACACGGACGTAGATAAGAATAGTATTCTACCTTCTCACCACCCGCAACCACTTCTCCCATATTAGTAAAGCTAGAACAACCTTCTTCTTCGGCCTTACAAGTACGTCCGGATGATGGGATAATATAGGCGACAGCATTACCATTGGAATAGTTATTTGGCATTTCACGATAAGCTGCATAACCATCACATCTTGAATCACACTGATCATTCCAGGTAGTTAACGTCCCTCGGCTAAACTCAGCTGGTTTAAATTTACCAGGAATTTGTTCACCCGTTAAAATCGAAGTAAACAAATTACAACCAACCTCTAGTTCTGTACAAACTTTGGAATACAATGAACAATCTGCTTTTGGCAACATCTTTGCGACATCCGCATTGTTCTTTGGCCACTCAATCGCGGCAGTCGCTGGGTTAGCATCATAACACTTTAAATAATCCGGCGCTTTACGTAAAAATAGAACATCAGTGGTAGAAGCAACTTTAAAAGCCGAACAACCCATAGAGTTGCTACCACATGAGCTAGAAATTTTATTATTAAAATGAATTCCGTTATTGTAATATGGTGAACTACCATTGTAAGCCGGATCTAACCATTTACCACTAGCATCTTGGTTTAAGCTGTAAGCTAAACAACCAGCGGTATTTTGATTACAATAGGTGGTATCTAAGGTACGATAAAGATATGCTGCACTTTGACCATTAGCATCGGTAAATGCTTTACAAGTATTAAACTGAGCATCACACTTGTCAGCCTCAAACCGCCAAACATTCTTTTCTCGAGCACAATAACCATAAGACAAACAGGTGCCATCTTTGTTGTAAGCCACACAGCTGGATAAATCAACACAATCCTCTAACCGATCTGGTGCGCCGCTCATCAACGGTTGTGCACTATTTACCAAGGCATTACAACGAGTTGGCTCTACTTTTAATACCCAATTAGGATCAATCAAATGACAAAATGGAAAATTAACTGGGTCATAATTACCATTGGGATTACATTTGTTAAATCCCGCAACCACGTCGCCTAATGTCCAAGGATTATCCGGATCACTGTTCAATGCTGCGATTTCAAAACCTAACGGTAAAATTCTTACCTGACGCAAAACTTTAATATTAGCATAACAATAAGCGCTTTCTCTGCAATTAACATCAAGATTTTCTGGTCGCTCATCACTTAGCAACCTCCACTCTGGATGAAGCCAGGTTTGTTTTAAGGCTTCCGCAATAGTAATTGGTTTGTCATATTTTGCTTCCTGCACCGCTTGAACCAAACCGCCATCCGCACGACAATTATACAAACCAGGCGCATCCGGACAATTTTCTAATTGTGCCAAAATATCATAATTATCCTGCGCCCTAATATTGGCTACTAAAAATTCACTAAAGGCGGCTTGGGCTGCTGCCCGACCACCGATCTTTACACCTGCTCCTTCAAAGATGGCTACATTATCTTTACCGGTATTTTTACAATAATCGGCACCATACTCACCAATACACACGCCAAATGGTAACATGCCTTTTTCTCTAAAATTCTTCAACATCGTTGAAGCTAAAGTATTCAAAAACATGGAAAGAGTCGCTGGGATAACCTGAAACGACCCAGAACCAATCGCCGCACCAATCTGATCTTCGCTCTTCTTGTTCTGTGCTTCTGGCGCATTTTCTTCTAAGCTCTTCTTCTCTGCCTGAGCCGGTGTTTTAATATCACCTGAAATTAAAGAGGTCATACCTTTAAAACCCTGACCTTCTTCACGTTCTGCTTTTAAAGCATCGGTTTTTTTAGAAACAATATTATCAATCTTTTGAGTTGATTTAAGATAAATACCCATGTCACTTTGTGGGTCAGCCGTTAAAGAAGCATTAAATTGTTTTTGCAATGCATCTTTAGAACCATATTTACTCTGCCAAGCATCTGCTCCCCAGCCTTTTTTAAATTTAGCAAAATTACAAGTCGGCTGTACTGGACCGCCTTCATCAAAACGAGCTCTTAAACCAATTTTAATTGCAAAATCAATTTTAATATCTGGCACTCCGCAAAGATTTAAACCAAACGGTTTCCCTAATTCATCAATCGCCGTTCCAAAAGCATCGCTCGCTACATTGCCCATATAATCACTAAAGCCGGTGGTATGAGCAAATGGCGATTGACCTTTTCCACCAGACGCTAAATATACCGCGGTATCATGGGCGATTTTACGTAAAGCATAGGAAACAGCTGATTGCGCTGCTTTAATAACCGCCACTTTCAAGCCTTCTTTAATTTTAGTCGCTAACTCACCCACCATTCGCGGTGTATCTTGTAAAATCGAAACACCAAACTGCGCTTTAGCTGGCTGGACAAAAGCAACCGAACCAAAAATGGTAACAAAAGAAAAAATCATCAGCACTATCCCCAAACCATACTTTTTAGAAGACGAGCGGTTTGACATAATATTTTATTTTTTAGTAGTGGTAGTTTTGGTAGAAGGTAAATTATTCACATTTCCTAAACTATTCAAAGCGTCTATTACCCCTGCATCAGTTGATGTTGGGCTAGCAGCCATTATCTCATTAACCATTAACATCAGGTCCTTATCTGACACACCTTTTAACAAATCAGCACTAATACCCGCATCAACTAGCATCTTTTTAATCTGCACTGGATCTTGCAAAGCAAGATTTAGATCCATTGGTGCTGGACCAAGATCCGCATTAGGATCAATCCCAATAATTTTTAACGAAGACGAAGCACCCTTCTCAGCCGCTGTGCTCTCATCAGTAATTCCACCACAATCTGACCCTTCCGCACAAAGTGGGTTTTTACCACCATCTACTTCTTGCTTATCAGTCAAACCATCAGAATCAGAATCAGCTAAATAAACAGAAGTACTGTAAATATATAGTTCATCAAAATCAGTCAGCCCATCACGGTCAGTATCACGCAGCTGTTGTGCCTCGACTGAATTTACATCATCAACCGAAATATTTGGCACGGTATTCTTTAAAGCAAAAGGACTATAAAGAGTATTGCGCATTTGCAACACCCCCAGACCAACTGCTAAAACAGCAAATACAAAAAGCAGGAACAATCCGACTTTTTGTTCTTGGGAAATACCCGGTCGAATGTCTTCGTTTTTTTCCTCTTCGGCCATAATATTTTGATTGTTTTAATTATACCACAACTAGCAAAAAAGGATAAGTGGATAAGTGGAAAATTAAAGATCTAGACCTGCTGCCACAAATTAAACAAATTCACCCATTCCGATACGCTCAATTCTTGCGCCCGACGGTTACGATCCCAGTTTAATTCTTCCCAAATACGACTAAGTTTTTCTTTTTGCTCTTTACCAGCAATAGCCAAGAGATTCTTTTGTAGTAATTTCCGACGATTTAAAAAGCCTACTCGAACAAACTTAAAAAACTCGGGTATTAAAAAATCTTTCTCCTTGGTAAAATGATCTTTTCTAATATCACTGATCTTGATAATCGCTGAATCTACTTTTGGAACCGGCCAAAACAAGTGCCGTAAAACTGGTGCCACAATCTCTGGTGTGCCAAAAAACTGTACCGCAATAGCTAAAACCGACATATCACCTGGTTTAGAACAAATTCTCTCTGCCACCTCCTTTTGCACTAACAAGACCATTGTTTCTGGTTGATATTCTACATCTTCTAAAAAAAGTTTTAGAATTGGCGAAGTAATTTGATAAGGTAAATTGGCTACCACCTTATATTTCTTTAAATCTTTTGCTGTTTCTTTAAACTGGTACAACACATTCCCCCATTCCAACTTAACATTAGAATAAGTTTTTACTTGTTCCTCCCAATATGGTTGTAATTTTTTTTCAATCTCAAAACTAACGACCTCTTTTGCTCCGTCTGCTAACTCAAATGTCAAAACACCAAAACCCGGGCCAACCTCAACAACCGTATCAGTTTTTTTTAAATCTGCTGCTGCCACCATCTTTTCAATTGGTTCTGGGTTTAGTAAATAGTTCTGACCATACTGTTTCGAAGGCGCAAAACCATACTGCTGGCAGAGACGCTGAATTTCTGTAGTTGTAAAAATACGTGGCATAAGAATCATTTTATTTATTTAATCCCGCAGCAGAATATCGATTAGACGCATTCCACAATAACCAACCAGCATTAGAATATTTTTCTACCATATCAATTTGCGCCCGAATTTTAGTAGCATCATACACTGCGCCCATATTAAAGGCCTGCAACCACGGACGAACTGACGCTCTGCTATTTAAAAACCGCTTTTCCCCTTTCTTCATCCCATTATCAATCACTACACCTGGATTTTCCGCTGGATTTTTTAAACCTAAATGCCCTGCTGGGTAATGCGATGGATACATCATGGGGCAAATATAATCGACTACCCCAACCGCATCAGCTAAGCGCTGACCAATACGCATATCATCGATCCCTGTTTTCTCCATTACAAAACCAAACATATCTAGAGAAATCCAAGCAGGATAATCCGCCAACTTACTACCCAAAAAACTATAGAACTCCCCCATCACCTCATACCTCTCTTTGTCTTTAGTATTGTAAACCACAGCACTCATATTCCCATCTGATGGGAAACGAACATAATCAAAGTTAATTTCATCAAACCCTAAATCAATTGCTTCTTTAGCAATTGCTAAATTGTAATTCCAAACCTCTTGCCTAGTAGGATCAACCCACGCCAGTCCTTTGTTATCGCGCCACAAACCACCGGCTTTACTCTTAATCGCCCATTCCGGCTTTTTCTCTGCTAATAACGGATCTTGAAATACAGTCTGGCGAGCAATGACGTAAATATCATTGTGGTGCAACTTTTTTATCAACTTCTCCACGTCGCCTAAACGATTCTCAGCTATCTTTAATTTTTTTACTAGCGGCACTTGACTGCCATAC
>CAZHTA010000018.1:0-3641 GCA_964535515.1 uncultured Gammaproteobacteria bacterium
CACGGAAAGCAGTTACATCAACTTCACCTTTTGAAGCATCAATATAACCTTTCAACAATGTCTGAGTAGTGTTCTTAAGAACATTACGAGCAGCTGGATTGTTGATAGCATCTGTAGAGATAGCTAAATCAGTATCACCAATAGTAATAGTCTGAGAAGCATAGGTATTGGATGTTGGTAGAACACGGAAACCGTTATTCTTACCAATAGCTACAACATCAGAGACATATTCTACATCCAAACGAATCTTACGGCCTGGACCTTCGTTGACATCAGCTTTAACGGTAAAGGTTTCATTCTTTGTACTACCTTTTTCAATTAAAACTTCACTATCAAAAACGAATTTCACATAGCTATCAGATGTCATTTGAACTGGACCAGCAATCTTGGTTGTTCCTTTGAACAATTCAAAGTTTGAAATGTCATCAGAATCAACTTTTGTTCCAGAAGCCGGAGCAATACTCTTGAAGGTAACGCCTTTTACAGCAATATCCTCACTAGGGTTGGTGTTGGTAATTTTAATCTTACCAACTGTCGCATCTTGGTCAGCAATAGAAACAGAAGTAGCTACAGTCACATCATCATAATCTGCTAAAGGACCAGCAGCACTACCAACAGAAATTAAATTACCAGTTACTGGCAAACCAGCGACGGTTCCACCAGTAGTTACAGCAGTTAATTTCAATGCATTGGAAGCACCAGCAGTTGTGTACAAATTACCATAGAAAGTGAACGATTTGGTTTGACCAGCTGGAATAGTTACAGGAGAAGTACCAAAAGTCAAACTAGCACTATCATCAGAACTCAAAGAGCGCTGAGATCCCTTTCTCATACCATCTGTTTCAACCCAAACTTTAGGTATATCACCATAAACACCTAAGCCAGAGCGCATTACAGTAAATCCAGATACAGAAGCATCTGCACTACCTGCAGCAATGTTCACTTTCAAGAAAGGAACAGCTATGGTTGATTTTGGATAGGTGTTAGAAGCTGGAGTATCAGCAGCCAAAGCTACTGTTACAGAACCAGCTACAACTGTAGCAGCGGTTGTACCACCACTCTGAGTCTTGTCAGATAAAGCTTTTACTTCAGCAGTAATAGCAGTGCCGGTAGTTAAACCAGCTACGACAGAATCAGCGACGGTGCGTACGAACTTGGTTTGAAAGCCATTGGCAGTCATACCGGTCTCAGTTACTTCTTGCAAAGTACCTGCACCGACGTACCAAGTCTTGCCACCATTCTTTACCAACATACCCTCATGGGCTTTGGCTTCGGTAATATCAGTACCACGATTTGCATAGTTAGGCCAATCCTGATCAGTGATTGTCATTGTTGCATGACCAGTACCATAAAGGGTGTTGGCTAAAGCAGCAGTGATCTTGGCTAATGTGTTGTTTGGTTCAACTACATACAATTGATCAGAGGAAGCTCTTTTCACGATGTAAGAACCTGGGTGATAAGCTACGCCATATGGAGCAACTGAAGGAATCCCAAGGGAATCCAAGCAGTCCATAGTGATGGTAGTGTATCCGCCGTAGGTAGGTCTCCAAGATTTGAAGACGTTACCATTGTCGAAATATCGAACTTTAAGGTTGTTGTCAACGACATAAATAGCGGCTTTGCCAGCTACTTTCACCATTTCGCCAGCAGCCAAGGTAGGACATGTAGCAGCATTAGCTACAGTAGGTACCAAAGCAGCGACGCCAAGTGACCACACGATTGTGGTAGCGACGACACCAACAGTAAAGATCTTTTTTGTCATTTTTAATACGTTGGTCATAAATATTTAATAAAGACCGCTAGACATCGCGCGCGCACCTCTAATGAGGTGGTCGAAACATCTAGGGTTTCCCGCCGGATCTTATCTTTAAAAAAATTACATATAAAACCCTTAAGGGATACAAAGACCTTAGCGAGCCCGTATGGACCCTCGACTTTTGCAAAGATCGTATAAACAAACTTACTCTCTCCCCACACGTGATTACTTAATCGCGTCTGGGGAAAGAACAATCCTCAGGCGACTATTTTTTTAATGGTGTTGTAGAAACAATCACAGTGATTGCTGGTGTAGCGGTTGCAGTTGGTGTTGTTGTAACATGTACTTTGATAAGATCAGCCGGATTAACCACGCCAACGATTGGTGTTACTTCTTTTACAACACTCGCTACTGGCAATACTGTCTGTACTTTAGCTAAAGTATTATCCGTAATTTTTTCTGCTTCTTTAGTAGTAGCATTTACTTCTTTAACAATATCTAAAGCTTTAGATAGATCACCAGTTGATAGAAGATGATTAGCCGTATCAATTTTCTTATCCGTCTCAATTTTTACTTCATTGTTTTTTGTTACTGCCTGTTGTGTCTCTGCTGCCACTGTGGTTATCTTCTCTGACAACTCTTTGGTAGAAGTTGACTTAGCTACTACTGTTTGTGTAGCAATCAACTCCTTCATCTCTGTCTTCGCGCCATTAACCACCTCTTTGGCAGTCTCCATGTTCTGTTGGTTTAAAGAAGCATCAACTGTCGCAGCTTGCAAAGCAGTTGTTAGCTCTTTTTTAACTTGTTCGGAAGTAACTGAATTATCCCCTCCTAAATGTTTTGTTACCATCATTTCTGTTGCTTGCATGCTGGTATCCTTTACCATTGCTTTCACTTCCATTACCTGTGAAGCTGAAGAAGTGCCAACACTTGCCAACATATCAATCTTTACTTCTTGCAAAACAGTTCCAATCTGTTCAGTTTCCTGTTTTACTTCTTTGGCAGTATCAGCTGCACCAGTATTACTAGCGGTTGGGGCAGCGTTAATCTCTGCCAACTTAGTATTAACTAATTGAATTTCATTTTTCAAATCATTTACTGCTTGTTGTACTTTTTGTTCTTTTTTTGGATCAGTGCCTTTAGCTAATTGTTTAGCTTCGGTAGCACGACGTTTTGCTAACTCGGTACGCATCTTTGCCTCCGCTGGTTTACCACCCACTACTGAAGACATCGCCACCTGAGTCTTTTCCATGGCACGCTTAGCTGGATACAACCAATCGCCTGGCAAAGAGTTGTAAGCCGCGTCTACAGTATTAATCCAACCCGAAGTTGCTACAAGCGCCACGATCAAAAGCACAGCCATTGGACGCACTACATTATATACAACATTCTGTGGGATAAAAATGGAAAGGGCAGTCCAGACATTTTCTAACATCGCTGGCTTACGTTCAGCGGTAGGAGTAACAGTATTTTTAATTTGGGATAACAAAAGCGCACGGTTCTTTTCTAACCATTCTTGTTTTGGGTTTACTTTACCCGTGCGTAGATTTTTGAGTTGTGCGATTATTTCGCGTGACATAGTTTCTAGTTAAACTAATTTGTCTCGATTATCTTTCCACAAACTCTCTTAATTTTTTTAAAGCGCGGTGCAAGGTCACGCGTACAGCGACATTACCCTTTCCCGTGATTTCAGCGATCTCATCCATTTGCAATCCATCGACATACCGCAAGGTCAGAACTTCCTGATACTCTTGCTTTAGTTTTCGGATCGCCACTATGATCTGCTGATTGTCAATTTGCTCATTCAATTCTTTCCCCCACTTTCCCTCATCGCCCACGTCTTGGTCCTCAAGCAAATTTTCAGGACTCCCCGCGCGTTTACGAT
>CAZHTA010000018.1:3651-13787 GCA_964535515.1 uncultured Gammaproteobacteria bacterium
TACGATAGTAATCGATTATGGAATTGCGAGCGATGCGGTACAGTAACCCACTAAAACTCTTTACCTCTTTTTCGCTGTTACCGATGATGTAGTTCCAAGATTTTAGGAAAACCTCCGAGACAATATCTTCTGCCTCTTCATGCCCAGACACCTTAAAATATACAAAGCGGTAAATACGTTTGACGTAAAGATCATACAGTTCAGCAAATGCTTCCGGATCCTGTTTAGTCTGCAGGCGAAACAGCAGTGTTTTTTCTTTCCAAGTGCCTGACATTATAGAAGACGGTTAAATGAATAAAATGTTACAGTTGGGTATTCAGTAGCGGCTAAACAAACAGGAGTTAACCAAAAAAGGCTCGTCCAGAAGCCCAACTTAATATGTGTATAATAGTACCAAAAATGTGCTAAAAGGTCAAATATATCATTATATATAAGATGACAACAATTCTAACAACACAATACGACCCCGCTCCAAATAAAACATCTCAAACAACTCACTACTACACTAAAAACTAACCGACCAAACAAAACAACATATACACAGCAAAACTGTATACCAGAACTGCTTTAACCTCAAAGTTTGTATACACTACTCTATACAAACTTTGACTAAGACCCTTTTTTGTAATATTCTCAGCCAAAACAGAAAAAATATAGTCCTGTTTGTATACACTAGTGTATACAAACTTTGAAAAATACCCCAATTCCCTGCCCTTGACAAGAATCCAAAAATGTGGTAGTTTGTATACACTAGTCTATACAAATTTTAAACATGACCCCAATTCCTCCAAAACACAACCCCCAGGAGCCGAAGGAAATGATTAGAGTCTCTGTATCAGAAGCTGCCCGTCTTTTCGGGGTAAACACCCAGACCGTACGTCGAGCTATCGCCGCCAGTGAAGTTACATATGTAGTAGTGGCAGGACGATATAAAATCAATTTTGAGAGCTTGGTGAAATGGTCACAAGTACATACAACCGTAAAGAATAAACTAGCACATAAAGGCATTGGACAGTTTGTGGATAAGTGGAAAATCAAAAATGCACTATACTCCCCTAACCCTAAATCCGTACCCATTAAAAAGGATTCTGAGGATAAAAATCCCACAGTATAATAATGTCTTAAAAAATTCATCTGTCTAAGATGAATTTTTTTATCCACAACACGACACATAAAATTGACTCCCCCACCAACATGTGCTATAATAAATTTACATTTTGCTTCTGTAGATTCATCTATAGAAGTTCCGAGATTCCTACCTTAACCGGTAGGTTTCGTTTTTTATATAGAATTTTTCAAAAGTTCTTTTATTTTTAAAAAATCATTCTCACTTACCTTTCCTATTTTACGAACAAACCTCTTAGTACTCAAGGTACGTATTTGAGATAAATTTGCTACACTTATTACACCGTTTTGACTTAAAAAATGATAATAAAAACTACCGACTTTAATCCTACTGGACAGAGGAACAACTAAACAAGCATCATTATTATACCTTTTAATAATCAAAATCGGCCTCTCAAAGTTATCATTTTTACCATTTATTTCCACACCAATATTTTGCCCTATACTCACCCACCAAACCTGTCTTTCCCGAGGGAAAAATTTAATTTCGGAAATATGAATTCTAACCTTTAATTTTGTCCATTCGACAAACCGCCTAACCCCCTCCTTAGTGTTCATAATTATATTAAATAAAAAATATCTTTAGTGTTGTAGTTTACTATTTTAATAAACAAAAATATTTTACCGCAAAAAAATAAAAAAGGCAAAAATATTACATTGACAGCTAATGATCCAGCGCATATAATACCTATGAATACTTCCAAATATGACAAACCAAGAACTTAAGCAGGCGGCCTCAGAGATCAACACGTGTTTTAAAAAAGCACACAGACTATTGCAGGCGGTATACATTAAAAAACATAATAATAACAAAATACTATTACGACGTATTGAAAAAAGAAAACTAAAAACAAGTTCTAATCTACGTCCGACATATGTTTAAATCAATCTACAACTTCTTCCACCACCACTATCATCGTCGTTACCACAACCAATATGTTCATGCTAAGAAACTATTCATCTTTGATTTGGTTTTATTCGCCGGTGCCATTGTTACCCTAATCGCTGGACTATTTTTCTTTTTCTGGAAACCAGGCCTAACTGATTGGATCGATCTCAACCTCTCATATGGCGGTGGACGAATTAAAAGTGGTGAAAAAGTAGCAATGACTTTGGGCTATGTCAACCGCAGCAAGGAGACACTAAACAATGTGACCCTGGCAGTACATCTACCTCCTGGTTTCATCATTGACCGCTCTCTTACTCCCACAACCGAATTTTCTGAACAATCCATCTTTAGCTTACCAACTTTGTTGCCCGGTGCTAAAAGCGAGAAAACAATCAACGGGACCCTCTGGGCTGAACCAAAGACCGAAAACGAAGCAATCGCTATCCTGTCATATACTCCTGAGAACACGAACCGTCGTGAACAAAAATTTGGCAGATTTTTAATTAACCTACCTGAAAGTATAATACAAACTGAATTAAACTTTGGTGTCCAGTCAGCTTTCCCTGCAAGTAAATTTCCTATCGCTCTAACACTTACTAACACCGAAGACGCTCCAGTAAAAGATATCAACCTTACCTATACTTGGCCAGGTAAAATTACCTGGCAAGAAAAGGTAGAAAACATCTCCTTGGCTGGTAAAGAATCAAAAGCTTTCAACGCCGAGATCACCATGCCTGAACGCGCTGGACTTTTTACTTTCAAAATTACTCCTCAAATTTTAATAAACAACAATGCGATTAAGTTAGATGTATTAACAAAAGACATCTCTGTTGTCTATCCTGACGCTAACGCTACTGCTGTTTTTGAAACTAGCGCTTCTTACGTCGAACCAAATGCGACTGTACCAGTAAAGATAACTTGGAAAAACAACAGTCAATATGAGTTAAAAAACCTACGAGTAAGAATTAAAACAACACCTGGTATTGTTAACCTAAAAGAAACTGCCAGACAAAACAACCTCAAAATTGTCGATGACGACCTGGTGTTAGATGCTAGTAACCGTACACTCCTAGCCGACGGCGCCCCTCAAGGCAGTGGTGAAACCTCAATTAACCTCATTCTACTATCCTCATTCTCTTTGGAAGAAAAAGAAAAAGCATATTTAGAAATCACCCCAGCACTTGAAGCTGAATTAAAAGAAGTCGCTGGTCAAACATTCACTAATACTGGATCAACAATTAGGATGCTTTTAGCTACTAATGCTACCCTACGAGTTGAAGCCAGATATTACACTCCTGAGGGTGACCAACTCGGTCGTGGTCCATTACCACCACGCGTTGGTGAAACTACTAAATATTGGATATTCGCTCAGCTACAGAACACCACCAATCGCTTAAAAGACGCCTCCTTTGAGGCCGAATTAGCGCCAGGTATACAATTCACCGGAAAACAAAGTATCACCATTGGAGCGCCTTTAAAGAGCCAAAACGGAAAACTAACTTGGAGCATCGTTCAACTACCGGCCAACAGTATTACTGGTTGGTATTTTGAAGTGGCAGTTACACCAACGAGTGAACAAGTGGAAAAAAATATATCCCTAGTAAAAAACATCAACGTACAAGCAACTGACGAAGAGACCGGTAAAAAATTCAACCTTAACTCCAACAGTATTAACAATATTCTATCCACCAATGATCTTGGTAAAAATCAAGGTAGTGCGGTGAGATAACCAAAAGAAACAGCATACTAACCCAGCTAAATTTAGCTGGGTTTTTTATTATTCTAAATTTTAGTCACTACTAAAACAAACTGCACAACAACATCGAATGTCAGATTTTAATCGAAATATTGATACTTCACTACCAAAATTTGACTGAATATTGATACTTGCGGCAAGGTAAAATACTAAAAAAACAACCATAAATAGCTAAAAAGTGCTGTGGATAAGTTAATTTGGTAAAATCACCACCTGCGTCGGTGGATCCTGCGTGAAGGTTATATATTCATTATTATCTAAATACGCTGTTCCACCATCCACTTGCAAGGCTAATCCCCCATCAGTAAATACTGAATTTTCTACTATTAAATTAGTAGCTGCCAACGCGTGGATAAACAAACTACCATTATGGAGAAAACTAGAACCCTGAATAGCTAGGCTTGTTCCTTCCGCACGAATCGCTTCAGAAATAGCTACTGTGTAAATATATCCATCCTTGTAAAAGTCTTTACCTGCATAACGCATACTTAAACTATTCAAATTACCAATCGAACCCTCATGAAACCACAAACCTTGCCAATCCTTAGCTTGCGGTTCACCTACTGCTAACTGACCAACAAAATTGTTGTCTTGTGATAAATCACGACCAGAAGTAAAAAATACTGGTTCGGAATCTGTGCCGTTAACTTGCAAGGTACCATAAATATCAAAACGCGAACCATTGTAATAACTTTTAACAATCACCCCTGGCTCAATCGTTAACTTTTTACCAGCTGGGATATTATAATACCCCAAAATATATGGGCTGTTCTCTTTGGTTAACACAACTTCGTCATCAATCTGTCCATAATTAAGAGAAATTAAACCACCACCAACATTAGCTGTCTTAGGTGAGCCAAGCACTTGTCCCCCATTGTAATTACGCGGAAGGAACCGCGGGCCTTGGTTGGTTTGCCAATTAGTTGGGTCTGACCCCAAAACAGTTGGACTAATACGTTCCATTGTACGATATTTAATATTATCACCAGCAAACCAACCATCCGAACAATCTACTTCGTCGCTAACATCTCCGTTAGGCTTAACAAGTTTTATTTTCGCCCCACTATTATTAAATCCATACACTAAACTATATACATAGTCAGCTTCGACTTCACGAACAGTCTCATCATAATTACGTTCAAAAAGATAATACCCGTGTGCTGGTATAACAGCATTAGCCAAATTCTTCTGCAAATCAACTAAACGCTCACCAACATATACTTTCCAACTACTCGCTTGATTTGACCCAAACAATGTAATATCTTGATCAGTGTTGTTGTATAACTCAAACCATTCATCATACGGATAATCTGCCGAGGTACCAGCCCAAGCAATTTCGTTTATCACTACCTCTTGAGAAAAAGAAGCATGCGGTGAGGTGGTTGGTGTAGTTGTTGGGGTTTCAATTGTTGAAGTTGGCACATCGACAGTAGATGTAGGCACATCTGGTGTGGAAGTTACCACATCTGGTGTAGTGGTAGGAATATCAACTGTTGAAGTTACAGTAGACGTAGGAACATCTATGACAGGTGTAGAGGAAACCACAGGTGTAGTAGTAACAATCTCAGTCGTTGAAGTTGGTACAATATTTTCTTCAGTCGTAGTAACAACAGTCGTGGTTACTGTTTCTATAGTTGTAGTTGGTATATTAACCACAACAACGGTTTGATTTTCAGTATTGCTAGTTTGATTATTATTTGAAGAACCATCAGACGAAGAACCACCGCCTCCACCACCGTAATATACCGGCGTTGGTTGAAATACCGGCGAAATAACGGGTTGTGGTGTTACAGTATTTTGAACAACTGGCTCTACGACTGGTTGAACTAATACAGCGTCACTAGTCACCGGCTGATTAACTACCGGAACAGGCGGTGGAACAACAGCCACTTTTTTAACCACGATTGGTGGCAATGTTGCGACCGCCGGAGGCACTACAACAACTGGAGCAACAATATTTTGGCTTTCTCCAACAATATTTTGCCCTGTGGATAAGTTTGAAACATCCTCACTGCGTGCCGCCGAAGGCGATGCTTCGCTTTTGATATTACTCCATAATGATTGCACACCATTACCAATGGCACCAAGTAGTGTATTCCCATATCCAGCTGGTGTAGTTTGAAACAAAGCAACATCTTTACCCTTATTACCTTTAGTAGCTTCAGAGAAAAACAATTTAATCACACCAGCACTGTATCCGATTGATTTGGGGATGAGTTGGGTAGAGTAAGAGGTGAGAACTAACGGATGCCCCAAACTTGATGATTGTTTAATATCATTCCAAGAAGTTCCCCCTTTAGAATAATAAATAATATTATTTCTTTCATCTTTAAAAAAAGAAAATTCACTATTACTTTGTTTTAGTGTTTCTATTTTACTTATTACATAAATATTATACTTCTCGCTCTCAATCGTATCATCACTATAAAAATATCCATTAGAAAAAGTTGATAACAAATCAAAAGCTGAATCTAAATTTAAAACTTCTTTGTATTTTACTTTATCCTTAATTTGTAAATAAATATTATTCCAATTTGTTTTTACGAATTGCTCATACGAATCACCGCTCGGATGTATATCCGCTCTAGTATGCGCTGGCACTGTCATATCCGACATCAAATGAATGACGTGCCCTAAAGCAACCAAAGCACCCTTCCTATCCCCTTCTGAATAATCATACAACGCTCTACTCCAACTCTGATCACCCAAAGCATAATCATTTTGTATTTTAGATGTATTAGCCCAATCTTTAGCACTAAAAAATCTTTTACCAAACCACAATCCTTCATTATTAATTGGATCATAAAAATGATTGTACCATCTAAAAGGTGTGTCCTCGTCCTCTGCTCCATTCTCTAACAACTCAATATCTTTTGCGGATAAATCCGGATCAAATTGTTGGTTGTATAATTCTGCTGCCAAACGTGCAATATTGGGATGTGCTACGCTAGTATCATAACTCAAAGCCTTGTCAGTCAAAAAACTAATTAAAAGAAAAAATATTACTAAAAAAATAGCGCCAAAAATGAACGCTAATTTTTTGCCCCTCCTTGTTTTCTCCATACATTTAAAGCATTAAATTAATTAAAGGGACTTAATTAACCAAACGCCTTGATTATTCTTAACAAACTCCATCATGTTACTTACCTTTCTGCCGTTTAAAGTGCCTAAATAACTATAACTCGCCATCGTATCTAACATCATCTCTTTTTTAATTTCATTTAAATCACCAACCATCATATCCAATTGCCCCCTCTTTTCTACTCTACTAAAAAGATTCTTCATCTCATCCCAATCTCCTGTTCGAAAACAACACTCCACCGCCCCATTCAAATCCCCCGCCTTTAATTTCTCCACAAACATCCTGTGTGTTTCCTCTGGCGTTCGTGTAGTTAACACATTTTCATTCGCATACTGTGGAAACATCTGCCCCAACTCTTCTACACTGTAATCACTAAAAGGAAAACTTGGCCGAGCAAACCCATCCAACACTCTTTTTTGTCTACCCAAGAACCAACCATAAGCACCAAATATTAAACCCGCCACTACTACCGCACTAACTAAAGAAAGAACAATCACTCGCGGTCTAGTTTTAAAATCTTTTTTGCCTGGTATATTGGGCATAGACTTGTTATTAAAATTTAAATTATTTTTAAAAAAAAGACCTTACACAATGCAAGATCTTCCCCTCCTTTTTTTGTGATGTGAATATTATACCACACTCACATTTACGCTAAAAAATTTTCTGTGGATAACTTTATTACATCAACAATATCTTTAGTCAAACACAAATATTACCCACGTAAGCATTGACACAAAACACAAAATACCAGTAATATATGACCGTAAACCGGGTGGGGCCGGTTGTCACCAACGTCCAGTAAAATAGGGCACCAAACGAAAGAAGGGAAACCTTGAAAAACGTCGGAACGATCATGGCCTACACGTTCATGGCACTCGTCCTCATGACGATCCTCGTCCTGCCCCAGTTCGCCTACAACAGTCACAACGGGTGGATCGCAATCGACAGCAACTACTCGGCCAAACTGCTCGTATGCAACTGCGCCGTCGGAATCATCTACCTCTTCGCTATTCTCCTGATACATGTGGACTGTGCTCGAGGAGATGATGTCGCCTACATCTACAAGCGTCGAGTACCGATCTTCTTGTATGGGCTCACAGCCTCGCTCTTGTTCTGGTCGCTCGGCTGGCTGGGCTACATCAGCTTCCAAGCCGAGACCAGAGTGCTCGTGTCAGGCTGGGGCGAGTACGACCTCGCCGGGCGTCGGACCTTCTGGTACATCGTGCTCTTCGCCGCGCTCGCGCTCTGCGTTGTAACGCGCACGATACACCGCGACATCCTGCGCGGCAAGCCCTGGTCCTTCAAGGGCCTCCTGCTGTACCAACCGGACTGACCCATGCGTTCATACGTCGCTCGCGCCGGTCCGCCCGTGTTCTTTCCTCGCTGTCTTCGGCATCAC
Organism: uncultured Gammaproteobacteria bacterium; assembly: GCA_964535515.1. Classification (GTDB taxonomy): domain Bacteria; phylum Patescibacteriota; class Patescibacteriia; order Magasanikbacterales; family GWA2-37-8; genus CAZHTA01. The sequence goes on from CAZHTA010000018.1 coordinate 11,903, forward strand.
GCCAGAGACGCACCCGGGGAGCCCCACCTCCCCATCCTTTCTTTAAAGTTAAACAGCTTGACTTTAGAGAAAACAAAACATTCCGATTTAAATCGGAATGTTTTTTTCTTTTCTTTTTTTAAACCGCGATCGCTTTTTTCAATTCTTCCACCTTATCAACCTTCTCCCAAGGAAACTCTGCTCGGCCAAAATGTCCATAAGCAGCAGTGGCACGATATATTGGTTGGAGTAAATTTAAATGTTCAATAATCTTACCCGGTCTAAAGTCAAAGACCTTGCCAACTGCTTCTGCTAACTTTTCATCTGCAACTTTACCAGTACCAAAAGTATCAATATGAATTGAAGTTGGTTCAGCTTTGCCAATTACATAGGACACCTGTACTTCGCAGCGATCAGCTAACTCAGCTGCTACGATGTTCTTAGCAACGTAACGAGCCATATAGGCGCCAGAACGATCTACCTTACTTGGATCTTTACCAGAAAAGCAACCACCACCATGACGACCCATACCACCGTAAGTATCAACGATAATCTTACGACCAGTTAAACCAGTATCGCCTTGTGGACCACCAATTACAAATCGGCCAGTCATATTGATAAACAACTCAGTCGCTTCATCCATATATTTTTCACACACTGGTTTAATCACTAATTCGGTAATGTCTTTTCTTAATCGCGCCGTTTCCACAGTATCATGATGCTGTGCTGAAACAACAACGTTCTTTAAACGCACTGGCTTACCGTCAACATATTCTACTGCCACCTGTGACTTACCATCAGGTCGTAAATATGGGATCTCACCACTCTTACGTACCTCGGCTAAACGACTACTTAATTTGTGTGCCAACATAATCGGCAACGGCATCAACTCTGGTGTTTCGTTGGAGGCATAGCCAAACATCAAACCTTGATCACCCGCACCTTGTTCTTCTACGCTCTGCTTGTTTACACCTTGTGCAATATCTGGTGATTGTTCATGAATGGAAACTAAAATACCCGCATGGTCAAAATCAATACCAAAAGCTGGATCAGTGTAACCAATATCCTTTAAAACACCACGGGTGATTTTTTGTACGTCAGTATATCCTTTGGTAGTAACTTCACCACCAACAATTACTAAACCAGTAGTAGTAAAACATTCTACTGCTACATGCGAATGTGGATCTTGTTCTAAAAGCGAATCTAAAACCGCATCCGAAATCTGATCACAAATCTTATCAGGATGACCCTCAGTAACAGATTCTGAGGTAAAAATATAGTTCTGAGACATAAAATATGGATAGTTAAAACTAAAAATAATTTAATCAACTATCCGACGGAAGGAAGTTATTGATCAGTAATCGACCTTTAAACAGATCAATAACCAACACCGTCGGTGTTAGTTATATTTTAAAATAATCTACTAAGACTGTCAATCAGCAATACCGCTTGGACTGACAGTAATATCACCTGACAAACCCTTGAATTCACCCTCTAAATGGGCCCTGATTTGATAACTTTTACCACCATTAAGCATGGTATAGATAAACGAACTATTACCTGGATCTTTAGGAACAACACTCATATATGGCATACTACAACCCGCTGCTGCCCAACCAACCTCGTTAAAACACATATAATTACCAGAACCCAAAACCACACCATTACCAACTGGATACCGATTTTGATCAGTATAATACAACTCTAAGGCAGTCTGCAACTGCTTTAGATATGATATTTTCTCAGCATCAGTAGCTTTAATTTTTACATCAGCTGTCTTCTCTAACAAACTTACTTCTTTAACCACATCAAAGTTACTTAATTTGTGAACGGTAATCTTGCCAAAAGAAATAGCATAAAGATAATCACCAATCTACAAAGAGCGATAGATATTATCTTTAACATC
>CAZHTA010000019.1:0-9886 GCA_964535515.1 uncultured Gammaproteobacteria bacterium
CAGCTACTGCTAAACTAGCAGCCACAGACAGACCACCAGTAGCAAAAACTGAAGCAATAGCAACAGACGCACCGCCAACCAAGGCTAGGTTGGTCATAACACGCGCGCCTAAATGCCAGCCTAATGCCCTGACATTATCCCAACCACTAGCATTGCGTGCCATTTCACTCCGTACATCATCTTGAGCAATTCCTTGCAAAAGATCCGCGGCTTTTGGTGCCAATTTTTCATCCCACAATTTTTTAAAATGTCGCCAATCTTTAATACCATACTGACGTAACCGTGCAATGACCGCATCGTTTGCTATCAAACCACCCGCTGCATTGCGTCCTGGGCCTTGAGTTGGCGATGGCTCAAACATTTGTTTTAGAGCCTTCACGATTGAATCATTGCCTTTACCATCGATTTGAGTGTTATATGCATGATGCATTACATTACGGACCTCATTGGGACGAGTACGCAAAATATCCATCAAAAGATTTGGTGGAAGATCAATGTCCATGTTTGTCTCTTTTTCACTACGACCAGTTGTACGTTGTCTTTCTTGAAACATCTGGATCTCTATTCTTGAAGCCTGGCTCCAAATATCAGCCATTTCTCTTTCTACATTTGGCCTAGTCTTTGTATAGGTGTTAAGAGTATTTAACAAATCACGAATCGCATCAATACCTGGAGGGAAAGGAGGTGTCGGAGCAGGTAAAATATTAAAAGCTGGATTTTTTGTAACCAATTCATCAAAATCTGTACGCAACGCTTTTAATTTATCTTCTAACTCCTTTTTTTCTTTTTTTAAATCAAAAGGCTCTGCCTCTTTTACATCGGGTTTATTCTTCCAATCTTCAAGTACTTGCAAAAATATTTCTCCCGTAATTCTTTCTTCTAAATCCGGTGTTGTTAGTGTGTTGTAACTACCAACAATACCCTCATCATGTTTACGTTCATTTAACAATCTTTCTGTCTCGGTGATAAGCCAACGATGTGCTTCGTGTGGATCCGGAGCACCCCCGCCTGGAGGAGGAGGTAAGCCGCCAGCAGCGACAGTGGCAGTACGCATTGTGTTAAGAATTTCGTAAGCGTTAATGTCTTTCTCTCTACTAAAACCTGGACGCACAATAGGAGTACCAGCCGGGCGAGCTGGCTCAACTGGTCTTGGGTCAGTAAAAGGAGCTGGTTTAGGACCTCTTCCTGCTGGTGGAGCTGCTGTCCAAGTAGCAATATCCGCTAATCTGGTTGCTCGCATTTCTGCCCATCCTCCTATAAAAGCTGGATTTGTTTGATTCACCCACTCAGCATGTGCAGCAATTTTTAACTGATCAGCATCATAAGATTCCCAAGCAGTTTTAACACCTCCTTGGTGTCTAGTAACTCTGGTACTTAAACTATTCGCTGTGCGTTTACGCGCCACGTCTCCCGTACCACGCGCTCGTATTTCTGAATCGATTCTCGCTAATTCTGATCTCAAAGTCACCAAACCATCTTCGGCCACACTTCGCAGTTTCTTTATCTCAACAGTAACTCTACGAATTTCTGTTTCTTCAATATCACCCAACTCATTAAAATGCCCCATCTGATCCACTAATTTACGTACCTCTTTATCTAACTCATTAACTTTATCGATAAGCTCTTTTCTTCTAATACTTTCAATATTATTAATTTGAGTCATCAAACCACCCAGTTCCGTTTCGATGTAATCTTCAACCTGTTCAATTTCGATGACATTACGCAAAGTATCTAAATTAACATTGTTGATTTCTTTGCGGTTAGGAGTGGTTGATCCACCAACCGGAGCTAAAGTAATTTCAATCTCCCCGTCTGGACCAACATTCCAAAGATGTCCCGCTGCATCTGGTTGTGCATGATATGGAACAGGAGTATGCACACCTGGTCTGTCTTCAATAACAATATCAACTATCCCCGTCAAAACAGCCTGATCAACTTTCTTAGGAGGAACTTCTAATTCAATACCACCGGTACTCCCTGATACATATATCCGACGATTAGCTTGATCAATCACAGGCACACCTGGTGGACCAGCTGTTAAAACACCTCTTTCCCATTTACGCGTCACTGGATTGTGAAAAGCAATTTCATCGCCAGGATTAAAATGCTTAGGGTCAAAGTATTTCCAAGTCTCTGGTAAAGAGCGTCCAGTTTCTCTAGATAAAGAAGGCATATGTTTTAAGAATTCTGTTTATTAATGAAACTTTTTACTTTTTTCAATTTTATTTCCTCCTCAATCTTCCTCAATTCATCTTCCAAAATTCTTGCTTCCGACTCAAACACATTCAACTTGGACAGTGCTTTTGCAACCGCAAAATTAGCGGCTCGCACTAGCTTGTCGCGGTCGCTAACTAAAAAATATTCTTGTGGTTCGTTACCTCCCATAGGATTAAACCTCAAAAGCAGCTTTTATTTCAACTGCAAAGTCATTTAAAGTCTTTTTAATTACTTCTTCAAAATTAGGAATATTAGCATTCCAAAATTCAAACCAGGTATTTGGATCAGCTTGCTGCTTAGTTAATTCCACAAATTTGTTAGCCGTCTCTTCGTTTAATAAAGGAAGCAAAGTTGCTCCTAAACGTTGTTCGGCCTGAGCCATGAACTGTGGAAAATACATTTTTTTTGCATCATCATCAAGTTTTTCAAAACCATTCTCGTTTAATACCTGTAAAAGATATACCTCTAAGAAATTTTTTTGTGCTTCGGCCATATAGATAAAAAATTAAAAATAATTAAGTTAAAAAATATATTAAATCTTACCAAACAAATGTTTTTTGTAAGTCACTACCCACCAACCAGACAAAAGTAATCCTAATACAAAACCTACTAATGCATTCAACAAGTAGTTTGGTCGAGTTGGCCAACGTGATGCTAATGGATCGTTAACAATTTTAATTGCCACATCCCCACCGGCATATTCCCAACCCCGACTCGAAACCGTTTCAGTAACAGCGGCTGCCAAGGCCTTTGCATCGTCAGCCGAGCGACCATATGTTTTGATATTCAACAAACTAGAACCATAGGCCATGGTACCTTCAACATCACGCTGCCATTGTTTGCGTAATTTGCGATCAGTTAAACCTTGCCAACGAGTCTTATCAAAATTTGCTGAGCCCGAGGTCATTACTTTATTAAAAAAGTCGGTAGTTCGCATCACCTGTGCTAAATTCTCGCCAATTCTCTCGGCTGACTTTACTTGCGTATATGGATCTACTCCCGAGCGATCACGAGAGATAATCAACACTTGCGTGGTGGCGCTGTAATATGGTGGAAAAAACACACTCACCAGCAGTGAAAGCAAAGCAAAAACCACACCCCAACTGATTACGAGTCTAAGGTGTTTCTGTAAAATATTTAGCATAGCTTTAAAAACTAATTACCTAATTTTAAAATCTTTTAATTTTTTCTTTTCAATTCCACTTCAATAATTTTACCCGCTCGGCTAATCTTAACACGCACCGCTGAAGTGGTATTTAAATTATACCACAAATTGTCTTCGTCGACAATTTGTCCATTGATTTCAGCAAGCACATCGCCATTACGTACTTCCCCACTACCCTTGGTTACTAAAAATCCTTTTAAAGATTTCGTGTCAACGATGATTGGCTGTTCAAAGTTAAACCAACCTTCTAAACCAAAGGATGGATAAGAGATTATTTTCTTTTCTAAAACACCAGCTAAAACGCGCGAGATATATCGCGCTGGTAAAATCAAACCATTTTCCACTACCACACCCACCGACTTGCCTGTCTTGTCAATTACAATCTCACCCGGATTAACGGCAATATTCAAAGAATAGCGGGCAACCGGAGCGGAATCAACGTGTGGTAACTTTGTTGCTTGAGACAAAAGTTGGTTAACAATGGCATATTGCCAACTGCCGTTTTGTAACACATATACCTCATCACCTACATGCACTAAGTTATTTTCAAAACTAACAACTTTAAATTGCACACCTTCTCGTCCAGCCACTTGTTTGTTTTCCGCTAATTTAAAATATACCAAACCCGCATTTGAATCGGATAAAACATTTGTAATCTTAAACACTTCATCATTAAACAAAACCTGCCAGGTTTTGTAACCAGCAGTACTGCCAAGGTAATGCATAACCAACCAGCCATCAGAAGTTACCACCATGGCTTCACCAATCTTGTCACTATCAGTAAAATACGTAACATCACGTAAACTGCTTGGTCGCGCATACACTACCGCCACCCGATCAGCCATTTCTATGCGCACACGCTCTTCTAATTGTGTCCGATTAAGCCAAGAATTGTTTACACGCGAAACCATCCAGTCTTCTCCTCCACCCCAACCTGGCCAGATCCAACCTAACATAATTGCTGCTCCACTCAAGCCCGCCACCAAACCAAAAACAGCAGCGGCTAAAAGTATTTTAATTCTTTGCCACTTACGGTGAGAAGAGACATCACAACTTGGAGCAGGTAAATGTGGTGGATATGCCATATTAATAAAATAATTAACGCCAACGAACAATTAATAACAAAAAAAGGAGGATAAAAATACCATTACCAACAAAGAAATATATTTGCTTCTTCCAGTTTATCCCTAAGGTCGACATGTGAAACCGTGCCATTATCCAAACAATATACCAAAACCAAACTAACAAGAAACCACTAACAAAATATCCAATTGGCCAAAGAAAAAGAACGGTGGATAATTCTAAAATGATCAAAAATATTGCTACGACCCACATCCAGAAAATATTGTTTACCACACTACCATATTCTTGCAACCACCAAAGAGCAGTAAGAGTGGAAATGACAGTAGCAATCAAAACAAAAATCCAAGTACTAAATGGAAACACCTGCAACACTGCCGTTGCATATCCCCCACTCCATAAACCAAGCAAACCAAAGGTTGACATTAAAAGCCGCCAACGTCGATATGGTTTTGCGACAAATATCGGTTGACCAGATACTGACGGCAACAACCAAAAACTTACTGCCGGGATAAAAGCAAAAGAAAAACCAATTAAACTCCAAACTAAAGGCCATTCGATAAAAAGAAGCAACGATGTGGCACCTACTAAAAACAAACACAAAGTGGCAAAATGCTGCCATCGTTTTAGGCCTTTAACATAAGATACCAACCAAATCAACAAACCCCACAGTAAAACTCGAAACAACAACCACAATCCCAAAACCCAAGCATTACTTATCCCCCGTAACCACCACCAAAAAATCAGACCAAATACGAGGTCTAAACTAGCACCTAAATGTGGGTGAAAAGAAAGAGTTTTCTTTAGCATATTTAATTTAATTTAGCACAAAAACAGAAAAAACGCAAATACAAAAAAGCGAACAAATTACTGCCTGCTTTTTATTTATTAATCTCCGGAATTAATCATTCGACAGTAGCAAATTTTTTTTCTTCTAAAACAACTGGGTCTCTCGGGGGCATAGAGGCCTTAATCGTGTCTAGCAAAGCTTGTAACGTCATTTCTTCATTTAATTCAAGGGTCTGTTTTTTGCCATCAGGAAAAGTGACTTCGACTGTGCCTACACCATCATAATCATAAACCCACTCCTCGAGATTAGGATTATGCATACCAGTACCAAATGATAAGGACATCGAAGCATTCAATGCTTCCCGTCTTTGGTCTTTGTAACCTACGCTGGTATAAACAGTTTTACCATCAGCGGTTTTAGTCTCATAAGTATGCAGGTCAACTGGACGTGTAATCCCCTTATCACTAGGCAACTGATATACCCCCTCGTACCCTTTATGTGTAACACTTATAACTACTCTGCCTTGTAACACATCACGGGTGTGCCCAGGCAAACTTTTTAAATCTTCTGCTGTCGCCATTTTTATATCCCCATTTGTTAAAACATCTCCTCTTGCTTTGTCTCCTGCCATATTATTATTTTAATAATAAATTATTAATATTAAATACAATTAAGTAATTTAATCCTTCTTAAAATCAGAAGGCCTAAAAATTCCTCTTTCTGGATATTCTAAATCTATTCTAGGAAGATCTGATTCATAAAGGACAACCGAATTGGTTGGAACAATAAAAACCGAACCTTCTGAAGCCAAACCAACAATATCCTTTTCTATATTCCTATGTCTTTTTGGACTAGCGCCAGCTTCAGGCTCATCTAAAAAAACTATTTTTTTATTATCTTTTTTGCCTTGGGTATTTGGAGCATAATGCGCAAATTCGCTACTTTTTGACTCCTCTAAATGTTTGTCTAATGTCTGCCTGTGAGAACGGTGGGTATCAAATGCGCCTGCATCAGCAAGCCCAGAGAAAATTTTAAGCTCCGTTGTTTGTCGCTCCCCCATCACTGCTGAACAATCGGTATATTCCGTAATTTCTTCAAAAGCTAAATTTTCGACGTCCAGAGCCTGAGCTATTTCGGGGGCAATTCCCGACTGGATTAAAAACATATCATCAGTGTGAGAATAAATCCCAGACCCTTTTGCTGGCGTTAATATACCAACACGAGATTCTTCCTCGGCATCTTTGAAGCTATCGGTTGAGAGGTGATGAACAGCCGCATAGTACTTAGCGTCCTGTACTTTGTATAAATACTTTACAGCAAGATAAATTGCTTTGGCCAAAGTTGACTTTCCAGCGCCATTCTCCCCAACTACCAATGTTATCCCCGGTTTAAAATCTAATCTCTCAGGCAATTTTCCGATTTGCTCGACAACCTTTTCTAATCCTTCCTGTGATTGTGGCGCCTCTACCACATCTGCCAAATAATCAGGTGGTTTTACTACCTCAGGCATTTTAATTTTTTCTAATTTTTTCTTGTCTATTCGAAAAGACAAAGATGCAGATGCCAACCTTTCTCTTTGATCAATGCCCTGCCTATATAATTTCATTTCAAGCCGAACTTCTTCGTCTGTTTTCCTGCCCTCAGCCGCAGGAACCGACCCCTCTGTAATAAAACGTTTTGGAGTAAAATTTACCCAAGGGCTTACCGCTTGATTTTTTTCCTTTATTAACGCATCAGGTGGGGTATAAGATAAGTTTTCAACCATAAAATAAAATTAATCTCAAATAAAGATTAACATTAATACAGAAAAAAAACAACCACAACTTACCCTAAGTCAACTTCGAGGACTTTGGCCTCAATGTGGGTTTACTAACAATTAAAAAACCACCCTCTGTTCTAGCCCCTTTAAAAAAGGGACAAAACAGATTTGGGTGGTTTTTACTCCTTTTGTTTCCCCCTAATCTGATTGTCGCCGAAGCAACAGTCATTTCGCACAGCGCGTGCACCCGTACGAGCCTTCGCCCGAGTACAGAGGCACTGCCACCTCGTCACCGACCACGTCTTCTCCGCCGACCGTGTCCGCCTGGTTCGCACGCAGCTCGGTCTGATGCTGCACGTACGCCGTGACATCTTGACCGAACGGGACCACCACGAACACGATGAACGCCACGATTGCGACCACGGCGAGCACCAGGGCCAGCAACGAAAGAACCAGTCTTCCTTTTTGGCCTATCATGGCCACCTCCCACATCGGGTTGTTGTGTTTATAAACTACTGCAAGAATAGGATTAAGTCAACAAAAGGTTGATAAACCCAAAAAATCATGCTACACTAAGCGACATATGGAACTAGCAACCAACAAAAAAGCCATATTTGACTACTCCTTCCTGGAAAAGATGGAAGCTGGTTTGGTATTGACCGGGCCAGAGGTAAAAGCGGTCCGGGCTAATCAAATGAGCCTAAAAGGGGCATATGTTACATTTCACGATGATAATGCCTATTTAATCGGTGCCCACATTAGCCGTTATCAGCCCGCCGGCAAACAACCAGAGTACGAACCAGAGCGTAGCCGTCGCTTGGTTTTACACAAAAGAGAAATCCGTTATTTACAAGGAAAATCACAGGAAAAGGGCTTGACAATTATCCCTATTTCCGTGTATACTAAGAACCACTTTCTAAAACTAGAAATCGCGGTTGCTAAAGGTAAGAAAGAATTTGATAAACGCGAGACAATTAAGAAGCGTGACACGGAAAAAGAAATGCGTCGCGCCATAAAAGGTGTCTAACCATTAACGGTCAAATCTTGACCGTTAATAATTTGGACAAATTTGCCCTCATCATCTGGGGGCGCCGGGCATCGCTAGTAAGCGTATTTCCCGCTGGCATGTCGAGGGTGTTTCGTTCCTCGTTAATCCCGAAACAATTCATAAGTGCAAACTTATTTTCAAAAGTGAAAACAGCAGTTGCAACCGCTTTTAGTGGTTTCAATTACCAATTCGCTCCGGTCGCGGCCTAAGGGCTGTAACCCGTCAGCTGGATAAGACTTCGTAGTCCAATACTGGCGTAACCCACGAGGAGTAGATTAAAGTTAGTGCCGATGAACTTTATTCGAAATGCTTTCGGCTCACTTTCAACTATTTTGTTCTTTTCAAGGTTGAAAGGTACAACAAAAAAGATCTAAACATGTAGAGGGCGATAATACTTTTAACTAGACGCGAGTTCAACTCTCGCCGCTTCCACCAAATTTAAACCTATGCGCATCTCGCATAAAAAGAAAAAAGAAGAACCAAAAAAAGAATATAGTTTTAATGAGGGAATTGCCGCTCCATTAGTTTTGGTTTTAGGTGAAGACGGTGGAAATCTAGGAGTAATGAAAACCGCCGAAGCCATTCGTATGGCACGCGAACAAGAACTAGACTTAGTAGAAATCAATCCCAAGATTGATCCACCAGTGGTGCGTATAATGAACTTCGGTCAATTTCGATACAATCAAGAGAAAGAAGCTCGTATCCGTAAAGCCCACCAACACGAGGTTGAAATCAAATGTATCCGCCTATCACTCCGTATTGGAAAGAATGATTTGGAAATAAGAAAAAATCAAGTATTCAAATTTTTTGAAAATGGTGATAAAGCCAAAATCGAAATTGTCTTGCGTGGCCGCGAAATGCAGCACGCTCCGCTCGCCTTTGACCTTCTAAAGAAAGTTATCGGTGAAGTGAACGCCGTAACACCGGTACGTTACGACCAAGCAGCGGAAAGACAAGGTAACAAGGTTACGGCAATTATTGCTAAAAATTAATTAACACATATGGCAAAATTAAAAACACATCAGGCGACCGCGAAGAGATTCCGTGTCACCAAGAATGGTAAAATCAAAAAACAAGTTTGTGGCCATTGTCATTTCAATGCCCGCGAAGAAGGAAAAGTTGGTCGTCAGAAAAAACACCAAATTGTTAACAGTGCAACTTTGAATCGCGTTATTCACATTGCTTTACCTAACGCTTAAATTAAAAAAATATGACCAGAGTTAAAGGTGGCGTCTTACACGCCAAACGACGTCGTGGAATTTTAGAACATACCAAAGGTTTTAAGTGGGGACGTAAATCAAAGATCAAAGTTGCCAAAGTAGCTAAAATGAAAGCTGGCCAACACGCCTTTGAATCTCGTCGCACTAAGAAACGTTTGAATCGTGGTTTGTGGAATGTGCGTATCAACGCTGCGGTTCGTGAATACGATCTTTCTTACAGCAAGTTAATCGGTTTGATGAAAAAGGTTGGCAGCCAATTAAATCGCAAGATTTTATCAGAACTTGGTGCCGAACACAAAACAATTTTTGCTGCTATCGTAGAAGAAGCTAAAAAAGCGGAAGTGAAGAAATAATTGTGGATAAGTGGACAAAAGCAGATGTTGACAAAAAGGAACAAAACTGCTAAACTGTATTTACGATCTTTAAAGGCCCTGTGAGTGTTTGGTAGAAGCGGGAGCACCCCCTCCTTTGCTCCTCGTTTCCTACCGAACACCTACAGGGTCTTTTTTTATCCACTATTTTACCATTGACTATATAGGCCAATTGGGTTATAATTATTTTGTATTTTTTGGGTCGGTAGTTCAACTGGTTAGAGCACCGCCCTGTC
>CAZHTA010000020.1:0-9833 GCA_964535515.1 uncultured Gammaproteobacteria bacterium
CCACCATCTAGACAAAAAATGGTAGTAACAAATGGATTCGAACTTGTGACCCTCTCGGTGTAAACGAGATGCTCTAACCAACTGAGCTAACCACCCTTAGATGCAAAGATGATATCATACAATAAACAAGTTGTAAAGAGCATATATACCAAAAACCTCCCCGATTTAGGGAGGTTTGGCTTAAGCTAAACTTAGTAGTTGTAGTAGGTTAAATCAGAATCTTTGGTACTACCATTCTTGGCAATTGTCCGCACCCAGTAAAAACCACCGTGATAAAGTGAACGTGGGAAAGTCAAAACGCAAGTTGCGCTCTTGTCATTACCGCTAAAATTACACTTCTTTACCAATGGCTGTGAATTTTTTGAATCACTAGTACCTAAATACATTTCCACACTAGAAACGCCCGCATCCGCATAGGCATTGCCTTGAATTTTTATCCAAGACACACCATTTTCATTAAACAAATTAATTGGTGCATTAATGGTAATATTATTACTATTAACCACTTTACGATTCACCTCCACCGTTAAATGTCCATAACCAACATTACCATCAGCATCATAAGCACGAGTAACATAATCAGTAATACCCCAGTTAATATTTGCTGGAGCATTGAAAGTGATCACCTCGTCAGCAGTACAGATATCAGTGTTGTAACAAATACGTAATATTTTTTCTGACTCACCCAAAACCTCAATCCTCTTTACCGCTGTATTATCACTTGCTCGAGCAGTCAAATATACTCGATCACCTTCAGTATATATTTTTTTATCACTAGCCAAAGTGGCGATTGGGCTAACACTATCTGTCTTGTTAACCACTGTAATATTTAAAGAATTATTACCAACATTCCCTGCAGCATCATAGGCATAAATTCGGAAAAATACTGAACCTACTTTTTTAGTAACAAATGAATAAGATAACTCAGAAGAGCTAACTTCTTTTACCTTATCACCATCACGATACAAAACCATTTTTGTTACTTTTACATTATCAGTCGCTGAGAAAGAAGTTGCAAAAGTTTCACCCAACTGATAGGTTGCGTCTATTTTACTAACATAAACCTTTGGCACTTCAGTATCTTTTGGTGTTGGTGGTTTAACTGGCACACAACCTTCAGTCCACTCCACTTTATACTGCTTGTTAGACACACAGGTCATTTGATAATCACGGTAACCATGACCAGCGTCTCGGCAAGAACTAGTTAAAGTATAGTTCTGGCCACCACGATTAACACGAATATCCTTGCCGGCTTGAACACAAGAATTAACATCAACATAGTTAGAGCCATCAGCGGCAAAAACTACATAGCCAACAGAAAATATACCAGCCAAAACAAGGCCTGATAACAATATTTTCTTTAACATACAATATATAATTAAAAACAAAGGAGATACTTCTCCCCTTTGTTTTAACATTATTAAGCTAAAATGTCAATATAACCCATCACTAATTACTAGAAGCTATCCTTTATAAGAAGCGACAGCAGCATCAACTTGGCTAGCATCATACTTGGCACCAGTAAAACCACTTTTTCTAGCTGCTTCAATATGCCCAACCAAAGCATCGGCTCGCACAACTTTCTTTCCTAACCTTAAAACCTCTGCTTCCAAATCTTTAACTTTCTTATCCAGCGCTGTTTCCTTTTTTAGCCACTCCTCTTTCTCGCCAGACAAAATACCAAGCTCTTTAATTTGAGCAGCGCTAAGCTTTCCTGCACCTTCTAACCGCGTCTCTAGAGCAGTGATTCTTCCTAGTAACCCACCCGCTTCTTGTTCTTTTTCTCTCATTTTTTCTCCCAAAACACCAACTTCAGATTTACTTCCAGATAACAGCTCTCTAACATCTCGTCGCATACGACGTATAATATCCATAGCTTGCTCTACTGTATAAATATGGAATTCACCGCGCCCGCCACGCACATCAAACATTCTTTCACCACTAATCTGTTTAGCTGAAAGATCTTCTAATAATTTTTTAAAATCCGCATCAACTTCATTTACATTTTGTCCTGGCTCAACAAAAGCACCGGATTTCGATACTGCCCAACCATTAGCTGCAAAAACCTCGGGTAACTCATCATATTTTGCATCTAACCTAGGTCGATTCGCAGGCAAATACCCAGCGTCTACTCGACGACAAGCAAGAGTTAAATTTAATTCTCGACCCCGTCCACCAAAAACTGCTTGAATTATCTTCGATTCTTTTTCAGCGCTATACAGACTAGGAAAGAATTTCTTTGCATTATCCAAAGCAAAAACTGCTGATTGTGGTGAACCGTGGCGGAAACCACTCTCTTGTTGATAAAACTCACCGGCTTTCCCCAGAAACGACGACACGTAATCATCAGGATTTGCGGGGTCATACACGCCGACTTCTACTAATTTATCCTGCAATCCACTTTTACTAACCTGCTCATAAAAAAGCCGATCAATATTGCCTCCACTACCCAATCCTTTTTCATTTGGATATAAAAAATTTATATCTTGAAAATCTTTACCCCAATTCTTACTACCATAAGAATCAAAACCCACCATACCCTCAATACTCACGGCATTGTTCGCAAACTCCTCTAATAACTTTCGTGCTAAACCGCTATTCGGCTGAGGACACATCTTTTCAAAATCTTTACGATATGGCGAAGTAGAAGCGTCTATCTTACGTAACTTACCAAAAAAAATACGTAAATCACTAACCGCTTCTTGCAAAGCTGTTTCATCGTGTTCGTCAGCTAAAATATCATTAGCCAAACGATGATTAACATCAAACGCCAAATGCACGCGCTGAATATGCGCCTGCATCTTTGATAATTTTTCCTCACTATATCTTTTTTTGTCCTCAATAAGACGACGAAATCCTCCTAAAACACTTTTGTCTTGTACGTTAGCGGTGATACCTAGCTTCCAAAACAAATCACTAATTACTCCCGAAGGATACCTGTCAATACCGTCTTTTTCCCAACTATATTTAACTTTTAACGCAGCGTCCATGGCAGCTATCTGTCTTTCATATAAACTAACATCACTCTCCATTGGTTTTAAATAACTATCAACCGCTGGTCGCAACATTAAATCAACAATCTCTTGCTTTAAAGCTACTTCTTTAGCTTCTTTACTTTCTGAACCATTGGTAATATCAGCTGTTAACGGGCTATCTTTTAGCCCTTCAAATTGTTTTTTTAAATCATCATATTCATCTTTGTGTTTACGTTTTAATTTATCAATTGCTTTCCCAACTGAATTTTTAACCTGCTCCAGCAATTGAACACGAGCCGCTTGCAATTGTTCTAATGGTGCCTTAAAACTTTCTGTCCCAACTCCTAATCTCTCAGCATTTTCTAATATTTTTTTGTAAGCAGAATCAGCCTTACGAAACGAGGCAATCACTTCTTTAGTGCCCTCAGGCATGGCTTCACCAGTTACTTCTTCCGCTGTATCTACAAATTGCTCGTAAACATAATCACCGATAAAAGAATCATCCAAAGACAAATCAGCTGACCACTCTGCTAGCTGCTCATACCCTTTTGACATTCCTTCTTCATCAGCTGTTTTAGTTGTTGCTATTCTTACCTGCTCCTCATAAGCGGTTTTGGCCGCCGCTTCAACTTGTGCATTAGCCGAAGCTATTAATGCTTCTAAATCAAAACCAGCGCCTGTAACTTCGTGCTCACCTGGCCCTCCACCTGTTTCTGATCTTGTCATAAAATTAAGTTAAAATTAATATAATTTATTATCTTTTTATTATATCACCCCAAACCTGACAGTCAATAGAAAAACCACAGCCCAAGTTAAGGTAACTTTTGTAAATTCTTAATAAAATCCGGAATTTCATTTAACCCTTTCTTCTGTAACCAATACCACCACTCTGCTCCCCACAAATAATCACGACTAAAACTAAGTCGACGGGCATATTGCAAATTGCTCTGCAATCTTTTTAAGTCCATTGATTTGTATTGTTCTTCGATAGGGACGTTTTCAATTGCATTATCCGGTAACCACGGTTCTGCTTGTAACTCCACAATAAAAGCATCTTGCGGAGCACGTGCATTTAGCCATAACTTCATTCGATAAAAACTAGCTGGCAACCAATCATAACTCCAATACCCAATATATTGATTCCACACTTTTTGATACAAAGTAGTACCAAAATAATCAGCCGCCCGAGCCGTTCTAAACCAAGTACTTAATTCACCGCTGTCAGCTGTCAAAATTTTATGACTGCTATCCCCTGCTTTAACCCAAGAAATTTCTTCCTTAAACTTTTTACTACTTAACTTACGACAACTCTCCCCAAAATGTAAAAATGGTTCATTCTCTACCTGCCAAATCTCTAAAGCTGGATGATTTTTATAACGCTCTACCGAAGCTTTAATATATTTTTCTAACGCCAAAAAATATTCTTCATCACTTAAACCATTTGTCCATGCAGGTGCATGACACTCCGGCCAACGCGGCGTCTTTTGTCCAATCGCTAACAATATTTTCCCTCCTCTTTTTTGCACCTCATTCATCAACCAATCCAGACGAGTAAAATCAAATTTACCTTGTTCGTTTTCCACCTCGCTCCAACGTGCAGACAAACGAATATATTTAAAACCCCAATCATCTAAAATTGTCTTAAATGTTTCTTGATAATTTCCAGTTAAATAGTCAGCATAATCAGGTTGAAAAGAAATGCCATAAATCACTGGCTGTTTAGCAGCACTACGACCAACAACCCGATCAACCCCAATCCAAATTAAAACAAGTACTAAGATAATAAAAATGACCATTTTGAATTTCCTCATACGCTATAACAAAAGAGCCAAACCGAGAATAATTAATATAATTGAAATAATTTCCTGAACAATTTCTGCTCGACTGTATTCTTCATGAAAACGATTGCGGAAAAATTTAGACATCACACCGACTATAATTAAAAGAAAAGCATACTGCACACCAGCGAGCGCATTTATCACAGTTACACTACCTAAAAATATCGCATACTGAACTAAAACCAAAGCTACTACCCCCAGCACTTTGTTGGTAGCAACCAAAGTTAGACTACCGATTGTTTTTTTTCTTCTCGTTGATTCAACAGGTGCAAAAAGTTCTTTCCAAAGATGAGGAAAACAAAGTAATAATACACCAAATATTCCTGTAAAACCTCGCCCCCATACAAACCCACCAAAAAAACCAATCTCATTATACAAATACTTTGAAGCTACATGCGAAACAGCAAACAAAACCGCCGCTAACAATCCCCAAACTATTGCTCCATGCCAACCATGTTTTTTGTGAGTATATTCTGAAGAAATTAAAATCGAACCAAAAGCTAATAAAAATATTGCAACCAACTGACGATCAGTGATTACTTCTCCTAAAAACATTCGACTAAACAACAAAACAACCAAAGGAATAACACCGCCAATCAGTGGCCCAATATGGCTAATCTCACTCTTAGCAATCCCTAAATACATTGTCCATAACCCACCAGCAAAACCAAAACCAACTAATATTGCTGCCAACCAATCCGGCCAACTACCTGGCATTGTCGCCCAGGGCATTAAAAAAAATAGCGGAACAACAAAAATTGTCGAATAGAAAACAAAACGTAAAGGCGACACCTTTTCGTTTGATAAGATAAATTTATCTAAAATGCTAACGACTGCCGCAGTAGCGTAGCCGACCAATGCAATTATTAACCACATAATAAATATATTTTAGCACAAAAAACACCACTTAACAAAATTAAGTGGTGTTGCTTCCTTAATAGACAAAAAAATTTATCCACTAAGAGAGAACCGCCCGAACGACTGTATCAACCGATTATCCGTGGGTGTCCCCACAGAAATCGATATTCACAGTCGCTCGAGCATTGCTCTCCCGCATCATTTTTCTTTTCCTCCTGTTGACGCAGAAGAGTCCCTGGCAGCTTTCGCGGCTGCCGACGCCTTGCCGTTCTTCAAACCCTTCTTGTCGTGACGGCTTCTGTGACACGTCGGGCAAATACCCGTGCCTTGCTTGTCCTTGAATTCACCGCATCGAGGACAGGTCTTCATGCACATAATTCTCCCTCCCTCCGGTTGATTGCCTGTTCAGACCAGTGCCTACTGATCTAAATTTGGCAATCAACACATAATTAATAAACAAATCACCCTGCTCCATATTAGGGAAGCAGGGTGATATTTAAATTATTATCTTCTAACTATTCTCTAGCTATATACATAATTATCACTCTGCTTGGCCAATGGACGCAAAACATCAGCTACGATCTTGTAATCGTGCTTAATGCAGAGTGACCAATTGTACGAGTGATTTAAAATCATAATATTTGTATATTGGTATTTTTACATCATATCTTAAATCGGTCAAACTTAGTTATCCACAGCCATTTTAAGCCAAAAAACAAACCTCTAAACAAATACTCCTCAAAACCACCAAAAAACAAACCAGATTTTGGCTAACTTTAAACAAATTAATTTGGCTAAGATTAGCCAAATCTACCCATTGACAAACCCGCCAATTTGTGCTATAATGTCCAGTTACTGAAGTCAAGAAGCGTTTGAGAGAGGCGTTATTGGCTAAAACAAAGCTTTTAGCTAACATATACCTCTCTAATACAGGGGTTTTTCGTTCTTTACAAGAACAAAGGAAAAGGAAGGAGAAGAGGGAAATGGTAACGTGCCTTTACATTGCGGGTTGGGGGGTTGGGTTCTTTATTTTTTTGTGGCTGCTGTCAAAAAGATAAGAGGCAGCCCTTCTACTAAATACCCACATGACATACCGATTGTGGGCAGACCTGAATCTTTCTATCAGGTCGACGGATGCGAATCGTGATCGTTCTGATCATACTTCGCTCCACAGCATACCCCGGATTTCACCTCTTTAGGTGTTTGAATCCGGGCTTCGAATGGTCTACCTTTTAAATAAAGGGTAGAGCTAAGAAGAAAATATGAAAATATTAATGATCGGACAAAAAGGAATTCCGGCCCGATATGGTGGCATCGAACGCCATGTAGAAGAATTGGCAACGGAATTAGCTAAGAAGGGTGACGAAGTAATCGTCTACTCCCGATCTTGGTATACTCCTAAAACTATGAATGAGTGGCGTGGTGTTAAAATTGTCCACACTCCTACTATCTACACCAAACATCTTGATGCGATTATCCATACTTTTACTTCTACTATCCATGCTTTGTTTCAAAAGCCAGATATTATCCACTACCACGGTGTTGGGCCATCTTTGTTATCCTGGATTCCACGGGTCTTTTTACCTCACACTAAAGTGGTAGCCACTTTCCATTGTATTGATCGTTACCATAAAAAATGGGGCTGGTTTGCTAGAATGTTTTTAATGCTTGGTGAAAGAGCGACTTGTCTTTTCCCTCATGTTACTATTGCAGTTTCTCATAACATCAAAAACTACTGTTTAAATGAATACAAAAGAGAAGCCGAATATATCCCTAATGGGGCACGTATAATTAAAGACAGTAATCCAGCATTGTTAAAACAATATAACCTGGAGACAAAAAAATATGTTGCCATGGTGTCGCGCTTAGTATCACACAAAGGCGCTCACTATTTAATTGCTGCTTGGCAGAAGATCAAACAACTACGCCCAGAATTAATTAAGGATTACAAATTAGCAATTGTTGGTGATAGCGCTTTCACTGATACCTACGTTGCTGGTTTGAAAAAATTTGCTAGTAAAGATAAAGACATCATCTTTACTGGTTGGGTACAAGGCAAAGCCTTAGACACCATCTTCAAAGAAACAGCTTTATTAGTACATCCTTCAGAAAACGAAGGTTTACCTCTAACAGTATTGTCTGGCATGGCCGCTGGTGTACCAGTGTTAGTGTCAAATATCGCTGAACACCTAGAATTGATTGATGACAAGAACTTTACTTTTGCCAACACTGATGTTAATGACTTAGTACAAAAAATTATTAACATCCTGGAAAACCCAGCTTTAGCAGAAGTATCAAGTATTATCAACAAAAAACGCGCTCAAGAAATATATTCTTGGGAAAAAATCGGCGATCAAACCGAGAAACTTTATACCAGATTACTTCCTACACCAACAAAAAAAGAAGTGCTAAGACCAGGTATAAAAATCGCTTAAAAAATCTCCCTACTGGGGAGATTTTTTTTGCTGAATTACTTCTTGATAAATATTTTCTAAATTCTCTAAATATTTTTCTGGATCATGATGTTCGATCACTAACTGACGTGCATTCTTGATTATCCTTTCTGTTTCTCCAGCTGACAACTCCATCACCTTTTTTATTGCCGCAGCCAATGCTTCTGGATCTTCTGGTTTAACTAAAAACCCAGTCTCGCCATCACGCACTAATTCTCTGTTCCCTCCCCGATCAGTTGCTATTACAATCCGACCATAACTTAAAGCTTCTAAAATTGCCATTGAACAATTTTCATAAAACAAAGAAGGAACTACCACTACTTTGGCTGTATCCATTACCTCACGCCAATGATCGCGATTCACCCAACCAGTACGCAATACATTAGTCAAACTATATTGTTTGATAAAATTATCCACCCACTCATTGTCTGGTCCAGAACCAGCCACAATCGTTTGATACTGACGCAACCACGGCAAAGCCGCCATTAACGTTCTAATCCCCTTTTCCACATGGAAACGACCAAGATATACAATCTTGTCACCCAACGGCGCGTAATCCGTTGGTAAAACAAAAGGATTACGAAGTAAACGTAGTTTCTCTTTTGGAAAACCCCACTCAATCATCTTGTTTAACATAAACTCCGATGGACAAATGAAACAATCCACCATCTTCCAAATACCACGCAACCAATAGTAGTAAGACTCGAGCGCACCCGCAGCATTAGCACCAAAACTATCACTAATACATTTGTAACGAATACAGTTATAGTAGTTATGGACAGAACACGCTTCACACAACTTGTTATCTATCCCCCGAATCATCCGATGATTCGGACACATCGGCTGAACATCATGCACTGTCAATACAACTGGAATATTTTTCTTTTTTAAAATTGTAAACGTACTCGCTGATAAATGATGGTAGACATTGTGTAAATGTGCCACCTCTGGTTCGGTTGCTAGCAAAAGTGCTTTTAATTTTTTCTCTACTTCTGATGAATGTAAAAAATTACCGAATTTTTTAACCGAAGAAACTAAGTTGTGTTCCCCACGCAAATCACCAATATCTTCCACAAAATATCCAGAATAGTCAGAAACATCATTATTCGTATTCTGCATGGAAAATTCTATTACTTCATTACTACGTGAACGCAAACCCTTAATCGTATCTAAAAAAACGACCTCGGCTCCGCCGCGACGATAAAAAAACTTGTGTGCTTGCAAAATTCGCATATTTATTTCCAAACATTTAAAACTAATTCTTCCCCATTTTTTTCTTTTTTTCCGGCTCGAGTATAATAGCCAACAGTAACTTTTTTAAAACCTACCTGACAAGCCAAATCTTTTAATTCGCTGGCAGTAAAATTATGAATATATCTTTTAACATCTTTCCCTGGAGTAGCATGCCAACCAACCAAAAAATCATTCTCTCCTAAACCAGGATTAGGTTTTTTAATTTGTTCTTCAATCCCATATCTTTTTCGCGGCCAATCATTTAATAAATTCCAGACAATCAAACTTGCCCCACCACCTGGCTTTAATACCCGATGTAATTCTTGTAAAAACCGCAAACGATTTACCTCGCCTGGAATATGATGCAAAACTGCGAAACTAATCGCTACATCAAAAAAATTATTTTTATAAGGCAACTTCTTGCAAGCATTACCAACTTTAAATTCTGCTAAACCAGACTTGATTTCTGGTTTGTA
>CAZHTA010000021.1:0-9247 GCA_964535515.1 uncultured Gammaproteobacteria bacterium
AATTAGACTGCTGGAGTTGCTGGTTCCTCTGGTGTTACTGGAGTTTCTGGAACTACCTCTGGAGCAACAACTGCTTCTGGAGTTACTTCTGGAGTTACTTCTGGAGTTACTTCTGGAGTTACTTCTGGAGCAGCAACAACTTCTGGTGCAACTGCTTCCACTGGCGCTACTGGTTCTACTACTGGTTCCACAACTACTGGTGCTGCTTCTACTGGAGCTACTGGTTCTTCTACCACAACTGGTGCGGCAGCGGCTACGGCAGCAGCGGCTGCTTTTGATTCAGTAACTTTTTTCTTTTCATCCAATTTAACTTGACGTGTTTTTGAAATATGTACAGAGCGCTGTTTCTTTCCTTCTACGATACCAGCTTTCACTAACAAGTTATTCACTGTCTCAGACATTTGTGAACCCTTAGAAATCCAATATTTAATACGGTCAGTTTTTGGAACAAAACCATTGACCTTATCATGTGGATTGTAAGTACCTAAAAGTTCCAAGTAAACACCTTGGGTATCACGCGCTTTTTCGGAGATAATCAACCGATAAACTGGTTTCTTAATCTTTCCGATTCTTTGCAAACGAATAGTTAACATAAATATATTAAACTCAAAGATTTTAATTAATAACGACTTAAAAGGGTCTCAGTGACGAACCCCTTAAGAGAGCGAGCTAATTGTAATATATTTCCTTTAAAATGTCAATCCTTCTTTGACTCAGCAATAACCGTGGCATCTTTCAGCTCCACACTTAACACCTTAGAAATGCCTTCTGAACCCATTGTTACACCATACAAAACATCAGCCGCATGCATTGTTACCCGGTTATGGGTAATCACCACAAACTGCGACTGGCGAGATAATTCCGCCATAATATTGGCAAAACGCAAGGTATTAGCCTCATCCAAAGCCGCTTCCACCTCATCCATCACCACAAACGGTGACGGGTTACAATTCAAGATTGCGCAGATTAAAGCAATTGAAGTTAAGGTGCGTTCACCACCAGATAGAGCGTTCAGATTCTTGATCTTCTTCCCTGGCGGGTTAACGATAATATCCACTCCGGTTAATACTTTCTCTCTCTTCTGTTTAGGAGCAACTTCTACCTCTGGTAAAATCTCCGTAGCTGCTTCTTCCCCATCCTCTACTTCTGGTTCACCATATATCTCTTCTAGCACGGCAGTGCCACCACCAAATAGAATTTTGAAATAACGATCAAACTCTTTACGAATCTTTTTGAATGAAGCCTCGCGCTTCTTTTTCATAATCTCACTTAACTCTTCCACCATCTTTTCTAAATCAGTCGTTGCCGCCTGCAAATCAGCCAACTGGCCACTTAAGAAATCGTAACGTTCTTTTGTTTCACCGTATTCTTTAGTCACTTCTTCATCAATACCACCGATTAAAGAAAGCTGATATTTCAACTTCTGAATATCACCACCAACATTTTCTAAATCACTGCCCGTTAAAATATTTTGTTGTCGTTCTGCGATTGATACAACCGATGCGCTCATTTCGTTATTTACCTCAGCTGCAACATCTTCTTGGCGAGTTTCTAATTTAGCTAATTGAATTTTATGTTCATTTCTACCATTCAAAATTTGGTTAACGCTATTCTGATGTTGCTGCATTTTTTCTTGTAGCAAAAACACACGCTGCTTTTTCTGTTCTTCCTGTTCGTTGAAAGCAGCAATCTCAGCCGCTACTAATTCCAAACTAGCGACACTTTTCTTTAATTCTTTTTCATACAGCGCTTTCTCTTTTCCCAGTCCACCTAAATGTTTTTCGTAATCAGCTGGATCCATATTAACAAAACTCAACTCGCGCTCTAGGCCAGCTTTCTCACTTTCTTTTTGTTTTAATTCTTGTGTTAATAATTCCGCCTTAGCTTCCAATCCTTGCTTAACAGTTTCCGCTTTCATCAATTCCGTACGCATTGTTTCCCATTCTCTTTCCACCAATTGCAACTTCTCTTGTTCTGCACGTAGTTCTTTCTCCCAATTTAACTGTCGATCCTCAGCATTCAAAGATGCTCTGCCCGTAAAAGACAAACCACGTTTACGTCCTTGACGATAACCGCCACGCATTACACCGCGACGCTCAATCAAGTCGCCTTCTAGTGTTACCATGCGCCAAGAACCAATACCTAGACGCTTGGCTGCTTCTAAATCATGCACTACTACGGTATCGCCTAGTACATACGAAAATATCTCTTTAAACCGACCATCAAATTTGATTAAATCAATCGCCAAACCAAAAACCCCGTCATCCACAAACAAATTACGGGCTTCATTAGATAATGGCCGACCAGTAATTTTGTTAGCTGGTAAAAAAGTTGCCACTCCTAATTTCTCACGACGCAAATATTCAATACCATTTTTGGCTGTTTCATCGGTATCTACTACTAAAGAAGACAAATGTTGACCGGCTGCCACCTCCAAAGCAGTACGATATTCTTCTGGTGCTTCACCCAATTCTGCCAATACACCATATACCTTCCCTAACCGATCACGATGATCTAACACTGATTTCACTGCTGTTAAACCACTCGCCTCTAAATAACTACGCTCCCCTTGTTCTTGCCAAGCACGAGTTTGCAGCTGCGAAATTCGTACAGTCAAATGGGTGCGTTCATCATTCAATATCGCTAATTTTTGTTGCAAAGAATTTACCTGCTCACCATCACGGCCCAAAGCAACTTCCAAACGCTGCTGTTCTTCAACCAAGTGTTGATAACCACTTTCCGTTTCAACCTTCTTCTGTTCCAACCAACTAATATTTTGTTTACCAATTTGAGAATAAGCAGTCTGCATCTTACCCGACAAAATTACCAACTGTCTTTCCCATTCATTTTTTACTTTCACTGCTTCTTGATGTTTGG
Source organism: uncultured Gammaproteobacteria bacterium (assembly GCA_964535515.1). Lineage (GTDB taxonomy): Bacteria > Patescibacteriota > Patescibacteriia > Magasanikbacterales > GWA2-37-8 > CAZHTA01. The sequence goes on from CAZHTA010000021.1 coordinate 2,878, forward strand.
CCTGTAAACCCAAAAATGCTTCCTGACGCGATTCCGAACGCGCTAAAACTGCCAACTCACTTTGAACATTTTCTAAAGCAGAAAATTCTTGACGGTAGTTTTCTTCAACTTCAATTAAAAGTTTTTCTAAACGATCAATTTCATTTTTGTTTGTCCAATACAGTGAAGCATAATATTTTTCCTGTGCTTCCCGTAAACTTAATTCCACTTCTTGACGTTTTTCTAGTTTCTTTACCTGACGCGCCAATAATTTCAAACGTGGTTCTACTTCCACCAACAACCTATCCACCTGCGTCATATTCTCACGTGTCCGATTTAACTTTAACTCGGCCTGATGTTCCTTAATTTGAAATTCTTTAATACCCGATGCCTCATCTAAAAAATCTTTACGTTCACTTGGACTAACAATTAACAACCGATCAATCGTACCCTGACTTACTACACTGTATGAATGTTGACCAAATTGCGATTTAGCCAAAAACAAATGAATATCTAATAAACGTACTGGGTTACCATTGATTAAATATTCGCCCTCACCTGATCGATACAACCGACGTGTAATGATTACTTCAGGATAGTCCAAATCATTTTGTGTGCCCGTGTTATCCAAAACCATTGTTACTTCACAAGCACCAAGTGCCCCTTTGTTTTCTGACCCGGCAAAGATAACATCCTCGCTCTTTTTACCACGCAAAGATTTGATACTCTGTTCTCCCATTACCCAGCGTATTGCATCTACCACATTAGATTTACCAGAACCATTCGGACCAACAATTGCCGTAATACTAAAACGACCGTCAACAGGCGGTAAGAATTCTAAAACGGTATTTTGAGCAAAAGATTTAAAACCTTTAATCTCAAGACGCTTCAAATACATAGACAAAAAATCTGAGGATATTATACAACTTTTTTTCTGATCAGGGAAGAGTCTTGACATAAACACCAAAAAAAGGTATGACAAAAGAACAAGCAAGCACTTTAACAATCAAAAAACATTGGAAATTAAGAGGGGGTGGCTGAAAGAGAAAACCGACTAATGGAAGACTTCGAAGACGATCTCCGAGAAGACGTCACACGCTCACGCAACAAGGCACTCGAGATGCTTCCGTCCAGTAAGGACCGGAGCGCTCGCGATGTGCGGCAGCTCATGGAATACCGGGACATCCTGGGAGACGACAACGCGACGGTGTTCCTGCTGCGTGGCCGCTGGCACAAGCTGACCAAGAGCCAGTTCTACACGCGCCTCGCCCTGGCCATGATGTACGCCGGCTGGAGCTACATCAGGCGGTACAAGGCGCTCAAGATCGTCAAGGCCGAAGACCAGGACATTGTCCAGGTCTACGGCAACAACAAGGTGCTGGACGAGCTCGAGGTGCGCCTGGAGTACCGTCTCGACATGTACGACGCCAAACGCGAAGGCGTGCTCACCATCGCCGAGTCTGGTGACGACTGCGCGCTCGTGAGAGCACTCTACAGTTACAACTCCGGACACGGCGGCCAGACAGTGCTCGACATGCGTGGCGTCCTCGGCTGGTACGATGGCACCTACGGACTCCAACGCATGGCCAACGCCCTGCGCTTCGGTCTCGGCTGGAACAAGATCCAGATCACAGCTGCCTGGAACGCCGCCGACGTGCTCGAAGCGCGTGCGATCGCCGACGTACTCGAGGGCGACAAACCCTGACAATCGTCAATCCTGCGGCCATGCCACAGGGAGGGAAACAGCTACCCCCACTCCCTCTTAGTTTCTAAAAATACTTACAAAAAAGTTACACAAAATCAAGTGTAACTTTTTTAATTTACAAAATATATTTTACTTATTTTCTGCCTATCCAACTAATGATAAGGCTTATCAGCAATTGGTCAGGGCGATCACGTGTGCGGGCACGTGATCGCGGACCCTCCAAAAAGAACAAGCCCTACGGAACAACGACAGAACCCTTGAACCTCCGAAGCTCGGCGGCAGTTGGCGGCCGAGGAGGCACTTCGACCTGAGGAGTCTGCGCGCCCTTCATGAAGTTGAGCATGGGCATAATACCTCCCTGCTCCATCGCACCTTGGGGCAACAGATCGTCCGGCGAGAAGCGCGACGTCGTCGGCTGCACCACCAACGGATCGAGCGGCGAATGAGTCGGTCCGAGAGCACAGCACAGCGCCAACACGACGTTGTCGTTGTAGAGGCGCGAGATGTATTCGGCGCGACAGTGGCAGAAGCCGTCCGTGCCGTTGGCCTCCGCTTGCCATTCCTCGAGCGTATTGAGGACGTCGAACGGTGCTGTGCTCACGACCTTGAACTGCTCGAAGCGCGCGATCTCGGCCATGAGTGCCTTGTCATTCTGGTCAGCACGCTCGCGCTCCTCCGGCTCGCGGTTCGTAAAGATAAAGGCGAAGATCGTACCGACCAACACCAACACATAGAACACACGCTCCCAACCATACAGCATCATGGACTCTCCTTCTTTCACCACACATCCCGCAATGTGTGGATAAGTTGTTAATTCCACCCTAGCAGAAAATACAACTCTTGACAATGGTGTAATATACATATATACTGTCCTGTTTATGTATTTAACCATTCAAAAAATTCACAACCATCTGCTCCAAGCCAAAAAGACCATTATCGTCCCCCACCAGAATCCTGATGGCGACGCCATTGGTTCCGCGACCGCACTATTAGAATTCATGGAGCAAAACAACCGCCCAGCGGAAATTTTTTGTATTACCCCACTACCAACTAAACTTACTTTTGTTCCTCACAGTCATCGCTTACAAAGTATTGAGTCTATAATCTTGGATCACGATGTAGATACGGTTGTAGTGTTAGACTCTGGTGACTTACGTTATGCTGGCATTGATCGCCTCATGCATAATCATCGTGCCACCATTATCAACATTGACCACCACCCAACTAATGAAAATTATGGGCATTACAACCTAGTAATACCGACTGCTTCTTCTACTACCGAAGTGCTATATCATTTCTTTAAAACTATTAAAGCGCCAATTAATTACCGCTTAGCTACCGCTCTTCTAACTGGCCTTACTACCGATACTGACAACTTCACCAACGGTGCTACCAAATCTGACACCTTACGTATTGCTAGTGAATTAATTCATGCCGGTGGTAATTTGAACTTAATCACTACTAAAACTGTAAAAAACAAAAATATTAACACCTTAAAACTTTGGGGTGTAGTTTTAAGTCGTTTGGAAAAACATCCTGACGTTAACATCGCCTATACCTACATTCTCCAAACTGATCTAGCAGAATATGGCGTAGACGAAACCGAAAGCGAAGGTATTGCTAATTTTCTTAATCATTTAGATAACACTGGAATTGCTTTGATTTTAAAAGAAACAAAGCACGGTAAAATCAAAGGCAGCTTCCGTACGACCGAAGAAAATGTCGACGTCTCCGCTCTAGCAAAGATGTTTAATGGCGGCGGACACAAAAAAGCGGCTGGTTTTACCACCGACGGAACAATCCAATCAGTTTGGGATAAAATTACTGAGGAATTGAAAAAAAAGTAAAAAGGCGGTAATATACATACTTAGGATATTAAGATAAAAAAATATGACACAAACCAACAAAATCATGGGGATTAGTGATCAATATCTAATTCCAACCGTTATTGAAAAATCATCCTATGGTGAACGCGCCTATGATATTTATTCACGCTTACTTTTGGATCGCATCATCTTTTTAGGCGACACAGTTGATGACCATATTGCCAATATTATCATCGCCCAATTACTGTTCTTAGATAACCAAAGTCAAGACAAAGATATCAAGCTGTATATCAACTCACCTGGCGGATCAGTCACAGCTGGCATGGCCATCTATGACACCATGCGATATATCAAATCCGATGTTTCTACCGTCTGTGTTGGTATGGCTGCCAGTATGGCTGCAGTACTCTTAGCCGCTGGTGCTAAAGGCAAGCGCTATGCCCTACCAAATTCTGAAATCATGATCCATCAAGTAATGGGTGGAATGGAAGGACAAGCTAGTGATATCAAGATCCGTGCTGAAAGAATCTTGCGTATCAAAGATCAATTAAACCACATCCTTGTTGAACATACCGGTCAAAATCTAGCCACCATTGAAAAAGACACTGACCGCGATAACTTCATGACTGCCACTGAAGCCAAAAAGTATGGCCTCGTGGACAAGGTGATTGGAATTAATTAAACAAGTAAAAAACTCCTAAAAATATCCCGATAAAATCGGGATATTTTCTTTTATCTTAGCCAAAAAAGTCACTTTTCCACCTTTCCACTACCCGCCCCTATTGACAAGACCACTGTTTTCTGGTATACTAATCAGTTGCTTAAAACTGGATCTGGGTAGTTCCGTACAACTTGATTGTATCGATCTACCCGTATCCACGACAAGCATGGGGATGTGTTGACGGATAGTACAGGCTTTTGCTCGTCTTCTCCCTTGACACATCTTCTTGGGTACGGCTTCTGTCCCGATTTATCGGGACGCATCTATAAAAACACCTCGATTTAATCGAGGTGTTTTAAATTCCTTTTTTATTTATCTACTCCAAAACCGGCAAAGTTTCAATGACTGGTGCAGACGACCCCGATCCACAATCTGCCCCATCTACACAGGTAGATGTAGCAACAACTGTTGGATCAATTCCAACCATACAAATCTTTGGTAATGGTCGATAGTAACTATCAAACACCTGGTCAATCTTCTCCCCCGTTGGTGTTACGCGTGAATAGGTAAAACTAGCCACTGCACCACGATAGGCATCCTGGCATTCCTTTACACCTGGCTTTAACTTATCAGTCTTAACTTCTTGCGGCTCACCGGCTGGGATCCATTTACTAACTAATGGATGTGAATACCAACCTTTACGACCATCATTTTTACCCCACAAGGTAAAAGTTAATTGTTGAGTCTTGTAATCAACTTCTGTTTGTACTAACAAGTAATTACCTGTATCATTTAAAAATTTAAAATCCAAAATTGGTTCATACAAAGTTGCATCCGTCCCTGGGTTGCCATTCACTGGATCAGCATAATAGTTAACAACTAAAGAATGATTACGACGCGCAGTAATTGGCATGGCAGAATTCATTGCCATCCGAAAAAGCGTTGTTCCAATTTGGCACATACCACCGCCGACTTCCTTTTTAATCTCTGTACCTTTGATAACTAATTCTGGCAAAAATCCATTCTCAGGAGTAAATGGACCAGCCGCCCGATTAGAAGAGAACTCTTCTCCTGGACGAACTAACGTCCCGTTCACTCTTTTAACAGCAATACCAATATTTTTTATGCGATTGACATGGCTACCCTTAAAACTCGAAATACCAACACCAATAATATCCGCAATACCTAAATCATTAGCTTCTGACATCTTAATATCTGGTTCAGTTGCTACTACTGCCAAACCCACAGTCTTTACTGCTTCTGCTGGGTGATAGCTACGCTCTTCAAACGCTATCAGAAGATCATTAAGCGTCTTTTCAATATCTAACGACAAACCAGACTGACTCGCTTGAAATTCTTTTACTTTACCATCAACCATCACAAACTTGGCATCCTGTGTGGTCTTATCAACTTCAAGACGTAAATTTTCTAAATACTTTTGAACTTTTTCTTTATCAAAAGAAATAATCAACTGACTAGAATTATCTTTCTTCACCTTAACCCAATCAGCAAACAAAGCTGGTGCGATAACCCAATCATGACGTAGTTTTGTTTGTGGGTCGATATAGTTCAAACCAATATTACCATAACCAAAAACTTTATTAATTAACTCTGACGCTGCTGCCGCTTCACCCGAGTTTATCGTTGGAGCAAACGCTGTTGGCGCTACTACAATCGGGGTAAACGATAAAGACATCAAATTGTCTTTGATCGCAGTAATAATTTCTGGATAAACAAAATCACTACCTGCTTTTTCAGGAACAATCTCATATTGTCCCGTTACCGCATCCAATATTTTAATATTAGCATCATTTGGGGTGTCAGCGTAAACAGACAAACTAGCCTTTAACAAATCAATCAGGTGACCAGAATTAATTGCTACTGGCACAGGAATTTCTTTGTTAAAAATTAAATAATAAAAAGGAGAAAAAAGACGTTCCCACCATAGACCTGTACGACCAACATTAATAGCTAAACGACCAGCTTCTAATCCTTTTAATTCAATTAATTCTAAAGCGCTATCCCCGCCCAATACGGTGTTTATCTTAACCTGCACCTCCGTACCATCCATTTTTTTAACCACCAAAGCAATCCCCTCTTTTGCCAAACGATTATTCAGTCCTTCTAAAAAATTATTCACGTCCCCCTCTGTCATCCGGGCAACATGAAAATGATCAAGATATACTCCTGGATAAACTT
>CAZHTA010000022.1:0-8261 GCA_964535515.1 uncultured Gammaproteobacteria bacterium
AAACCGACGCAGACAATCCCTTAAGGAGGACGCGATGAAGAATCGCAATCATTCACCCCCGGTGACAGTGAACTGCCCGGGGGTTCATTGTTTATATATACAAAAACCACCCGTAAGATCGGATGGTTTTTTAGTAAAAAATAATTAAATATTATTCTGGTTTTATACTTTTTATATTCTTGTACTTCTTACCAATTTTTATCCGATTCATTTCGCGATCAATCAACGCTTGTAACTTGGCATAATCAACATCTTGTTGACCCTTAATGGCTTCAATTTGCTCTTCGGCACGTTTACGTGCTGCTTCAGCACGTTCGATATCAATATGTTCAGCCCGCTCAGCATTATCAGCTAAGATAACAATTTCGTTATTAGCTTTCACTTCTAAAAAACCACCCGCCACTGCAACTATTTGTTCACCATTAGCATCCACCACTTTTAATTCTCCGGCTTGCAAGATAGAAACCAAAGGTGAATGATGTGGCAATACCGTAATTTCTCCCGTAGTTGTAGGAATAGAAATCTGAAAGACATCGTTTTCATAAACGATTCTTTCTGGTGTAGCAATTTTAAAATGGATGGTGTTCATAAAAATATTTAAGCAGTCACCTCGTCGATTCCACCTTTCATGTAGAAAGCCTGCTCGCCCTTGTCATCATGTTTGCCTTCCAAAATTTCACGGAACCCTCTAACAGTATCAGCTACTTTTACATATTTACCTTCACGACCAGTGAACTGTTCGGCTACATGGAATGGTTGAGACAAGAATTTCTGTAATTTGCGAGCACGAGATACAGTAATTTTATCTTCGTCAGACAATTCTTCCATACCAAGGATAGCAATGATATCTTGTAAGTCTTTGTATTTCTGCAAAACTCTCTGTACCTCAAGTGCGGTGTTGTAATGTTCCTCACCCACAATCAATGGATCCAAAATTGTCGAAGAAGAATCCAATGGATCTACTGCTGGATAAATACCAAGTTCAGATAATGAACGACTTAACACCACAGTCGAATCTAAGTGAGCAAATGTTGTCGCTGGCGCTGGATCAGTTAAGTCGTCAGCTGGCACGTATACGGCTTGTACAGAGGTGATAGAACCTTTGTTGGTAGAAGTGATACGTTCTTGCAAAGCACCCATTTCAGTTGCCAAGGTTGGCTGATAACCTACCGCACTAGGCATACGACCAAGCAAGGCAGATACTTCTGAGCCAGCCTGGGTGAAACGGAAAATATTATCAACAAACAATAGCAGGTCTTTACCTTCTTCATCACGGAAATATTCCGCCATAGCTAGTGCAGTCAAAGCAACACGAGCGCGAGCCCCCGGTGGTTCGTTCATCTGACCAAAAACAAGTGCAGTCTTATCAAGCACACCAGATTCTTCTATTTCACGGTATAGGTCGTTACCTTCACGAGTACGCTCACCCACACCAGCAAACATCGAATAACCACCGTGTTCAGCGGCAATGTTACGAATCAACTCTTGGATAACAACAGTTTTACCTACACCAGCACCACCAAACAAACCAACTTTACCACCTTTCAAGAATGGGCAGAAAAGGTCGATAACTTTAATACCAGTTTCTAATACTTCTGATTTAGTAGATTGATCTTTAAAACTTGGAGCCGGACGATGAATTGGGTATTTCTTTTTTGTTTTAGAAACACCTTTGTTATCAATTGGATCACCTGTTACATTATACATACGACCCAAAGTTTCTGGACCAACTGGAACAGAAATTGGTGCGCCAGTATCGATTACTTCAGCACCTCTATCTAAGCCATCAGTCGTACTCATCGCAACGGTACGAACCATGTTTGCACCTAAATGCTGCTGTACTTCCAAAACCAAAGTAACACCACTTGGCATTTTAATTTCTACGGCAGAGTATATCTCTGGCAACTTGTCAGGAAAATTTACATCTACCACCACACCGATAATTTGTGATACTGTTCCTTTGTTCATAGTATTAAATTATTTTATTATTTTTTAATCAAGGGCCGCGGCACCACCAGCAATTTCCGCAATTTCTTGCGTGATACTAGCTTGACGGGCTTTGTTAAATATTAAACTTAATTCTTTAATCATATCAGTTGCTGCATCGGACGCATTTCTCATCGCAAACATACGTGCAGAATGTTCAGAAGCAGAAGATTCTAATACTGCTTGATAAATCTGTGTTTCTACTAAACGTGGTAAAATAATTTCCAAAACACCATCTTGAGTTGGCTCGAACAAATAACTATCTAGTTCTAGTTCAACCTGTTCTTTTGATTCGCGTGCAATCGCATCCATTCTTTCAACATCATCACCTAAACCAGCAATCATTTTTTCTAAATCAAATGATGAAATTGGTAATACCTGTCTTAACTTTGCCACCTGGTTAACCGCTGATTTGAAATCTGTATAAGCCACAACCACCTTATCATAGTTTTTCTTTTCATATTCTCCAATCACCATCCTACTAATCGGCATAACATCATTCAAATTTGGTGTGTCAGAAAAATCAGAAAAAGATGCTACCAAGTGATATCCCATCTTTTTCGCAAAATCAGCACCTTTCTTTCCAATACCAATTACATCTACTTCAATATTATCAGCTGGTTCAAAAATTTCTTTTCCTGACCTCTGACGACCGATATTTTTAGGATCTTCCAGTTGAGCAGCAGTTTTTTTGATAATATTTGTATTAAAACTACCGCAAAGACCGCGATTAGAAGTAATCAAAATCACCAAAATCTTTTTTACTTGGCGTACAGCCAATAGTGGCATCTCCTCTTTCTTAACTTCTGATAACTTTACCAACAAATCCCAAGCCAACGTCGCGTAGGTACGAGTATTTATCGCCGCTTCCGTGGCTTTACGCATTTTTACAGCCGAAATCATCTCCATGGCTTTAGTAATCTTCTTGGTTGAGCCAACGGATTTGATACGGCGTTTAATGGCTTTGGTATTTACCGGCATAGATTATTTTACAAATTCTTCGCAAGCTTCTTTTAATTCGGTTTCAATAGCTTCATCCCACTCACCCTTTGCAATTTTGTCTAATAATAATTTCTTTGAGCGACGAACAAAACTAATAAAATCGATTTCAGCTTGTCTAATTTCCTTAACTGCAAACTTGTTTAAATATCCATTAGATACTGCATAAATAATTACCACCTGATCTTCTACTGGCATTGGTGAATACTGTGGTTGTTTTAACAACTCAGTCATACGTTGACCCAAATCAATCTGTTTCTTTGTTTCTGGATCCAAATCAGATGATAACTGGGAAAAAGCTTCCATTTCGCGGAACTGCGCCATCGCCAATTTCAATTTACCAGCAATCTTTTTCATTGGTTTAATCTGAGCAGCACCACCAACGCGTGATACAGAAATACCCACATTCAAAGCTGGGCGGATACCACGATAGAATAAGTCAGTCTCCAAGAAAATCTGGCCATCAGTAATGGAAATAACGTTAGTTGGAATATAAGCAGTTACGTCACCAGCTTGAGTTTCAATAATTGGAAGTGCAGTAATAGAACCGCCACCGTTTTCTTTGTTCAACTTACAAGCACGCTCTAACAAGCGAGAATGTAAATAAAAAACATCACCTGGATAAGCCTCGCGCCCTGGTGGACGACGTAATAGTAACGAAATCTCACGATATGCCCAAGCCTGTTTAGTTAAATCATCATAAACAATCAAAACATCTTCACCTTGATCAGCAAAATATTCTGCCATTGCTACACCAGCATATGGGGCGATGAAAGACATAGCTGCCGGGTCAGATGCACCGGCTACAACTACTGTGGTATATTCCATTGCACCCGCTTCTTCTAATCTAGCAACAATACGCGCAACCTTTGAAGCTTTTTGACCTACCGCTACATACACACACTTCATGTTTTGACCTTTTTGGTTGATGATCGCATCAATTGCAATTGCGGTTTTACCAGTTTGACGATCGCCAATGATAAGCTCACGTTGACCACGCCCAATTGGAATCATAGCATCGATGGCTTTAATACCGGTTTGCACTGGTTGATTAACTGGATGACGTGCCATAACACCAGGAGCGATTTTCTCTACTGGGTAAAATTTGTCAGTTTTAATTTCTCCCTTACCATCAATTTCGGCTCCTAATGCGTTTACTACTCGACCGGTCATTTGCTTACCAACTGGTACAGATAAAATACGACCAGTACGTTTTACTGTATCTCCTTCTTTAATACTCTTGTAATCACCCAAAATCACCGCACCAACAGTTTCTTCTTCTAAGTTCAAAGCCACGCCAAATACACCACCCGTAAATTCCAACATCTCTTGGTACTGGCACTTAGTCAAGCCAGTCATACGAGCAATACCATCACCAATTTCCACCACTGTTCCAATCTCTTCGACTTTCACAGTTTTCTCAAAATCGGCAATGTGTTTTTTCAATTCTTCGACAATCTGATTAGTAGACATATTTATTAAATTATTAATTTGCTAAAGATTTTTTTAAATTAATTAATTGTGTTTTTAAACTAGCATCTAATATCTTATCTTCCGTCTTAATCTTCACCCCACCCAAGATATCTTCGTCTACCACTGATACTTCTTCTACTTGTGAACCAAAAGCTTTTTTAATGTGAGACATTGTTCCGTCATCCAAGTTACGCGCTGTCGTCACTTCGATTTCTATAATCCCCTCTTGCTTTTTAGAATATTTAACAAACTCACCAATAACACGGGCTGACTGTTTTAATTTATGTGCCCGCATTAAAAGTGCCACAAAACCTTGTAATGTTTTGGTTAACTTTTCTCCCTTTAGTCCACTCGTTACCTGATAAAGGGCTTCGGCTAATTGTTTGTTGCTAATTTTTCGTTTCATAATTAACCCTGTAAATCCTTTAGACTATTCTCAATCAATTCTTTATCCTTTTTACTATCTAATTTTTCTTTTAAAATCTTTTCCATTGCCGCTACGACAAGATTAGCAGTTTCTTTTTTAATACCCGACATTACTTCGTTCTTTTCTTCTTTAATTTTTTCTCTCGCTTGTAAAACCAAACCGTCAATTTCGCGTTTCGCTTTAACCTTGATTTCTGCACTTAATTTTTCCGCTTCTGCTTGAGTCTTCTCAATGATCTTGTTAGATTCTACTTTTGCTTCATCGATTCTAATCTGATATTCTTTTTCTGATTTTGTTAAATTATCCTGTACTTTCTTAGCATTATCCAAACTATCATCAATCATTTTTTGGCGCTCAGTCATTTTCTTGGTAACTGGTTTTAAAATCAAAAACCACAAAACAGCCGCCACCAAAGCAAAGTTAATTAACTGAAAAACAAACATCTGGCCGTTAATACCAAGTGAAGCCAAAACACCAACACTCTCGGTACTTGCTTCAGTCGTATGTTCAGCTGTTACGGTTTCCGAAGCGGTAATTGGTACAGCAGTAATTTCCTTTGCTTCTGGTACGGGAGAAGCATTAGCAATATCAATAAAATTCATAAAATATTTTTAAAATAATCTTATCTGACTGGACAAAATCCAGTCAGGAAAATTACTTTAGGGTGAAAACAACAACCAAAGAGTAAATAGCGATAGCTTCCGCGAAAGCGGCACCAAGTAGCATCGGAACGAACAATTTACCAGCAGATTCTGGGTTGCGTCCGATAGACTCCATGGCCTTAGAAACGATTTTACCAATTGCTAAAGCAGGAGCAAAGCCACCAAATGCCATGGTCAAGCCTTTAGCTAAGGTAACGATGGATTCATGATCCATATTTTTAACCTTTCTGATATCAGTGCCGACGAAGGACTTGTTTATTTTATATATTTTGCCTCGTGGGTAATATCAATTAATTAATAATATAATTAGTGTTGCTCTTCTCCGTGTGGCGCGGTAGTCATTACTGTTAAATACACCAGAGTCAACATTGTAAATACTGCCGCCTGAATCACACCAACCAAAAGCTCAAGCAACATAAACGGCGTCGGAACAAGCAAACCAACCAAACTAGCAATTACGGAAATTAAAACCTCGCCGGCAAAAATATTACCGAAAAGACGCAAAGACAAAGAAAGAACCTTGGCTCCTTCACTGACTAACTCAATCAAACCAACAACCAACTCAATAATCGCAGTAAAAATAGCAATTGGCCCTTTTAATAAACTTTTAAAAAACGTTCCGATTTGTATAAACTTATTAATATGGGTAAATACCCCAACCGTTATTAAACCAAAAATATGGGAAGCAATAACGGCAGTTAAAGCCATGGCAGCCGTTAAATTCAAGTCCGTATTAGCTGGGCGCAACAACATATTGTGACCATAGGTAATACTACCAGTTCCCGGTAATAACCCCAACCAATTTGAAAGTAAAATAAAAAAGAAGACAGAACCAGTCAGCGGTAAAAACCGCATTGTCTTTTTTCTGTCTCCTGTTACTTGGTCAAAATATCCAAGCAATATTTCTAAAAAGTATTCAATAAAATTTTGTAATTTCCCTGGACGTAAAGCAATAATTCTTTTTACGATCAACCCTAGTACCAAAAAAATAATTAAAGCCAACCAGACATTTATCATGGTGTTGGTAATTTTCATTCCTCCTAATGTGAACAAAACCTCAGGGGCTAATGTCGGAATGTGCATAATTATTTTTTGTCTTGATTTAAATTTTGATCTAGTCTTTTATATTCCGCATCGTAGATCTTTGCTTTTTTGTATATTATTTTAACAGTCACAAGTGCCGCAATCACAAAGCCAAAAACGGTAAAAAGTGGTAGTGTGCTGTATTTATCATCTAACCATTGCCCAATCAGAACCATAATAACAACCGGGACGGCAATTGATGCTCCAAAATCACCCATGATCTTAAGAGCAAACAGATAATATTGTCGATCACTAGTTTTTGACTTATTATCCATAAAAACAAAGACGCCAATATTTTACTAAAAAATCGTCCCGAGGTCAAGGGGATGAAAAAATTGTATTTCTAAACACAATCTTTTCCTGCCTTTTTACCTGATTTCAATCAATTCCACATCAAAAACAAGAGTAGCTTTAGGTGGAATCGGACCATAACCAGACTCGCCATATGCCAAGTGATATGGGACGGTCAATTTCCTCTTCTCCCCTACTTTCATACCCATAACTCCCAAATCCCAACCTTTTATTACCTGTCCAGCACCAAGATTAAATTCAAATGGTTCGCCGCGGTCAACACTGGAATCAAATTTGTCACCATTCTCAAAAATACCAGTATAATGCACAACAACAACGTCGCCGTGTTTTGTCTCTTCTCCTTCACCGCTATTTAATATGTCAATTCTTAATTCTTCCATATGTCACATTTTATAAAATTAATTTTAAGATTTTTTTACTAAAAATTGCCTCAACTTTTCAATCTGCTGATTATGGCTCTTTGCATCAAGTCCAGCCTCAAGGTATTTATAGGTTGATTTCATTAATTCTTCTCCTTTATCTTTTTTGTCTTTATCAACAGTGATTGTCCCATATCTGTCTTTTGTTCTTCCTCCTCTATATATGTTGTATGATCCAGAAACTACGCTATCTTTACCGTTATATTCACTTTCTAATTGACCATACTGGGCAAACTCTTCATTTGCCATCTCTAACAACGCAGCTGCACCCTCTTTTAAATAAGCAATATTTGCTTCTAAAGCTGCTTGAAATTTTGGATCGCCTATAATTTTATCGATCTCTTCTTTAAAACCAGGAACTTTAGCTTCAATAGCCTGTAACATTTTTTTATCTCCCAAAATATCAGCAACGGCTGCCCTATACATATCTTTTCCACCAGATTCTAAACATTTAGCAACTGCATCGGCTAATTCCGCCTTCTTTGCATCGCCAGCAATCTTAAGCATCCCTTCTTCTCTGCGCTGACTTTCTTTACCAAACAAATTAAGATCGTGATCTTGTTCTGCCCCGTCACCTGTTAGTTCATCTTTACACATCTTTTTTCTCGCATACCCCAACTCCATCCCATCACGTTGAGCATTGTCCAAAAAAGTCATCTTTTCATGAGTTCCGGTTCTTTCAGTTAATCCTTTTACCATTTGGTAAAAATCCGCAGGTTTAATACCGCCTTCAGGACTAAACAACGCATCAGCCATTTTGACATAATCACCAGTCGCTATCGCATCTCTAAATTCTTGACCCCTCTCTTTTCCTTTGCTTTCGCTACTTTCTCCTGCCACCTCAGCAATTTGAGTTTTTGCTACTGCCTCAGCACTCGCTACGCCACTTCCTAGTTCAGC
>CAZHTA010000022.1:8271-8926 GCA_964535515.1 uncultured Gammaproteobacteria bacterium
GCCAACGCAGTTTCAGCTTGAGGATCTCCTTCTAACCCCAACTTATTCTCCAGTGCTTGCGCACCAACAACAGCACTGTCTCCAACAGAGTCGACTTGTTTAGCAAGACCTTCAGCCAATTCATTAGCAGGAATCTTTTCAGTAACCTCAACAGGTTTTTCCCCTCCCTCAGCCAGCTCACTCGCTGGTGGCCTATTCCCCTCGAAAGAATCATTCCCCATATTATTATATTACATTTGATTAATTTTATTTTTGATATCCTCCATTTTTTGCTCATCTTTCTTTTTCAGTATACCTTGAATCTTATCATTAAAAGCTTTCTTCAACTGGTTTACCGTAGATAAAAAATTATTATAAATTTCTTTTATCTTTTTACTTTTTTCTTGATCACTGATTAAATTATTATCCATAGACTAAATTAATTACAAATAAAAAAATTATTTCATCTTAGTAAATAATTCACGTGCATTTTTAACAGTAATATCGGCTATCTCCCGCTCAGACATTCCTTTAACCTCGGCAATCTTTTTTACTACCTCTTCTGTCATCCACGGCTCACAACGCTCTCCTCGATGCGCTTGCGGAGCAAGATATGGCGCGTCTGTCTCAACTAACATTCGTTCTAACGGACAATTTTTAATTACTTCCAACAACT
>CAZHTA010000023.1:0-302 GCA_964535515.1 uncultured Gammaproteobacteria bacterium
AAGGTTGCGGGTAAGTGGGTAGGGATGAACGCTCCACTTGTTGGTGGTAATGCTTGGAAAAGAAGAGGTTTGGCTATCCAAGATAAGGCATTACAGTTAGGGGAAAAGTGGAATAAAAGTTTTCTTGGCACCAGAACCGGTCTTCAATTTGGTGCACACGAAAAGATAATGAAAGAAAGAAAGGCGGCCATTGAAGTACGTAAGGGAGAGTTGTCTAGTAGTGCTAAAGGATGGCAAGGTTTTGGTGGTAAAAGGTTGGGGGGTATTGAGGCCTACCGTGCCTATGTTGATGAGATTACTGG
>CAZHTA010000023.1:312-4259 GCA_964535515.1 uncultured Gammaproteobacteria bacterium
CAGAGGCGTATCGTACGTCACGTAAAACTGCTGCTCAAAGAAAAGCATTAGAAAGTGAAAAAACACGTGCGCGTTATGCTACGCGCGTAATTGCTGGGAAAACAGAAGCTGCTAGATTAGAATCGACAAAGGCTAGGATTGAGTTAGATGTAGTTACCGGTGCTTTAACCCCGATTGAACCTATTTCAAATGGTCCAAAACCAGCACCTGGTACGGTAAAAGATAATTATCTTCGATCTTTGGCAGATAGAGATATTGACCAGAATGCATTGATAAGTACGAGAGGTTTAGATGTAACAAATATAGGTACCAAAATTAAGACTGATGCTTTAAAGGAAGAAGAGATGATGGCTGCTCCGATTAGAGAACTTGAAGAATCTGTTAGAAAGTTAGAGACAGCTCTTGCGGGAGTTAGTGATGACGGCAAAAATAACGATACGGTGTTCAAGGATTTACCTAAAGATGTGCAAGATTCTGTTAATGCAGAGGTAGAAGAATGGCCTCAATATAAAGATAATGGAGAAGCTTATGCAATTATGCTCAAACGTAAGATAGGAGAATCATTAGCTGCGAAGAAGAGTGAATTGTCAGAAAAAGCCTTAGAATTTGGTGGTATAAAAGTTGGTCAAGGTAATTTTGATGAACAGTTGAAGCTTTTGGAAGCCATTAAAATAGAAATTGCTAAAGAAAATAGCAAAAAAGGGTCTGGTGACTTTAAGGGTATCGCAAGTAAATTTGACGCCGGATTAGTAGAACAAACTTTTGGAAAAGGTACAAAACTTGATAATAAGTTTGCTATGTCTTTGCAAAATAAAAATCTGCAAGCAGCTGTGGTAGCTTTAAAGGATATTAAAAAACAAAAAGTTGAGTCGAAGACCGGTGGTTATTCTTTATCAGGCGCTAGTAAAGCATCTGCTAAAGCGGTCAATCCTGTTCTTGGGCGTGGTGAAAGTAAAAAGGTTTCTGGGAGAATAGATGTGAGTTTTGTGTCTAAAACCGATGATTCAAGTAATGCGTTGATGAAAGTATTGGAACATATAGGTTTAAATGCCGGTAGTTTGGATACAGGAGGGTTGAATCCAGCGGCAATAGCTGGGTTTGAAACTGAGTTAAGAAAATTATCACCTGAACAGTTAAGTAATTTACAGCGGTCTGGGATGAAAGAAGATGATGTTAAAAATTTACTTACTGATTTAGAGGGGAACGTTGAATTAATGAATGCTCTTAAAACGAGGTTACCAAGTAAGACTAATTAATAATAAATATATGGCAAAACCCAAGGGTTTATCTGGAGAAGGGGGGCAGGGGGCGGAATTTCGTCCTAATTTAACCCGGGCTTATGAGGCGGCAGTTTTGCATACTCGCCCAGAAATTATAGGCGCACGAGCCAAAGTAATGATGGACGAAGCACAAATATACAATACATTAGCAACGGAATTATTAGAGGAAAGTATTGCTCAGCGTATGTTAGCTGATCGACACGGAATTACTTTGCCAGCTGACGCGGGTGCGAATGCGATTGATAAGATTAAAGCAAAATACTTTAGTAAAATGGATCAAACTCAGTTGGTTGATTCGTTTAGAAATATTACTAGTAGAATTTCTGAAAGACGTCGAACTGATCCGGAATATGTGAACAATGTCGAATATCGTATGGACACATATTGGTTAAAAGGTCTTTTACAAAGAATGCAAGATACAAGAGATATTGACGATCCGCAAGGTCTAGCAGAGTCACAAATAATGGCAGATATCGGAACTGCTGGTGAAGATCCTGATGAATATTCGAGTTATTTAAAATCATACAGCGCAAGTGATCGTGCTCGTTCTGCGCGTGTTAATGCTGGCTCTAAACGTGATTTTAATCTAAGCGGTATTTTAGGAGATGGTACCAAAAGAGATGCTTTTAAGTTGGTGCTAGCCAAGATTGGTTTGACTGCTGATTTGTTGAGTTCAAATATTAGTCCAGCTGATATTGCAGATATGCTGGTAAAGATAGATCGAGAGTTGGCGAGTTATGATTTAGTGCCTGTTGGTATTAACGCTAGTGATCTGAAGTCCTTTGTTAGTGATTTGCCTTCGGTTGGCGCTAGTGTAATAAATGATTTAAAATCTGTTGTTTCTTAAATAATATTATATGAGTGATAGTCGTGTGGGAGGGGAAACTAGAGTAGCGGGTGATCGTGCACCTAAAGCAGTAGGTGATCATGTTGTTGGTTTGATAAGAGAAAATAAACCAGAGAATCTTCCTGAGCATATTAAAAAGCGGTTGGATTTGGATTTGTCAAAGAACGAAACAGCTGATTATAGCCGTATTAACCTAACGGAAGTATTTGCAGTTTTTGGTTGTGATACTGCTCAGACGATTAATCATTGGCGTGTTGCTAAAATATTAGACGGTGTTAATTTTGCTGCTCGAGAATTAAAGATTTGTGCAAACATCGGTCCGTCTAGTGTTATCGGCGAAGTATACAAACGTTTGGAAGATGGTAAAGCTGATGAAAAATTTATTGATGTTAAAGTCCCTAGTCCTGACGACTCAGGTGAATATTTTGAAGGTAAATTTAGTTTGGCAGACATGGCGCATTTGTTGGATGTAGTTTCAGCCAATCGGAATTTGGGGACTTATAAAATGGATTTACGCCGAGTGGTCTATAATTATTTTACTGGTGGAGATTTGAATGTAGAAGTCGGTGGTTTGGAAGAAGGTAAAAAAGGAGTTATTAATTTGGCGGATGAAAAAAATAATCCGCGCGATGATTTTGCTGATTTAGATGTTAAATCATATATATCATATATCAAACAAACTGATATCCAGATTGGTCTACAGATGATGCAATCGTGGGTGTACACCTCAAATGGTCATAGAGAGCTCGGTGGCCAAGCAGAAGCAGTAAAAAGAGAAGATGGTACAGGTTTGATATTCATACCATTAAGTGGGCGCATGGCGTCAGAACGTACGTTGAGTGAGTTACAAAAAGATGGAAAAGGTGGAATGGACGGTCAGCCACAAGAAGTTGGTGAAATGGATGAGAATACCGGTGTGACTGTTCGCTTTAGAATTGCGGATTTGGAACAAAGAAAGAAAGGTGGAAACGTTCGTGATATCCAGAAGACGCCACGTTTAGCCAAGGCAATGGTCGGTTTAATTTCCAAAGAGACGGGTGGCGATTATATCCATGCTGAGATGGTTAATAATGAAAAGAAAAGTGCTGTTTATCTTTGTGGTAAGAATCTGGAAGGTCAAGTTATTACTGGTATGAAGAATCACTATGATAAAGCAATGCAAAGTGTACGTGGTTTTGGCTTGAGCAAGGATGAAGCAGCTGATATTGCTTTTACTGACGTGTTTGCTCCTTGTATTATCAATAATGAAAACGATTGGTTGGATGCGTTAGGCAGGAGTTTTAGTATGGGCAAACAAGGCGGTTCTTCTTTGATTAATAACAAGGATAGTTTTGGCGAGCATGTTTTGAAGATAAAATGTCGTAATTGGGATAAAGCGAGCGAGGGTTATCCTATTGAGTGGGTGACATTTACTGGTATGACTGGAGAGAAAGGCTTACGTGCGTATGTTGCCTGGCGTGCTGGGCGTGGTGATATTGATCAAGCTGGGGCAGGACGTTTTGCTGATGCTCAATTGATTGATGAAAATGCGCAAGGCGAAGCCAAATACGAGGAGTACGTGAAAGATGATATAAGCGACCAGGAAGGCAAGAAGATTAGAGAATTATTATCATATGTGTTGGGCGATGGAGGAGAAGCAATGGTGGATCGTTATATTATCGAAGGTGGTGAAGCGCCGACATTTGAAAATCAAGTTAAAAGAGGCGATAAGGTAATTAAAAAAGAGTCTTTGTCTTTTGTTGATTATTTAGCTCCACGTTTTGCAGAAAAGCGTCGTGATGCTGATCCACGTGTACGAGAATTACTAATGGAGATTTATG
>CAZHTA010000023.1:4269-6727 GCA_964535515.1 uncultured Gammaproteobacteria bacterium
GTAGATATTGATTGGATGGATATCGCAGACGTGGATCCAGAGTCAGTAATTAGCGGCTTGTTGGTTACATTACAAAAATTATCAAAAGAAGAAAGGGCAAAGTTGCGAGAAAGAAAATAGTTAAACTATGGATAATCCATTTAGAGTAAAATTATCTGATATCTGTGCTCGTGCTGCCGGTAGTGAGGAAGACAGAAAAATGGCAGTTGCAAAATGTGTTAGTTTTAGGTTATCTGACCGCGAAGATTTTTTGTTGACTGCTGTATTTGGTCCGACGCCAGACAATGTTTTAGTTTTTTTGGATTTGTATGAAACCTATTTGCCTTATGTGCGCGGCGCAACTAAAGGTGGTCCAGAAGTTTTTGATTGGAAAAGTGCTAATAAGTTAGACTTGGAAGTATTGAATTTAGAATCGACGGAAACTTTTGGTTGGTTATTAAGATTAGTTTTTATCTGGGATGGCCAACCACAATATGAAGCGTCGGTTAGAGAAGTTGTTAGAAAATTAGAGGCTTATACTAATGGATCTTTCGAATTTGATGGATTAGCGGATGTTTGGTCAGAAATATATTATCGATTGATGGTTGTGTTGATGGCAGAAAATTTGGCATTTTTAGAGAAACCGATACAGATGTTTTTTATTGGTTCAAAGTTGTTTGTCGATGCGACAATTTTTGGAATTGATTTGGACGATAAAATAAACAAATCAGTCGATTATTATGTATATTTAAGTATACGTTTTGATCAGTCAACAGATTTTGCTACTTTTCTTTATGCTAACGAACAAACTGTTGGTTTTGACCCTGAAACTGGCGACGCAGTTAAATTATCTTTTTGGATTGATAAATTTAGAATTTATAGTGATAAGAAATTTGATGGTCTCAGTTTGATAAACTTAGTTCAAGACGAAAAAACCTGGGGTAAATTCAATGATAGTTTTGTTCGGACAATAATCAAGAGTATATTAATGATTTATGGTCATTTAGTAAATGGATATTATATATATCCACCAGCAGAAGAATTGGCACGATATGCTAAAACCGAAAAACCTATTAATGTTCAACCCGCTGTAGTTGATACGTCTTTGCCAACATTGCCACCTGTGGTAGACGAGGTTATTGTTCCGAATTATGTGGATATTAAGAAGATGGCGTTAGACAAAGCCATTAGTTTTTCTGAGGACGAACAACCAGCGCTAGTCATTAATTTTTTAAGTGAGCTTGCTGATAAATATAATGACCCAACAATCGCTGATTTGTATTATTTCGACGAACAAAGTGGTGAATTTAAATGGAGGGAATAATTATGGCTGCTAATCAACCAACAATTTTAGTAAAAAAAGCTGACGGCACTTTTGTGCGCGTTCCTTTGGCTGATTTAAAGAAAAAGTCTGTGACACCAACTGCAGTTCCGGTTGTTGAGGTACCTAAAGCTGAGCCGTTGGTAGAAAAAATATCAGAACCAGTTGTGGAAGCAGCGCCAGTAGTTAATATTCCACCAAAGCCAGTTCGGCCAACAGTAATGAATAGCTGGATTAAAAAAGATCGGGCAACAATAGCTCCAGTTGTCGTAACTCCTAAAAAAATTGTTGAACCAGTGGTAGCTAAACCAAAACTAGAAGATTTTAAATCTCCTTTGGAGGACAGTGATTTACCAGTATCTGCTTTGGGTGTTAAAACTAGTGTTACTCGTGATAGTGAAGTTGATAAAGTGGTTAAGCAATTATCTTTTACAATTTTGCCAAGTTTTCTTGGTCGTTTAAAAAGTATTGTTCAATTACGTTTGAAAGATGTTCGTGGGACAAATGAAACCAGAGACATTGCCTTGCGTTCGATAAAAGACGGTGGTCTTGGTTTAACGAGTGTGCAAGCGGACGAGTTAGAGAAGAAATGTGTTGTAGAGATGGAACTGGCGGACAAAGGTGTGGTAACGCCACTTAAAGTGTGGCCAAAATCTGTTGTACCTACTGCTGATGATTTGCCGCAGAAATTTGTTGAGCCATTAGTGCCAGCTAACACAACACCATTTAATTCGTTTATACATGAAGTTGATCATCATAGTGTGGCAGTTCCGTTGCAGCACGATGTTCCAGAGTTTAAGATTAGTTCGGCTTTTAAACCAAAGCCAGTGGTAAGAGATGTTGTTTCTAAATCAGTTGAAATGGGACCGATTGAAGAAATAAAATTCTTTCGCTTAATTGATTTGCGTCGGTTGGCTAACAGTCCCGTTGAAGCAGCTAACCGTTTAAAACAGAAGTTTATTAATTTAAAAGAAGAATCAATTTTGTTGTTTTTAGACGCTGCTCGTGCTTGGCGTGAGAGTCCGCTATATTTAGAATATCTAGAAATGATTGATTTAGCTTTTAACAAACACATACACTTGGCAGCGGTTGCTGTGGATAAAGAAAAAATTACTTTGGAAGAGATTAAAGCGATAGTGAATATGGAAAAAGAATTAG
>CAZHTA010000024.1:0-4119 GCA_964535515.1 uncultured Gammaproteobacteria bacterium
TTTTGGGCTAAAACCGTACGAGTGATCGCTACCCGCTTAGATACGCGGGCATCATACAAATTAGAATTAAAAATAACCGCCAAAATACCCCGCTCATTACTTACAGGTAATTTCATTCCTTCTAACAAATGATGATTTAATTCTGGCAAAGCAAAAGATGCCGCCAACCTTTTGTTGTTTTCGTTCATTTGGTTAGCTGCCACATGTGCGCTACCCACTAAATGTTCCGCTGCCATAAACAATACCGCCCGATTTTTTAACAATACCGCTGTGTGTTTGGCTAGATTTTCTTTTGTATCAACACCATAAAGTCTAGAATACTTTTCCACTACTAATATCACCTCACGTAAATCTTTCTCAGTAACTTTAATTAAGCCAACACGAGAAAAAACCAACAGCTGTCCAACAATCGCATAACCTAAACCCATACGCGGTGAACCACAAGGATTATTCTCCGTAGAAAAGATTAAGCCCGGCATTCCCTTTTTAACCATCTCGGCTAAATTCTTGCCCGAAGCAACCGCAACGATCTTCGCCTTTTTCTTTTGAGCCTCTTTAGCGGTTGCCAACACCTCTTCCGTGGAACCAGAATAGCTAGATAAAATTACCAAAGTATCTTTATTAACAAATCCTGGCAAATGATAATCATTGGCAATTTCTACTGGCACCTTTAAAGTTGATCGATAAACTGATTTAATTATTCTAACCGGTAAAGTTGAGCCACCCATCCCACACAAAACTACATTTTTTACTTTCTTGTAATTAGCCGGCAATTTAAACTTTTTTGCATTATCCAAAATTTCTGCAATTTGAGCAGACAATCTTTCAATCGAACCCAACATATTCTGAGTGTCAATTTTTGCAATGGCCGGACGATTATTTAAAATATTCATAGTGTTTTAAAATTAACGATGGTTATAAGTACGAAGTAATTCTGTTCTTTTTTGGCCACAACATTTTTTGTATGCGGGCGTGTCTTTATCAAACTGAGAACATAACTTAGCTGCACTTCTGTTTAATACGGAAGAATCAGCGGCAAATTTCAGACGAACCTCTTCGTTCGTGCAGATTGGTGGTAAATTCTCCATATTGTATTCCCCGTTCATAATCTTAGTGCCAGTACCAATCATTGATAAAATGTAAAAAGGATATTGAAATGGGTGTTGTGTCCCTAAACCATAGCCCCCTTTAATTTTTTTAGAATACAACTTCAAAACATCCATATTATTGTGCTTAAGAAACTCCGGCCAAGATTCTTTTGCCTCACGTTTTTTCTTTGTTCGACGTAATAAATTTTTCTCAAAACGGTTGTTTCCCTGACAGTATCCCATCAAAGCTATTGACCACTGATGATACAGATCAAACATCTCGCGTAATAACTTAACTCCGCCATATATATTGTTTTCTAACTCCGAAGCAGTTGCACTCGCCTGATAATCTTTACTTGCAGCATTGTCTGGCATAATTTGAAAAATACCACTTGCGCCCTCGCTTGACTTAGAGGCCATATTAAAATGCCCTTCATGTGCGGCTACGCCATATGCTAAAGAAAAAGGAACATTAAACATCCTGCAATACTGATCAATATATCCCTTTACTTGCTTGCGATAATTTTCATCTGATAACACCTTTTCAAATTTACCCTTCATTCTCTTTGAGTCACCATACTGCACCACCCAGTTAATCACTTTTTCATTTGACTTAACTCGTTCTAAATCTTTTTTAAAAGCCTTTTCATGTCCAACTACTGTTCCTTCCATTTCTTTTTCTAAAACATTACTTTGCAAAAATACCTCTTTTGCCTTTTCTTGTTCAGCTGTTGGTTTTGCTGTTTCTATCTTTGCTGCTGGTAATTTAGGTTTGGCCTCAGCTTCAGATTCAACCCCTAGCCCAAACGTACTAGCAGCTCTTTCTAACGCAATACCAGCAGCACCGAGGCCTAACAATTTCAAAGCATTACGACGACCAGGATTAGGAACAACATCAGCTGTCTCTTGTGACGCAGTTATCGGCTCAACTGGTTCTGTTGTTTTACTACCCAAATGTTCCAACATTACTTCCTCTGGAACACCACCTTCTGGATTTCTTCCAAACATATAATTAAATTAATTTTCTCGACTAATATTGGCAACAATCCCTGTTGCGGCTAACGCAGTCATTAAAGCAGACCCCCCATGACTAACAAATGGTAATGGCACGCCTGTTAATGGCATTATCCCAACCATTGCACCAATATTCAAAAACGACTGCCAGGCAAACCAGGTCATGATTCCGACTATCAGCAACTTACCAAAATCATCCGCTGTATTTTGTGCGATCTTTAGCCCCCGCCAGACAACTGCTAAAATTAGAATAATCAAACCGGCAGCAAAAAGAAAACCTAACTCTTCGGCCATTACTGCATACACTGAATCAGCACTAACTTCCGGAAGATATTGAAACTTCTGCCGAGAGTTGCCTAATCCCAAACCCCAAAAGCCACCCGAACCAACAGCTAAAAAAGCTTGGTTAATATGATAGCCTACACCTTGAGGATCTAATTCGGGATGCAAGAAAACCGTTAACCTTTGCATTCGATATGGTGCGGCAAAAACCATTGCTACCAAAACTATCGCTCCCAAAGTTCCCAAAACAAACAAATACAATTTAGGAACACGCGCGACAAACAACATGAAAAAAAGAATCACTACCAAAATTGAAAGTGTCCCAATATCTGGTTGAAGTAATATTAAAACAAAAATTGGTGCCAAAATTGCCAATACTGGCAACAAACCATTTTGCCAATCACCCAAATCACGCTTCTTATTTGATAAAAGTGCTGCTGCCATTACGATCATACCTAACTTGGCCATTTCCGCCGGTTGAAAGTTATAACCAAAAATTGACAACCAACTACGTGAACCATTTAATTCCAAACCCGTACCAGGTAAAAATACCATA
The DNA here is from genome assembly GCA_964535515.1 of uncultured Gammaproteobacteria bacterium. Classification (GTDB taxonomy): domain Bacteria; phylum Patescibacteriota; class Patescibacteriia; order Magasanikbacterales; family GWA2-37-8; genus CAZHTA01. The sequence continues at coordinate 2,941 of CAZHTA010000024.1, forward strand.
ATTAGCAAAGCCAAAGCACCAAAATAAAAAACCCAGCTCCATTTACGCCAATACTCATACTTTACCCGGGCTAAAATTAAAAAAAGAATCATCCCAGGAATGAAACCATACAAAATCTGTCGTTTAATAAAAAAGTAAGTATCGCCAAACTTGCTATACCCTACTGGTCCAGAAGCCGAAGTTAAAACAACCAAACCAATAATGAGCCACAAGAACACATAGATCAAAAATGGTCGATCCGCTTTTTTAACTACAGAATATACGGACATATTAAATATTAAGGCCACTAATGAGCCAAACTGCTATTACCAAAAAGAAAGTAGCTAAAGCTGTCCAAACACTTAAAAACCTCGCTAACAAACGATCTGTGCCATAGGAAAACCAGGAAAAGAAGTAATTAACCAAAAAAGCCAAAAGACCCCCAGCAGGCAAGTAAAAAATCTGCCACCAATCCCCCACTAAGTCTACTCCAAAAATGATGTTGTAATGTAAAAATATCTGCTCAGTGCCAGAATGAAAATGGGATAGCAAATACCACCACATGAAGAGCTGTAGTCCAAGAGTGACAAGAAGCGGGATATTAATCCACCAGTCGCGTAAGAAGAGTTTTGGGGAATAAAACATAGTAAAAATTTACTTGGGGTTTGCCCCAGATTTCCCCTATATTTTACCTTATCCAAACCAGCTTGACAAGCTGAAGATATTTAGATATAATAGAGCCCAGTTAAATACTCTAAGAACCAAGCGAAAACATCGAACTTGGCTTCTGACTTTTTACTTTTATCATATATGTCACATAAAAAAGCCGGTGGGTCCACTCGATTGGGCCGCGATTCCCAATCTAAACGCTTGGGGGTTAAGGTCCATGATGGCCAAGTCGTAAAAACTGGCATGGTAGTTGTCCGCCAACGCGGCACTAAAATGCATGCTGGAAAAAACATGAAACGCGGTGGCGACGATACTTTGTTCGCTGTAGCTGATGGTAAGGTGAAATTCACCCACACCAAACGTCGTCGATTTGATGGTCAATTAAAAAAGACCACATTTGCCAACGTGGTAACTGCTTAAACAAGATTTACCAAAACACCGATCAATTGATCGGTGTTTTTTTATCTTTTTAAGTTATTCGATTCCCCATTCCTTTTTCAATTCAGCCACACCATCCTCTAACTTTACTGT
>CAZHTA010000024.1:4129-5040 GCA_964535515.1 uncultured Gammaproteobacteria bacterium
TCCCAACCCAGAATCTCACGAGCTTTGGTATTATTGGCGCTCGAAAATCTTTGATCACCCAAACGTGCCGGAACATTAACATGTTCTCCTCCCATAATTTTTACTAACTCATTTACAGTAGTTGGTCTACCACAACCAATATTTATTGTTTCCCCCTTACCAACTTTATCCGATTGCATTGCTAAAATATTTGCTCTTACCACATCTTTTACGTGAGTATAATCACGATAATATTCACCGTCGCCACATACTGTCATTGGCTGCCCTTCCTTCTTTTGTTTTAAAAATCTTCCTACCACCAAAGCATAGGCACCATCTGGATCAAAATATGGACCATAAACATTAAAATATATTAACGAAACAGTTTCCACACCATACAACTCAGAAAAAAGACGACAGTAGTGCTCGCCAATTAATTTATGCAAAGCATAAGGACTAACTGGCATTTTAATCGCCGTATCTTCTTCTAATAACTTACTAGAATCTTGCCCGCCATAAGTTGACGAAGAAGAAGAAAACACCAAACGTTTTACTTTATTTCTTTTTGCTGCCATTAAAACCTGCAAAGTACCGTTCACATTAACATCGTGGGTCAATTCTGGGTTCTCTACCGTAAAAACAACTCTTGGTAATGCTGCCATATGAAAAATACCATCCACACCAATACACGCCTTGTCTAAATCAGCTGCATTACGAATATCACCCTCAATATATTCTACATCCGCCTGATGACGTTCTGGTTTATTGCCACCAGCATAATTATCTAGGACAACCACCTGATGACTATCAGCTAGAAGCTGCTTAACGAGATTGGTGCCAATAAATCCAGCACCACCAGTTACAAGATATTTTGACATATACAATTATTTTTTACTTTTTAGAAATGGAGAACCTACAGCAATTATATCATA
>CAZHTA010000025.1:0-2697 GCA_964535515.1 uncultured Gammaproteobacteria bacterium
CATATTATTTATATTTCGCATGCTTCAACTTCCCCATATTTACTGGGCTAATCTCGCGTAATTGCGCCACTATCGCTGGTAAATATTTCATTACGTAATCAATATCTTTTTTGGTATTACAATGTCCCAAAGTAAAACGCAAACTTCCGTGTGCATATTCATATGGTAAGCCTAATGCCGTAATTACATGTGATGGTTCTAGAGATGTAGAAGTACACGCCGAACCAGTCGAACACATAATACCATAGGCGTCTAAATACAAAAGCAATGCTTCACCCTCAACATCTAAAAAAGTAACATTGAGATTGTTTGGTAATCGTACTGATTCATTTCCTAAAGCAGCGCCGTTAATTTTTACTTTATCAATTTTTTTACTAATTTGTTCGGAGAAATAATTACGCAAATCAACCAAACGCATATTTTCATCCTGCCTATTCTCTTGTGATAACTCCAAGGCTTTTGCTAATCCGATAATACCAGCAAGATTCTCAGTACCACTACGCATCTTCATTTCTTGCCCACCACCGAATATGATCGGTTGAATGTTTACTCCACGTCGTTTATACAAAACACCTACACCTTTTGGACCATAGATCTTGCTACCATTAATCGTCATCAAATCAACATGTAACTTTTCTACATCCAATTCTAGCGCCCCTGCTCCCTGACAGGCATCAGTATGGAAAAATGGATAAACGGTATTTTTAGCTTTACGCCATTTTAAGATCTCCCGACCGATATCAGCGATTGGTTCTACTGTCCCGATCTCATTATTAGCATACATAATCGTCACCAAAATTGTATCAGGTCGAATTGCTGCTAAAACTTTTTTGGGAGAAACAAATCCTTGGCTATCAACATCTAAATATGTAATTTCAAATCCTTCTTTTGCCAACTGTTCCAAAGAATGCAAAACTGCATGATGTTCAATTTTAGTAGTGATAATATGCTTGCCTTGCTTAGAATGCGCTCGAGCAACACCAAAAATGGCTAAATTATCTGATTCTGTGCCACCACCAGTAAAAATAATATTGTCTGGCAAAGCATGCAAAATCTCCGCTACTTTACGCCTGGCATTATTTAATTCACCATTAGCAACCCGACCAAGTTCGTACAAGCTACTCGGATTACCAAAGATTTTACCAAAAAAAGGTTGCATTGCTTTCTCAACCCGCGGATCAACATATGTCGTAGCTGCATGATCCAAATATATTAACTTTTTTACTTTTGGTCGCTTAATCATAGGTCAGACAACTTAACACTATCTAATATTTTTAAAATTTTGTTATTAACTACCTTTGCTTTCTTCCCAATCATGCAGGTATTTTTACGCTTACACTCCCCTTTTTCGCAACAAGCTAACAAAGAACAACCACCTTCAACAACAGAAATAACTTTTTTCAAAGTAAGTTTATTGGCGGCCATTTTTAACTTGTAGCCACCGCCAACTCCAAGTTCGGCAAAAATTACTCCGGCCAAACGTAATTTGCGTGCAATTTTTTGCAAAAACAAAAAAGACAAACCCGTAGCATCGGCGGCTTCTTTCAAACTAACAGCTTTTTTAGAATTCTTCGCTAACAACTTTAAAAGCTGCAAGGCATAATCAGTTTCTTTTCTTAAAGAAAACATACGATAACATTAAAAAGGTAAAGTTAAATTAATCACTGTCGGTTGCCTTTCCGCTAATGGTTGCTGATTAAAATTTACCGCGAATGGTAATATATCACCATTAAACGATTTGTAAAACAACTGACTATTTTGTTTACCAAAATCATAGACTTCTTTTGTCACGCGCACGTCCTGCTCACAATACTTCTTAATCTCATCCAACTTGCCTTCTCTCCACCAGCGTATTGCCTGCAAACCATCAGCGCTCTTGGTAACGTTATCTAATGTCGCTTCTGCTAAATCAGCCAACTTTAAACGAAAACCCAAAGCCTCCTTAACCTCTTTCATAATATCCAGATGCGGAAGCTGCGTTAAATCGCCAAGATAATAATTGCTCAACACTGGGATATCAAAATGTTCACTATTGTAACCAATCAAACGATCAGATTTTTCCAAAATCGGCCATAACTGATTTAATTCATTTTCAAAAAAACTATGGTAAGAATTAGTATCTGTTCGGTAGATCGAAACAACCGATATTTTTAACTTTTTAAAATCATTGTTCACTTCCGCAAAGGTATTTTGGGTTTCAATATCAAATACTACTTCGTAAGGCATAGTTAAAATTCAAAATTAATGACCCCATTATACTATAAACCGAGCAAACGATCAATTTCTGGACGATTGAAACCGATAATGACATTACCGTCAATCTCTACCACCGGCACACCCATTTGACCAGACTTTTTAACCATTTCTTCGGCTTTTACCTGATCTTCACCAACGTTGTAATCAACAAACCCAACTTTCTTCTCAGTTAAATAATCCTTGACCATATGACAGTATGGACAAGTAACAGTAGAATAGACAATGACGTTAGACATAGTATATATTTAAATTAATTAAACTATACCTATATAGTATGATATATAAATAAATTTGTCAAGAACGCTTAAACGATTATAACCGGAAATACATACTTCTCCAACCAAGCCATTTCTTCACCTCTCACAATCCCCTGCCCCAACAATGCCTTCAGCTTTAACCAAACTTTTTTATCGGGATTACAAAATAAAAAAGTAAAATCTA
>CAZHTA010000025.1:2797-4190 GCA_964535515.1 uncultured Gammaproteobacteria bacterium
TTAAAAGCATTATGCACTACTAGGTCACGCCGCATTTTAGAACAATATTTCTTACCACCTAACCCACGACCAGAAATATAATACCAACCGCGGTTATAAAAAAACCGCGGCACGATCATCACATTGATCTTTGCCTCGGTACTATTACCCTTCCATTTTTTTATCACTTTCCTTCGCGACCAAACTTTAAAATAATTAAACCAAGAAACGATTACAAAAAAATCAATATCGCTCGATTCGACTGCCCCACCGTGAAAGTAACTACCACCCAATAATACTAAAGAATTACAAACAATTTTCTTTAGCTCACGCTGTAGGCCGGTTAAGGTCTCGGCCACCAACATATTGTTATTTTAATACTTCTAAAATATCTTTAAACGGAACCAAACGAGCTTCGCTTTCTGATCGGAACTTTACTTCAACTGAATCTTGAGCCACTGTTTTAGCGGACACCACTATACGACATGGAATACCAATTAAATCTGCATCAGCAAACTTTGCCCCTGCACCAACATCAGCACGATCATCAAACAATACCTCAAAACCATGTGCACTTAGACGAGCATACCACTCTTCTGCCTGACGAGCAGCATTTTCATCATTACCAACTGATAACAAATGAATATCAAATGGCGCTAATCCTTTTGGCCAGATTATCCCATTTTCATCATGGTGAATCTCTACCAGCACACCCATAAGTCTAGTAATACCAATTCCATATGAACTTAAATGGACAAGTTTTTTGGTTCCATCTTTATCATTATAATAAAGACCCATTTGTTCACATTTACTAGTACCGAAATTAAATATATTTCCAACCTCAGCCGCTTTCTTTTCTTCAAAATCTTTCATATCCATTCCCATCTTCTCCACAGTTTCTTTATTGTAAATCTCTTTATTAACAGCAACGTGTTTTTCTTTGTTAACAAAAATAACATCTTCACCAGATTCACAAATAGTTTGAAACTCATGACTAAACTTATCAGTAAAAACTCCACCTGATGCAGATGTTACAAAAGTAATATCACCTAAACCAACTCTCTGGAAAACCCTTAAATATGCTTCTATCGTTTTATTATAAAAATCCATGTTATCCTCGTCAGTAGCACAAAAAGCGTACATGTCTTTCATCACGAATTCACGACATCTGATAATGCCACTCTTTGCTCGCACTTCATTTCTCAGCTTGTTTTGAAACTGATGAACAAATCTAGGCAGATCGTTATAGCTCGCCACAAAAGATTTCATCATTTCAACGATTGGCTCCTCATGAGACCAACCAAACCCAACTTCATTGCCATTTTTTAATTGTGACTTAAACCAAACATCTACTTTTTTATCATCCCATCGATCAGTCTTTTCCCACGTCTCTTTACTTTGCAGAGTAGACATT
>CAZHTA010000026.1:0-4049 GCA_964535515.1 uncultured Gammaproteobacteria bacterium
TGGTTAGAGCATCTCGTTTACACCGAGAGGGTCACAAGTTCGAATCCTGTACCACCCACCAATTTAAAAATGTCACTTAATTAAGTGACATTTTTGTTTGTGTGAGGTTGTTTTTGTTAAATTTTGGTTGATATATATAGATCTTGATTTTTGTGTTAGGTGTGGTATAATTTTTATATATGGAGATAATAATTTCTGATCACGCAAAACAAAGAATGAAAGAGCGCAAAATAAGCGATCAGCAGGTGTTTGTGGCGATTTTGCAGCCAGATAAGGTAGAAAAGGACAAAACTTGTAACACTCGTTTTGTAGCTAAGAAGGTTTATTATTCTTCATTAACTAAGAACAGACAACTGCTTTTGGTATTTTATGAAATGTCCGGTGGCAGAATGAAGATTTTGACTGTTGTTACTGTTATTTCTACTTCAAAAATTTTTAAATATTTTTAATATGTCTCCTAAGATTAAATATAATAAAAAAAGTTCTATTCTTTCTCTTCGCTTTAGCAAAAACAAAAGTGTTGATTCTGATATTCAAGGCAATGTGGTGATTGATTATGGCAAAGACGGCAAGGTTGTTAATATTGAAGTGATGAATATAAGTATGGATAATTTTATACCAATGAAGCAGTTGCAGAAATTGGCGATTGAGAAAGTGTAAAAGTATAATATAGTGGAAAGGACACCTTTTAATGGTGTCTTTTTTTGTCTTTTAAAAAACCTTTAAGTGTGTTAAAATTAAGTTGTTGAATTAACAATTTTTTTATGTTACCAGAAGAAAAACCAATAGTTTTACATCATGGTGTTTATAAACCAACTGCCACTGTAACCGAAGCTGTTTTTATGATCACCGGCATGACCATTGGTGCGGGTGTTTTAGGTATCCCATATGTTGTCGCTCAAGTTGGTTTAAAGGTTGGCTTGTTGTATATTTTAGGTCTGGGTATCGTAATGTTGTTTTTAAATTTAATGATTGGTGAGATCGCGGTTCGGACAAAAGAAAATTTGCAACTCCCCGGGTATGCTGGTAAATATTTAGGTACTTGGGCAAAATCACTTTTAACTTTTACGGTGATTCTGAGCATGATCGGTGCTCTTTTGGCATATGTTGTTGGTGAAGGCCATGCTTTGTCCGCTCTTTTGGGAGGTGATCCGGCGGTGTGGAGTGTGATTTTTTGGACACTAGGAAGTTTTGTGGTTTGGCGTGGATTACAGACAGCTAAAAAGATCGAAAAGGTTTTTAGCTTTTTGGTGATTGCAATTATCGCTGGTTTATCTTTTTATCTTTTACCACATTTTCAAACTGTTACTTTGTCATATTTTAACCCAGCACAGGTATTTTTACCGTATGGTGTAATTTTGTTTGCTCTACACGCGGCACCGGCAATTTCTGAGGCACATGCACTTTTGCCTGGGAGTCAACGTCATTTTCGTAAAGCTTTGGTAATTGGTACGTTAATACCGATTGTTTTGTATATGCTTTTTGCAGCGGCAGTGGTGGGGGTAATGGGAATTAATACCACTGAAGTTGCTACTATTGGTTTAGGAGAAAAATTTGGTCCAACCGTGTTAGTGATTGCTAATCTTTTTGCTGTCTTGGCGATGGGTACTGGTTTTATGGGGTTAGGTATTGCTTTCAAACAAACACTTACTTGGGATTACAAGATAAACAATTTTTTGTCGACATTGTTGGTGGTGATTGCGCCAATTTCTTTGTTTATGGTTGGTATTCGTAGTTTTGTTGGTATTTTGGATATTGCCGGTGGTTTGTTTATTGGTATTGAAGCGGTGTTAATGGTAATGATCTATTGGCGTGCAAAAAAGACGGGGGATCTGGATGCTCCACGTTACAAGTTGAGTTGGGCGTGGTTAATGATGGTACCGGTTTTACTAGTATTTACTGCGGCTACGGTTTTCAGTATATTTAAATTACTTGGATATTAATTATTTGTGTATGTTTAAAAAGAAAATAGTTTTTACTACTTTAATGGTAGTGGGTTTTTTGTTGTTGGTTACTCCAACTTGGGGAGCGGTTAAAACTTATCAAAATGATTTGACACAAAAGGATTGGGCGAAGTACGGGGTTAACCCTTGGTCATTGGACACTGATAACGACGGGTATACTGACTCTTGGGAGGTTAAGACGGGTTATTGTCCAACTAATTACAACAAAGGTGTTGTAATCGGTGCGAAAGATTGTTCCAAAGGTAAGATTGATTTAAAGAACAAAATATATACGCCACCAGCGGTGATTAAAGATAACCTATCGCGGGAAATTAAAAAAGTTAAGTCGTGTGCGGATTTGCAGGCAGTATTGAAGGGTCAGTATGAAGATGGTAAAAGCAAATACAGCGCAGGTGCTCCTGGCTTACTTGGCACAGCCAATGATTTGGGTTTGAGTTTTGCGGCTGATACGGGTTTGGGTGTTAGTAGTGGTTCTGCTCCAGAAGCAAAAGCATCTGCCAGTGGTGATTATTCATCAACGAATATTCAGGTAGAAGGAGTAGATGAAGCTGATGTTGTAAAAACTGATGGTAAATATATTTATAGTTTGTCATTTAATACCGCGGGTAGTATATTTTTAACCATTACTCGGGCAGTACCAGTTAATCAGGCCGGTATTGTTGGTAAAGTGCAATTGAAAGATGGTTTTGTTCCGGAGGGTTTTTATTTAAGCGGTGATTATCTTTTGGCGGTTGGCGCTACTAGTTTTGGCGCTGATGGTTCGGCTGACTATTATTCTTCACGGGCGGCGACGGTTGCGCAAATTTTTAATATTAAAAACAAAACCAAGCCATTTTTAGCCCGAACAGTTTTGTTGGATGGGTCGTTGCTTGGTTCGCGGGTGATTGGTAATTACGCCTATTTAGTTTTGTACTATTCTGGTTACAATGTAGTGGGTTGGGACGGTAAAGTTGATACTACTAAGTTGTTACCTAAATACAAAGATTCTAAAGGCACAGTGGCTGCGGCACAAGCGCTTAAATCTAAAGATTTAACAACTTGCGCTAATATTGATTACTTACTACCAACAGAAAACAGTGATTATTTAGAAATTGTGGCATTGCCATTAAATTCGAATGGTAAAATTAGTAGTAAGGTGTTGATTGGTGCTGGCAGTAGTCAGATATATGTTTCACCAAGTAATTTGTATGTGGCCACTCGTCGTAGTGGTTATTGGTCCTGGTGGAAAAAAGAGGCGACTGATATTCATAAGTTTAGTTTAAAAAATGGGGTGATTGATTTGGTAGCAACTCAGGTTGTACCAGGGACAACGCTTAATCAGTTTTCTTTTGATGAGCAGAATGGTAATTTACGTTTGGTTACTACTGAAGGTCAGGGTTGGGGTTGGATGCGAACGGGTAACGTGGAGAAGAACAATTTGTATGTGTTAGACAAAAATTTAAATCGTATTGGTTGGTACGAAAATTTTGGTGAGAATGAAAAGATCTACTCAGCGCGTTTTATGGGTAATCGTGCTTATGTGGTTACTTTTAAGGAAACCGATCCGATGTTTGTGTTTGATTTGAAAAATCCTCGTCAGCCAAAGTTGTTGGGTGAATTAGTAATGCCGGGGTATTCAACATATCTTCATCCCTATGATGAGAATCATTTGATTGGTATTGGTAAACAAGCGACTGCGAATTCAAGTTCACCTGGTTTTGCCTGGTATCAAGGATTAAAGATTGGATTGTTTGATGTAACTAATCCGGAACAGCCAAAAGAAATATCGAGTAGAGAGATCGGGGATCGTGGATCAGATTCGTATGCGCTTAATGATCATCATGCTTTTCTTTTTTCTAAAGCAAAAAAATTGTTAGCTTTCCCAGTGGAGATTCTGCAGTTGACTCAAGAACAAAAGAAAAATTATTCACCTTCTGCTTATGGCACAGCAACCTTTAATGGGTTGTATACTTACAATGTAGATTTAACTAATGGCTTTAGCTTTTTGGGTGGAGTTGGACGGGACGATATGACTTTGATGGGTAGAAATGAGGTGAAAGATAATGTCTATCGTTCTTTGTATATTGGCGATTATCTTTATGCTAT
>CAZHTA010000027.1:0-3400 GCA_964535515.1 uncultured Gammaproteobacteria bacterium
AAAGAATTAAAACCGGGTGAGAAAATAGATTTGGATTTCGCAGTAAGCGTAAACCAATGGAACGGCAATCGAGAATTACAATTAACAATTGAAGACATCAAAAAAAATACCGACTAAGTCGGTATTTTTAATTAAATCACACACTAATATTCTATTTTTCCCAACGACCCTGTAAATTAGATTGAAATTTCATCTCCTCTTCATATCTATGTTTAAATGCATTCGGATCAAATAAAAACTCACCAATAAGCGCAAGACGGCAATCCGCTGGAGTTTTCCCCCAAAGCTCACGCAACATAGTAACTGGCCCTTTCTTAAGTTTTTTCTCCGCTTCTTTAAAAGCCCTAAGGACATCTTTTTCTTCGCGCGATCCTTTAACTAAACGACCTCCCATCATTTCTATTTGCCTCCTTATCTCGTCTTCTCTTTGTCTTGTCGCACCATCACCATCCACTTCTCTGTCTGTGTCTGACGGCCCTCGAGTCATATATTCAATGCTATCAGGCAACTCTGTCTTTCCTACATACTCTTGCGCCTGACCATGATCTCTATGTTCATTGTCCATAGTATATAAACTTAATTTCAATGATTAACCTTACAATCACTAGTTAAACTCAAATCCCGCAACTAATTCATCAAAATCATTGGCGTAACTACTAACATCGTCAATTACGTAAATAATGTAAGTACGCCCACCTTTTTCAAACATTAACCAACGTTCTGCTCGACTACGTGCGCCAGCAACAACCGTATACATTCTACCTGGTTGATCAGACACTAAAACTTTTTGCATCTGATAATTTAAATCTCTTCCATTGTAAACACTCATCCAAGCGGTGTCAATATTACCACTAAATACGCGCAAACCAACTACCCGCTCATCTGGCTTAGCTCCACACAAAGCTAACTCAAGATTAATTGGTGGCTGTGTCTGATCAGTCATGTCGGAAAAATAACAATGCTCGGGATAATTTAAAGTAAATTTGTAACGTCGACTAGTATAAATACTATCGACTGTTTCTGTCTCCGTCCCAGCAGTATTTCCAGTAACATCGCCGGTATCATCAACACCACTATTAATCTTAGCCATTTTTTCTATAACACTTGGGCGAAGAATATAATTACTATGAATTTTAATTGACCCAATCAATTGACTAACAGCGTTTTCTGCATTCTTAGTAAGATTATTTCGTCCGATTGAAATGTAAGCATAATAATCTTTGTCCAAACCAACATAATATCCTGGGCCAGGCTCTGCCCCCGTCCAATCAGAACGCGATACTTTTATACCTGATCTACCAGATATTTTAATATCTTCTACTTTACCACCAGGATATACCTTTAGTTTGTTATTACGACTAATCTCACCTTTAATATATTTAATAAAATCACCACCCGGATAGATCGCACCAACTTTCATTTTTAAACCAACAAACTCAGGCGGACACTGATTCTCGCAAGCTACGTTAGAAAGAAAAATTAACAGTTGATTTTCTGTCTTTTCTGTCCGTATTTTCCAACCTTCAGGATAAGAAAACTCCCAACCATACTTCTTCTGAAAAAATCTTTGCCAATCAGCAAAAGGCACAGCCAAATTATCGGCTGCGCCTCGGTTAACGTAGTAATCTTTTTTTACAGTAGTAGTGGCAGGATAATTAGAAACAACTTGTTTCTGGGCGTTGTTAAAAACACAACCCGCTCCTGTCAGAAGCAAAATGGAACAAAACAAAATTATACCACTTGCTTTTCGCATAATTATTTATGTTTCTTAATTTCCTTCTCTAACTCCAACCATTTCTTCTTTAACTTTCGCACTAACATTACTTTCATATCCTCAGCCAATTCTTTTTTGACAGCATATTCCTCTACCGCACGCTCCACCAAAGCATCATACATTTCTTTAGTTGGACCTTCTAGCTGTTGGATACTTTCCTTAAGCTCATTATAAAGCGGATCAAGATGCTCTAAAATTTTAGCACGCATCTCTTTTCCCTTAGGAGTAGCGTTAAGCCACATCATCGCAGCTCCAACTAATCCACCTAGGAATAAACCCCTTTTAAAATTGCCCATAGGACTTACTAATTAAAAATTAAAGAAGACTTAACTTATATATATTATACACCACATTCAACATTTGCGGCATTGTCACTAGCGGTCAAACCAAAACCAGCGGAATATCCAGAATTGCTTAAGGTTTGACTACATTCTGTTGGCGGGTTGTTAAAGGCAGCACAAATTGCTTGTTTTACTGCTTCTGGAGTACGTCCAGCGCCGGCTTCAGCACCGTTAATCACCAAAGTTGGAGAACCCTGAACACCATACTGCTCATTCAAATCACCGTGAACGCCATAAATTGGATAACGACCAGACAACCAAGTGGTTTGATCATTAAATTTCTCAGTCAATTGATATTGCTTATCAGTAGCACTAACACAAGTTGCCAATTTACTATCAGTCAAACCAACTGCTGACAAACACTTGGTTGAATTATCTTCAGCAACGAAACACTTTAAGTATGGGATAAGTTTATCAGAGAAATCTTTGCCGATACAATACTGTCTAGTATTCTCATCAATCTCTTTCTTGCCATGCATTGCATAACTCACAAACTTAACACTAATGTCAGCCTTGTTCTTTAGCAATTCCCAAGCTGGTAAATATGCCTTTTCCATCTGTAGACCATATGGACAATATGACATAACAAACAACTCAACTTTAGGTCGATCGTTTTTTGTAACTACCGGTGTAGGTGCGACAGCACCATTACCATTGTTTACTGCCACTGGAGTAGTATTGCCTTTAACCTCAGCCTTGTTAGCACGGCCAGATAGCGATAAACCCAGCATGACAAAAAAACCAATTGTACAAAGAACTAATACCCCTCCTACCAAGCCAACTGCAAGAGCGCTTTTTGGCTCTAGGTTAGCAAAAAATGTTTTTCTTTCTTCCATATGAAAAAATAATAAAAAATTAAATAAAATAATTGTAAAATTCAAAAAAACGTTTGACTATTTCTTTTTGTTTTAAACGTTTTTGTAAAACTGACCTCGGACTACCCGCTCCAAACTCACTCAACAACTCAATCTTTTCGTTCTCTTTACCACGACCCAAAATACGTCGCGCCCCTGACTCGCTCCAAGGAAAAACCGTTATTAAATCCGCCTGTTTAAATAGTTTTGTTAGGTAATAATTATTATACCATCTTATCCCCAAAGCGATCAAGTCTACAACATCCACACCTCGATAATATGTAATAATTAAAGGAATTTCTGGGTGATCCTTTTTCCATTGCAAAATTCTCTTGGCCCCACCTAAGAACGGCGCGTGCAGATGAATAATATCATAGTAGGAAAACTCATCAACTGCCTCATCCAAAGACTCGGAACCAATATATTCTTGT
>CAZHTA010000028.1:0-3371 GCA_964535515.1 uncultured Gammaproteobacteria bacterium
CCCCGATCGACGGCTTCAAAGGCCGCTGTCCTACCATTAGACGATCCCCGAATATTTAATAAAACGTTAAAATAATACTATTTTTTTACCAATATGTCAATATTAAATGCTAAAAATTATTTGACAACAATAAAACATTTTGCTAACTTTAATTTATGGACAGAAAAATGACCAATTTAAATAGCAATAACAATAACCGCTTTTTAGACCGGCCATAATTTTGTTTTAAATTATATTTATCAACCGGTCTAGCTAGATCGGTTTTTTTGTTGTATTCCCCTGTAGTTTAATTGGTAGAACGCTGCACTGTTAATGCAGTGGTTGTAGGTTCGAATCCTACCGGGGGAGCCAAAATTACAGATAATAATCCACCTTTGGTGGATTAACCTAAGATGCTGCGCAATAGCGTAGCGCCCCGAGCCAAAATTACAAAGTTAGCAAAAGGAGTTTATACTTCTTTTTTTGTTTATCTTAATTTTCAAAATATTCTTTTAATTGATTTTAGAGATAAAATATGAGATTATTAAAGTCTCAGTGATTATAAAATATGAAAGCAAAACAAATAAATTTTTTTGTTAATATCTTATTTATTTTATTGGCAGTTTTTATTGCTTATTATTTTCGGGCAGATTTATTTTTTGCTGGCAATAAATTGTGGAATAAATATCAGCCTTGTCAAAGGCCAATTACATACTCTATTGTCAATCTTGATCCTAGATTTGCTTTGACTAAAGAAGAATTATCAACTGACATAAAAGCAGCTGAAAAAATGTGGGAAGATTCTGGTCATAAAAATTTATTTGAATATTCGACTAATGGAGATTTAAAAATAAATTTAATCTATGATTCCAGACAAAAAGCCACCGATGATTTAAAAAAAATAGGCTTGGTTATCAATAATGACCGAGCCACCTTTGATTCTCTGAAAATAAAATATGATACTTCGATTGCTGAGTACAATCAAAAAAAAGAGCAATTAGATATTTTGTTTGCTAAATATAATGCCGCTAAAAGCGCCTATGATAAAGACGTAGAGCGTAGTAATCAGCGTGGCGGTGCTCCTAAGGCACAGTTTGAAGCTTTGGAGCAGAGGAGGATTGCCTTGAATAAGCAGGTTGATATTATTAATCAAGAAAAAGATTCTCTGAATACTTTGGTAGATTCTGTGAACTCAATCGGCTCTCTTTTGAATAATTTGATTAATACTTTGAATCTCAAAATAGATAATTATAATACAGTTGGTGCTTCCAATGGTCAGCAGTTTAACGAAGGCGAGTATATTACTGATAGCAGGACAAGTGTGATAAATATTTATCAATTTACCAATAAAGCATAATTGGTCTCTGTATTGGCTCATGAATTTGGTCATGTACTAGGCATGGAGCATGTTGATAATCAAAAAGCCATAATGTATTATTTAAATGAAAGTGGTAATGAAAAATTAACAGAGGATGATTTGGGTGAGCTGAATAGAGTTTGTAAGATAAAATAGAGTATTTATATTTTTAGGCAAAAGAAATAGCGGCGGGTTCGTGTTCGAACCCGCCGCTCTTGTTAGACGGGAGTTGCTTCCGTCAGTGATCTGGTCAGCGGCCCCAGCCCCAGCTCGCCACATCGGAGTTGTGATCCTCCATCATGAGTTGGTACCAACACATGGTGAAGCACCACCCACAGGCGGGGTACTGAGCCGCGAGCTCGCACGGATCGTCCGCGTTGATGGCCGAGGCCGGCGTGGGTGCGGCAAAAGCCACAAGCACCAGCATGGCTAGGACGAGGATGAGAGACAGCTTACTTCTCTTCAAAGTAGTAACCTCCTGCCCATCTAAAATCAGTGGGCCTGCACTCATCCGTGGGGTACATCCTAGGTAGTCTCACCATTAAGGCTACCTTGTGGATCTTCTGGCACTCGTCTGAGTCGTATAGTACGATAGGACCTGAGTTCATTGTATCACCAACACGATTCGCATCGCAACCGATTACTATCAGAATTCCTTGATCTTTGACCCATGCTTTTTTGCAGGGGATGTAGACCTCGAACGAGCCCTCTGGCACGAGAACCATAGCACCGTTGGCCGGCATCTCTAGCGCAATTCGAAAGAGGCTGAAAGGCAGCTCCATCCGGCTGTTCATAAATTCTCCAGGCCAGGCGGAGAACTCACCATCGCGCCATATCTCGCCGGCTTCGACGTTGGTAACCAAGACGTTGGTAGTCAACAGGATGAGTAGGAGTAAGTACTTCACTTTGCGCCTCCTTAGCAGATCGGTCAGTTGTTGCTGTGTTTGTGACCTAGCTTGTCAGAGAACTACTGTGTTAATTTCATTATACACAAGATAACATATAATTCAAGTACATTTTGACAATTTTGTCAACCCCGTATGATAAATTATTGATATAAAATAAATAGCGGCGGGTTCGTGTTCGAACCCGCCGCTCTTGTTGTGCACCTTGTTGTCGGTGCTGACTACCTACGATAACCAGCCAACATCACTCCCACGAAACACATACCAGCGAGCAGGTAGGCGTTCACGTGGTCGAAGGTGTTGATGGTCACCGGGAAGGCGATCATCAGATAGCCGGCGTTGTTCACCATCCGCTTGCCAGCGGCGTAGCGAAACACCAGTGTACCGATGATTACCGCGATGAGGTTGATGTAGTGCATGTCATCCTCCTTAACAGCACCAGGGATTGGGGCCGTAGTACGGAGCGTACACACATCCGCCCATACATCCGGCCGCTTCTTGCATCCAAGCGATGCTACAGGCAGCACCAAAGATGCCACCGATGATCGGGCCGCATCTTGACCCAACCAAGAGAGCGACGCCGGTATCGATGACGGTTCCGAGACTGCCAATCTCCGGTCGCTTGTCAGGGTACATTGCATAGTACTCGGTCCAGAAATCGAAGGTTGCTCCGTGCATATCCATGAACCGATCGATCATCTCCGACTTGTCAGCGTACTTCACGTAGAACTTGTCGTGCATGGCTTCCAGCGCCTTGTAGTCGCCAAATTCCACGGACATCGAAGCCAGACGCATTTCCTCGAGGATCTGCAATTGCTCCGGTTCCATGACATTCGCCAGGTTGCCTTCGTGGAACAGGGCGCGCACCTGCACCACTTCGGTTTCGGTGGCTTGCGGGTAGAGAATCTGGAGCGTACGCATGGTGCGCTCCTCGATCGTACCTTCGGTCATCTGGATCATGACCTCGGCGGCGGCGTTGTGCACCTGGCCGAGGCTCATGTTCGTGACATCGACCGGGGGAGCCGGGTTCGCGATCTGCTCGTCCTGCTTGTCGCAAGCCACCAGCATCAAACAGCTGGCCGTGAGCATCGCCAGGATGGCGACGAGGATGAGGTTACGCTTCATTGTTT
>CAZHTA010000029.1:0-3128 GCA_964535515.1 uncultured Gammaproteobacteria bacterium
CGGAATATTAAAATACAAAGATGGTGGTAAAATAAAAGAAATAAAACTAGATACTACAAATTGGAATAAAAAGAATGATACAGCGATGACACATACTCTCTTTGGGTAAAAAAAATTGACCCCCTCGACATAATCGAGAGGGTCAAAGAGTCACAGAAACAAAGGATCAAACCAGAGCCAAAGTGACCAAGTATTACAGTTGCGGAACGACCACACGATGCCGATACCCGGCGTCCCAGACATTACCGCACGACAGACGGTACACGCGCACCTTGAGCCCATCCGAGTACCGAAACACGTAAGCGACGAAGAACTCTCCGTTCACCTTGAACAAAAAGAAAGTTCCGTAACCATCCGAACGAAGCCACTTGGCCTGGTCCCGGCAAAAACAGATAATCTGGTCTTGTGACAGACACAAACGATCCAAGTTTTCACCGAAGCCACCAAAGATCTGCGCATAGGTGCCATCTTTGATCATTTCGTAGACCTGTACCTTTGTCGCCTTCTTCGGCTGACCTTTAACTTTCGTTCCGTAATTCACGAAATCGTCATCAATCCAGCCTGGAAACGTATCCTTGGCCTCGGCAATCGTACCTTGGCCGTCAGTCGCACCGATGGTGATACTCTCACCACCCGAGATGAGCTTGAGATAGCCGACAACCTGTTCGGCAAGCTCAATCATCTTGGTCTTTGCTTCAGCGATCAGATGCGCTACCAAGGCATTACCCTGGGCCAGCACCCGCTGGAAGTTAGACGGATTGATGGCTCCAGTCTTGACGAGTCCGTCAACAACCTCTTCCAATCCTTTCCGCACTCCATCTACCGCCACACGCACAACCTGTTCCTTCTGACCGGATGTAATCAATGTTTTCATTGTTATCATCCCTTTCTCTGTTTGAGGTTTCGTTTTTGCTGGACTCTTCGCCACAGCTTTTAATCCACTAAAAAATAATAGATTAAAAGCTGTGGCGAATTTGCATTTTACTTAGTCTTTTTAAGGTTCTAAAAGTCTTCATCAATTATACACCCAAATACTATTTTTGTCAATATTTTTTATAGTTTGTCAAATCAATATAAAATACCTTAATTTATCTAGATTAAATCCACCCCCCCAAAAAAAAGAATATTCACTCACGACCGCTTTTGAATATTCCCATAGTATTAGCTTAATTTGAAATTATTTTTATTTAGAAATCAAAATACTTACTTTTCTAACCCAAAATCCTTAAGTAAATATTTCTCATTTTCAATCCTATCAGCAATTATATATAACACTTCCCTACCTATCTCAAAATCTGCTTTCAATAAAGTAATCAAATCCTCACAGTCATAAGGGTAAACCCAAACGCTATTTTGTAATTTTACAAAACCAATTGAGATGAGCGTATTACGAACTTTATCCCTTAATCCTCGGTGGGTTTCCTTTATATCAAAAATCAAAACACGCCATTTTTTATCCCACTTTTTTGGTTTGATAACCTTATAATCATCTGACTCAATTTTTCTCAAAGTCTTTTCACCTAATCGTGTTAATCTGATAAAGCCATCACGGGAATATTCCAATAACCCTTTCTCTACTAATTTCTGCCGACAGTTATTGATAGACCGTCTTGTATTATTTTTCAGCTTCTTATCAATTCCAAAAAGTTTTAAGGTTTGCAGAGCATTTGGTGCTACCAGAGCCACACTCAATAGCCCAACAGCAGCGATAGTACCAAGTACCGCCTTTTGTATTTTAGTCGCTCGGATCTTTTTACTATTTTCTTTTTCCAATTTTCCCATCACACTATTATACACCAACTTAATCATAAAGGGAATATTCAAACACGACCGCGAGTGAATATTCCTATGGTGGAAATATAAAGATGGTGGTAAAATAAAAGAAATAAAACTAGATACTACAAATTGGAATAAAAAGAATGATACAGCAATGACACATACTCTTTTTGGCTAGAACATTTTTCCTAAATTGTGCGCTCGAACATTTTATTTTATAAATGTTATAGGTAACTATATTTTAAATATAAAAAATTGACCCCCTCGACATAATCAAGAGGGTCAAAGAGTCACAGAGACAAAGGGTCAAAACCCAGAGCTCAAGTGACCGAGAGTCACAGTTGCGGAACGACCACCCGATGCCGATACTCGGCGCACCAGACATCGTCGCACGACAGACGGTACACGCTCACCCCGAGCCCAGCCGAGCGCCGAAACACGCGAGCGACGAAGAACTCTCCGTTCACCTTGAACAAAAAGAAAGTTCCGTAACCATCCGAACGAAGCCACTTGGCCTGGTCCCGGCAAAAACAGATAATCTGGTCTTGTGACAGACACAGCCGGTCCAGGTTCTCACCGAAGCCCCCGAAGATTTGAGCGAAGGTGCCGGTCTTTATCATTTCGCAAACATGTATTAGCGTTTCTTTGGTTGGCTGACCTTTGACATTCGTATTATAATTCACGAAGTCACTATCAAACCAGCCGGGGAACAATTTCTCTTCTTTGACAAAAGTCCCCTCGCCATCAGTCGCCCTGATACTAATTTCCGTTCCGCCGGAGATGATTTTGAGATAGCCGACAATTTGCTCGGCAAGCTCCACCATCTTGGCAATAACAAATGCTGTCAGATCAAAGGCAAACTTGTCGCCTTGAGCGAGTATACGCTGGCAACCAGGTTTGCCAATCTTCTTGGCTACCTCTTGCACAGCACTTTTTACCGCCACGACTGCCACGTCCATAACCGCTTCTACCTGTCCGTCAGATGTAACCTGTTTATTTTTCACGGTCATCATCCTTTCTATTTGTCTACCAATCGGCAGACCTGTTGTGTTTCCGCTGGACTCTTCGCCACAGCTCTTTTACAATTATATATCCAAATACTATATTTGTCAAGATTTTTTAGGGTTTGTCAAATTGATGTAAAATTAGCTTTACTTCTAGGCTTTTCTCTTCCCCCTCATGACAAGGAGGGGGCGGGGGGAGGTTTTTTATATAAAAATCAAAATAAAAATAGCTAAAACTATACGATAAATACCAAAATAATTAAGTGAGTGATTTTTGAGGAATTTCAAGAGAAAGTGAATAGCTAAAAGACCTGAGCTAAAAGCAAAAAGACTAGCGACTATTAAAGA
>CAZHTA010000030.1:0-2632 GCA_964535515.1 uncultured Gammaproteobacteria bacterium
CTCATACTCATGATAAAAAACCGCATCCCTCACTGCCACCGTCCTATAACCACGCACTTTAAGACGGAGCGAATATTCTGTATCCTCGTGATAAAGAAAAAACTCTTCATACCACAAACCAAATTTCTTTAATAAATCTGTTCGCATCATCGTAGCTGCACCTGAAATGTAACCAACATCATAAACAGCTTCTAATTTCTGTTCTGCAATTGGTTTGCGAAAAGCACCACAACAACCAATATTTAAATAATGCAGACTATTGCCCGTAGTATTTACTAAATGTTGTTCTGGATGCAATAGCACCAACGCTTGTGCTTGGCCGATTTTATTATCATTCTCCATCGCTTCCGCTATTTCTTCTATTGCTTTAGGCGCCAAATACCCATCAGCATTATGTAAAAACACATAATCAAAACCATTGTCAATTGCCCACTGCATACCTAAGTTATTCCCCCCAGAAAAACCAAGATTTTTTTCTTGAGGCAAAACCGTAGTCATTGGCAATCTACCTTTGTTTTTCTCTACTTCTGCAACAACAAAGGGCAACGACGATTTCTCTTCTGGTTTATGAGAATTATAAACAACCAAAAGATGGATATTTTCTTTTGCATAGGTTTGTGCCGCAACACCTTCCAAAGCACGCACTAAATATTTTTCTGGTTCATTAGACCAAACCAGATAAACTATTACTACTTTTTTCATACTATCGATAATATTTGTGATTCCCCCGCCATTTCCAAAAATATTTTAACCAACTCCACAAATGCACTCGCGCGTAACGGTTTTTTACTAAAGCATTCAAAATACCTGGCACTTTCGCTGACGCCCGACCATGCACATGTTTAAAATATATGTTGTGGATATAATATATTGCCCAATGATGCTCCCACATCCGCCGGCACCAATCACTATCTTCTGCATACATCCAAAACAAATCATCGAACCCACCCACTTCATCTAACGCTGCTTTACGTACAAACATCGCTGACCCCATCACCCAATCAACTGGAATAGTACTACTATGATCAAAATCTTTCATCAAAAAATTATCTGCCACTTCCTTACCCTTCCCTTTCTTCCCCCATTTAGTACGTGAAAATATTGGTTGCCAAAAACTTGGAAAACGATAACAAGAATACTGCAGTGACCCATCCGGATAAACAATTTTTGGTCCGGCGATACCCACCTTAGGATGTGTTTCCATAAAATCATACATTCGACGCAAAAACCCCTGACCAATTGGAAACTCCGTATCAGGATTAAGAACAAAATAGTACTTAGCTGGCACAGTAGCAAAAGCCTGGTTATGCGACTTACCAAACCCCTCATTCTTTTCTTGTTTGATAATCGTCACATTAGAAAACTTGTCTTTCAACTCTTCTACGCCATCTCCTGAAGCATTATCAACAATCACTACGGCCAAATTAAGACCGGAATCGGCTGAATCGGCAAACAAGGTTTCCAAGGAGTGTACAATATCCTCTTTCTCCTTGGTATTAACTAATGTAATTGCAATATCAAACATACATTTTAAAACCAACGTCTAATACCTTTCCAATACATCTTTCGGCTAGCAACAACAGCAGCTCGTGCTGAGCGGGTATATGACCAATTACGAATAATATCTATCCAACCATTAAAAACAACCTTAGGATTAGTGGCCAAGAGAAAACCAAACTTTTTTAATTCATACCAAAAAATTGCAACAAAATCCAAAAGTAGATTCTGCCAATATTCATTTTTATACAACGTCCGCAGATGATTTTTGTAAGAATGATAGCTAACAAAGTATGGTTGACGTTTTTTGTTCATGATCGCCGACCAGTCCCCCATTTCTTTTGGACCCGCGCCGGTACGATCATGATATGAGACAGCGTCTAGTAAGACATAAGAAACAAAACCAGCATTACGCAAACGATAAGCTAAATCCAAATCTTCTTTGTAAGAATGATAAGTCGGGTCAAAAAGATTGTCGCCTGGCAAAAGAACTTTTTCAATAATTGTTTTACGATACATCGAAAATGCACCTGATACACCAAAAACTTCTTGCACTGGTTTGTTATACAAACTTCTAACTTCTTGACTCTCGCTATCTTTTGCCCATTCTTGACGCGTTAACCATTCCACTGCCCGACGATTACGAAAGAGTTTCATACCAATCGCATCAATCTGAGAAGTAAAACCTTCACGAGCCGCCTCTGCTACACCTGGGCCAATTTGTGTGGCCGCTTGCACTCTCCCAAAATCCCAACGCATTAATCTAGGCGCTATCGCTGCGGTCTCGGGATGATTATCTAAAAATACCACTAACTTCTCCAAAACATCCGGCATTAAATACATGTCCGCATTTTGCAGAAGAAAATATGGGGTTTGGACTTCTTTTAATGCCTGGTTATGACCGGCAGAAAAACCAACATTCTCTGAATTTTTTATTAAACGATATTCTACACCCGAATCTTTTAACCCCGCTTCTACAAACTCCACTGTTTTATCAGTAGAAGCATTATCAATTACAATCATTTCAAAATCTTTAAAAGTTTGTTTTTTTAAAGATTCTAAAAGATACGGAATATATTTTTCACCGTTATACACCACCAGATTGATAGTGAGTTTATGCATATATAATTACTTT
>CAZHTA010000031.1:0-2462 GCA_964535515.1 uncultured Gammaproteobacteria bacterium
CTTATAAAATCACCCCAAGTTTCCTCTATTTCCTTCTTTCTCTTTTCTTTTTCCTCTTCTCTCTTTTCCTGTTTTATTGACATTTCATAATACTGATTAAAGTTAAGATACAAGTTTTCTAAATATCTTTTAAAATCTGCTTCTGTAGATAAACTTATTTTACCTCCATTTGCTTCCCCTTCTTTTTTTATTTTTTCTATTCTATTTTCTAACCCTTCATAAATCATTTCTATAACTTTTTCTTTTCTTTTACTCCAATCCAGATTCATTACTGCTTCCACATCCGTGAGAGCAATCCCTAATTTATTTCCATTATTTCTAAAAAAATCAAGTAAAGTTTGCTCAAAACGTTGTTCAAATCCATGACGATCATGGCGAACATCTACGCTTAAAGTAACATCACTCAAATAATCTTTACTATTTTCATCTCTAGCATTAAGCATTCTTTTTAAAGATTCTAGAACGATCTGATACTTTGCTGTTATTTCTAAAAGATCAGCAAAAGCTAACTCACCTAAACGATCTTTTATTAACTGATTAGGGTCAACAGATTTATCGCTTTTTTCTTGTGTTTCACTTTTGTTTGTTGGCTCTTCAGTAGCAACAGGTGTTATTCCTGTTTTGTCTACAACCACATCTGGTTTTTCATCACCTCGCATTGGTGGAGCAATAAAATTAAAAATTCTTTTACCCCATGATTTTTCACCTTGATTTGTTTCTCCCATATATTCAAAATAATTAAATTATTTACTAGTTAATAGTATCAATATTTGCCAAAAATGTCTAATTAAATTTCTTTTGCACACTATTTGTTTTAATAATGTAAAAAAGAGATTGCCGGTTTGAAGTGTCCGGCCACTTGGGGTTGTGCAACCCCGATTGAAAGAACGATCAGAGATTCACGACTGCCCGGAACCAAATCTGGAATCCGGTGTAGTCGCGCGCTTGGTTGAAGTGGAACTGCGGGGCGAACACCAGCGCCAGGTGATCCGCCAGCGGAATCACGACTTGGGGCGCGACCGAATAGTCGTTGCCCGTGTGGTTGAAGGTGTTCTCGGTTTCCAAGCCGAGAAGTCCGAGTCCGAGTGGCACCAGCCAGTCCAGTTGGCTATACCAGTAGAACATTCCCGTTCCGCCAGTTTTTACCCACTGTAGGTTGTGCCAGCTATAAACCGGCACGCCCCACAGCTTGGGCGTCAACTCGAGACGTGAGTCCACCAAGAACTTGCCCGACCCGCCGGACACCACTTCGCCCGCCATCAACTCAACGTCCCAGCCCTCCCCTTTGTACATGGGGCCGACGATGGTGAGCCCAGTGCACGCCAAGCTGATGTTGGGCGCACTCACCCACCCCGCGATCCCGAATCCACTCTCACCCACAGTCTTGTGACCGTGGAGAAGCAAACGCGTGTAGTAGGTTTCGGCGCGAGCGAGACCTGTGAACAGCACCAGCGAGAGCAACGCAATGATAAATGAACGCATGAGAACCTCCTAGTGATGACGCGAAGTCATCTTTGCGTGTGCTACCCGACCTTCGATAGTCGGCTGAGCTCCTCGGAAAAGCACGGCCATCGCGCTTTCCTGTTCTCTCATAAGTTCAATCTGGCGTTCGAGTTCTTTTATCGTGTTCTGTCCAGCTTCGAGCAAATCCGTAAGCCGAAGAATCTCTGCTTGCAATTCCTTGTTGTTCACTTATGTCCCCCTTGTTTGTTATTTGTAAAGAACCCTTGGTTACCCGCTTTCACCCTGGCTTTTATACACAGTAGTGGCTTGCAAAGTAACAAAACATTATATATAATATTTAATGAGTGGCAAATACCACCATATGGTGTCAGTTACCACCATTTTATTAATATTTGGCTATATTTAGCCAATTAGTTATACACATATATGAATTCTGAGATATTAATGGAAATAGGCTTGTCACCAAACGAGGCAAAAATTTATGAAAACTTATTATCTCTTGGAGAAAGTACCATTACCCAGATTGCCTTAAAAAGTAATATTCACCGTCGTAATGTTTATGACACCATGGACCGTTTGGTTGAAAAGGGTTTGGTGTACCAAGTAATTGGTAAGGGCGATAGTATTTATCGGCCGGTAGATCCCAGCAAATTGAGTGAACTTATAGACGAAAAACAGCGCAAACTAGAAAAAGCCATGCCAGAATTTCTAAAAGAATATAATGAAAAACCCCAACTTGAGGCTGTATATTTTTACAAAGGAATTGAAGGCTTTAAAAACTACTTACGAGATATCCTTAATAGTGGCGAAGATGCCTATTTTATTGGTGCCAAAGGTGCCTGGTTTGACCCTAGGTTAAAAATATTTATGGAAAAATTTCTTTCTAATGCCAAAAAGGATGGCATAAAATATCAACATTTGTTTGATTACGAAGTTAAAGATCAATTGCCAGAATTATTAAAATCCGTTTTACAAATTAACGAACCCATCAACGGTGA
>CAZHTA010000032.1:0-2410 GCA_964535515.1 uncultured Gammaproteobacteria bacterium
AGAACACTTACCACCGTTACAGAATATTCAGGTGGAACAACAATAACAAGATAATTTTATGGCTTTTAAACCAACAAACATTTCCCAAGCAGCACTTAAATCCCAAAACTTGCTTCAACAAGAAAAGGGTAAATTAGCAGCCAAATCTGCTTCCGAGGTAATCACCCTAGAAGAAGAGAAAGTATACCGTGAAGGGGTGGTAGCACTGCGTGATTTGATCGCTCCGGCTGCTTTTAACGTTGAACCAGCTTTCTTACAGCTCGGGACAGTATATTGTCGTACGATTTTTGTTGTTAGTTACCCAAGATATATTTCTATTGGTTGGAGTTCTCCTGTGATTAACTTGTCGGTAAACATGGATATTTCCATGTTCTTTTACCCAGTTAAGTCAGCGATCATTTTAAAACAATTAAAAAACAAAGTAGGTGCTTTGGAGGCACAGTTAAATGCAGATACGGAAAAAGGTGCGCCAAGAGATCCAATGCGCGAGACAGCATTGCGTGATATTGAAGGATTGCGTGATGATTTAACTCAAGGGACAGAACATTTTTTTCAGTTTGCTTTTTACGTTACAATTTATACCAAGAACAAAGAAAAACTAGATCAGCTATCCGAGGATATTGAAAGTATGTTTGGTTCGAAGTTGATTAATAGCCGTAAAGTTTTGTACCAATCAGAACAGGGTTTTAATTCTACTTTACCACTTTGCAATGACGAGTTGATGATTTCGTTTAACATGAATTCTTCTCCGATTGCTGCTTCTTTCCCGTTCATTTCAGCGGAGCTTACATCAGATGATGGTATCTTATATGGCATTAATCGTCACAACAATAGTTTGATTTTGTTTGATCGGTTTTCATTGCAAAATGCCAACATGGTAGTATTTGCTACTTCTGGTGCGGGTAAAAGTTATGCGATTAAATTGGAAATTTTGCGTACCATGATGATGGGGGTAGATATTATCGTTATTGATCCGGAGATGGAATACAAGCATTTGTGTGATGCAGTAGGTGGAACGTATGTGAATATATCACTTTCTTCCGAGAGTAAAATCAATCCTTTTGATTTGCCTCGACCAATGGAGAAGGAAACCGCGGTGGAAGATATTATTCGTAGTGCTGTTATTACGGTTAAAGGTTTGCTTCGTATCATGTTAAGTGGTTTAACCACTGAGCAAGATTCGGTTATGGATCGTGCCTTGATTGAAACATATGCTAAGAAGGATATTACGCCGGATGTTGATTTAGCGACGGTACAAGCGCCAATTATGCAAGATTTGCAGGAGGTGCTAGAAGGTATGGAAGGATCAGGTGAGTTGGTATTAAAATTAAAAAAATATACGGAAGGTACTTTTTCTGGTCTCTTCAATTCACCAACTAATGTGGATATGAAAAACCAACTAGTGGTATTTTCTGTGCGTGATTTGGAGGATGAGCTGCGTCCTTTGGCAATTTATGCGATTGTTAACTATATCTGGAATGTTGTACGTAGTGAAAAGAAAAAACGTATTCTGGTTATTGACGAAGCTTGGTGGTTGATGATGCATGAAGATAGTGCACGTTTTATCCATGCTTTGGTCAAACGTTGTCGCAAGTATTATCTTGGGATCACTACGATTACTCAGGATGTGAATGATTTCTTACATTCCCAATATGGTCAGGCAATTGTTACTAACTCAGCTTTGGTCCTCTTGTTACGCCAGTCACCAGCGGCTGTTGATAATATTCAAAAAACTTTTCTTTTGACTGATAGTGAAAAATATTTGTTGTTAGAATCTGGACCAGGCGAGGGTATTTTCTTTGCTGGTTTAAAACATGCTGCCATTAAAGTGGTTGCTTCTTACACGGAAGATCAGATTGTAACTACTAATCCACAGCAGTTGTTAGAAATCGAAAGAGCTAAAAGAGAATTTGAAGAACAAAATCAATAATTAATTTTTTTCTTATGTTATCATTGCGTGCCCGCATATTTATCGTCATTAGTTTGGTAGTTTTAGTTGTTTTGGGTATTAGTATATTTTTAGCAATTCGTTCAAAAAAACCAGTTGTTAGTGATACAACCACTACTACTGTTAATGGTGTTCCTGCTAATGTTATTGATAGCAGTAATTTTAATTACAATCCAAATGTTGTAACACCATTAGCGGGTGGAGAAATACCACAAGGTACTCCGATTAAGCCAGCAACTTCACTTGAAGCCGAACAAAATGGGGTGCGTCAGTTAGCAAAGGTTTTTGTGGAGCGTTTTAATTCGTATTCTACGGATAATGAATTTCAGAATATTATTGAAGTAAAAGAATTAGTGACACCAGAATTATGGCAGACGCTGAGTGCAAAGATTGGTAAGGCTTCCGCTGGTTCGTTTGTTGGTGTTACTACTCGGGTGTTTACTAGTGAAGTAAAAAGTTGGA
>CAZHTA010000033.1:0-2083 GCA_964535515.1 uncultured Gammaproteobacteria bacterium
ATATTTAACATAAATAATGATGTATGAAACGATTCACCCAATACCTGACCGAAAATGCTTTGCTGGAATCTCACATTCAAAGCTTTATTGATTTTGCCAGCAATCATCTGGGTTTAAAAGAAAAGCCAAAGATTGACTTGGTTCATGAGCGAGACGCTAATATGACCACTGCTAGTTACTGCCCAGAGACTAAAAGCGTAAAGGTGTACGCAAAAGGCAGAGCTAGTTTTGATGTTTGTCGCAGTATTGCTCATGAACTGGTTCACGCTGACCAGCAAGAAAAGGGCGAATACTTAGACGGCGAAACAGGATCAGACTGCGAAAACCATGCCAACTCTATGGCTGGTCAAATTGTTCGTTTGTACGGTAAACAAAATCCAGACTTCTACGAGTAACCTATGGCAAAGCCTAAAGGTCCATCAAATCCAAAAACAGGAAAGAAATTTCCTGCGGAATCCTCTATAGAAATTACGGAAAAGCAAGTTCCTTCTTCTTTAGATCTTCAACTAAAACAACTAAAATTAGATAAAGAATCTAAAACCGAAAAAACAAACGAAGCAGAACAAGAATTATTTAATTCTTCTGAACAAGAAACTCAACTAGAAGATGGTATTTCTTGGATGGCAAAACGTCTTGCTCGTGACAGAGAACTCAAAGATAAAAAAAGAGAAGAAGAAAAAGAAAAAAAACCTAAAACTATTACCTTAGGTCCTAAAGTTGGAATTAAAAAATATATTTCCGAATTGAATAAAGGTGTATGTACTGTGGATTTTTATAAGCGTACTTCTCGTCCACGAGGTGAATTTCGAAAAATGAGATGTACTCTACAAGGCAAAGACGTAACACCACAAAATCCAATAAAACCAGGCATTATTACGGTATGGGATTTGAATAAGAGCGAATGGAGAAGTTTTTATCACACCAGCATAATAAAATTAGTACGAAACGAACAAACGGATGTAGAATAATATGGGAGAACCTGATATGTTTGAAGATAAACCAAAAGATATTTTGTTAAAAGCTTCTGAGAATCTCGCCAAAGCATCCGAAGAGAGTATCGACATATACGAATTATATCTCCTAGACGAAACTGATTGGCGTAAGCTTGCCAAAACCATGACTCGCCTTCGTTCTGCTTTGGCACAATATTATGCTGCTGGTGGCAAATAATACTTGACTTGGTCTGAATCTGTGATATATTGGTATTACGAGACGGTAGACCAACGGCAGAGTCAAGACACTTAAAATGTCTGTAGTGTGGGTTCAACTCCCACTCGTCTTATTAAAAAATATTTTAAAGATTACTTGACTTCTTGATTTAGGTGGTATAATTACTTATCGTAATGAATTGAAACGGACACAATTCATATTAAACATGGTCCGAATTTTAACAGAAAGGTTACTATATGATTACTTCTCCTCGTCGTCCTGCAACCAAGATGCAAAAGGTTATTTCGTATCTTGCTACAGGTAAGACACTCACTGCGCCTGAGGCTCGTTCTCGTTTTGGTGTGGCTAATCTTCGTGCAACAATCAGCGATATTCGTGAAGTTGTCGAGGCTTTTGGCAACTGGCAAGTTATTCGTGAAACCAGTCCAACTGGCAAGACACGTTACACCATGAAGGATATGTACAAGGGCAAGCGAAAGATGGGTTTCCGTAAGAACGGAACTCGTTTCACGATTCGCTAAAGATACTTTCGAGTGGTTACTTTTTATTATGGGGATGCATTGGTAAAACAATGCATCTCTTTTTCGGAATAAATAAAGTGGAGGTTCAATATGGAACAACAACTTTTTTACGCTAAAGCAAACATTAGTGGTCGTGATGTGGATCTAGTGTTTACTGAATCACAAATTTTGGATGGGGTTAAACTTGCAATGTCTAATTGTGAATTAGTCTGCGAGAGTAATCCTGGTAATTGTTGGACAATGAAAAAGCCACAGGGATGTTCTTTGTGGAAGAAAATGTTTAATCTTTGCGGATGCAAAGAAGAAAAGAAAGATTAATATGGAAACTATGATTTTGCGAGTTAAGACTGGTGAAGATGTTTTGTGTCGTGCAACCAAGAATGATGCTGGCT
>CAZHTA010000034.1:0-365 GCA_964535515.1 uncultured Gammaproteobacteria bacterium
GAAAAGGATTTAGTTGATGGTAAATGTCCGGATCATCTGCGTGAACCAGAGTTGTTGACCGAAGAAAATTATTTCTTTAGACTTTCTAAATATCAAGAACCGCTAGAATTTTTGTTTGAACAGAAGAAAGATTTTGTATTCCCAGAGAGCCGCTATAATGAGATGTATAATATCTTAAAGAGCGGTTTGGAAGATATCAGTGTGTCACGCTCGGTAGAGAAACTATCTTGGGGAATACCAGTACCAAACGATCCTACGCAAGTAATGTATGTATGGTTTGATGCTTTGACCAACTATATTACTGCTTTAGGATGGGGGAGTGATAATACCGAATTGTTTGATAAGTTTTGGCCAGTAGATGCACA
>CAZHTA010000034.1:375-2001 GCA_964535515.1 uncultured Gammaproteobacteria bacterium
AAGGAAATCAATCGTCTTCATTCTTTGCTTTGGCCAGCAATGTTAATGTCTGCTGGGATTGAATTACCAAAACAAATCGCTGTGCATGGTTGGATGACAGTTGGTGGACAAAAGATGAGCAAAACTTTAGGTAATGTGATTGATCCACTAGAATTAGTTAACAAATACCCGTTAGAGGCGATTAGATACTTCTTGGCACGCGAGATCCCATTTGACGGTGATGGCGACTACACCGAAGAGAAATTTAAAGAACGATACAGTGCTGACTTAGCTAACGGCATTGGTAACTTTACCAGTCGTGTATTAACGATGATTGAAAAATATTCCGATAATACTGTGCCAAATGTTGGTGAAGTTGATAATAATTTGGTTGAATATTTGAATAAAGAAATTTGGCCGGTATATTTGAATAGTATGGAAAAATGGAATTTTGTTCATGCTCTTGAGATTGTTAGTAAATTAGTAACTCATTGTGATCAGATTATTTCTGATCGTCAACCTTGGGCAATGGCTAAAGAAGGTAAAATTGATGAGGTAAAAAATTTGTTGTATCATTTAGCAGAAACATTGCGTCAGGTAGCAGTAATGATCTGGCCAGTAATGCCTGAGACAGCAGAGAAGATCCTTGGTGGGCTAGGACTAGACACCGCCAAGGAATTAGCAAAACCACTTGATGAATTACAACAATGGGTAGATTTAACTGTGGGTAATAAAATTAATAAGGGGGAAGTTTTGTTTCCTCGTTTAGAAAAATAAATAGCTTGTATGTCAATTTTAAAGGGGTGGATGTCTAATGTATGGTTAAGGGTAATATTAATCATTGCTGTCGTTTTATTCATTACAAACTACATCTTGTATTTTAGCTCTAAGTTTGTCATGTGCAAATATAACTGCAATAACATATTGTGTGTGCGTGAAATTTCTGGACCATCACCTTGCTCTATTAGTCAGACTATTCGTGACGGTAAGGATGTAACAGAGGCAGTTTGTCTGCCCGCGGAAGAGGTGTGTAGGCAGCGAAAATTTATAGATAATTTTAATAATTTTATAAAATTTCCTTTAAAATAACATTTTAATTAATTTTTTTAATTGGTGGTGTATGTCTTTTTTTGATATATCATTAATAGTAATTATCGGTTTGTTTGGTTTAGCGGGTCTGTGGTTTGGTTTAATTCATACGCTTGGATCATTGGCCGGCACAGTTTTGGGTGTATTTTTAGCAACTCGATACTACGAACCAGTCGCCAACTGGTTGGTTCATGTTACTGGTTGGGGAGAGCATTTTTCTAAGGTTTTGATTTTTATTATTGCTTTTTTTATCATCAATCGTTTGGTTGGGTTGGCTTTTTGGATTGTTGATAAAATATTGAGCGTGTTTACCAAATTACCTTTTGTTAGTGGTATCAATCGCTTTTTGGGTTTAATTTTTGGCGTACTAGAAGGTGCGATTGTCATTGGTATGGTTTTCTTTTTTATCGCTCGTTTTCCCTTGGGCGATAAATTTATGACGGCTTTAGCAGCTTCACAAATTGCGCCAGCAACAGTAAAGTTGGCTTCTGTTCTTTGGCCGCTAATTCCAGATGCTTTAAAGATGTTACAAAGTACGATTGATAGTTTAAAATAATT
>CAZHTA010000035.1:0-1811 GCA_964535515.1 uncultured Gammaproteobacteria bacterium
GATTCTCGACTGCAGCCACCCGTAGGTGTCTGGGCAGTGTCTCAGTCCCAGTGAGGCAGGTCACGCTCTCACGCCTGCTATCCGTCATAGCCTTGGTAAGCTTTTACCTTACCAACTAGCTGATAGAACATAGACCCCTCTTCGAGCCCCGGAGGTTTAAATGCGAATGACTTATGTCCCCGCATTACCATCGGGTATTAATTCACCTTTCGGTGAGCTATCCCCGTCTCGAAGGTAGGTTATCAATGTGTTACTCACCCGTTTGCCGCTCGTAATTCCAATACACTCTAGTGACAAATTTTATCACCACAGTGTATCGGAACACGTCGCACGACTTGCATGCCTTAGACACGCCGCCAGCGTTCATCCTGAGCCAGGATCAAACTCTCAAAAAAAGTTTGAAGATTATTTCTCAGGCTTGAGAAATAATTTGGATTTATATTATTTTGGTCGCACTCTAATTAAAGAATGCTATCGAATAGACTCAGTGGTTTTTACCATTTTTGTATTGTCAACGAACTTTTCTTTTTGCCTTGCGACAGAAAGAAAAAAGAGGAACCCATCTTGAGTTACTCTTTTTTCTTTCCAGTATCCCTTTTGTCCTTTATCAGCAATTCCGGACTTAGAAGAAAATAGATTGTAATTTGTGAAGTGCGCTTTTTGTTTATAATTAAAGGCACTGCCAATGATAACAAAAAGGCTAGATTGTGTCAAGGGCCAGTTTAGGCTTAAACCTGTGGATAACTACGTCTTAGTCAACAGCCTTTTTTCCGCGCCAATTAGCGATTTTTTTATGGTCGCCACTTAACAAAATTTTTGGCACTTTTAAACCAGAAAAATTCTCTGGTCGAGTATACTGCGGATATTCCTTATTCGACTTATTTGCGAACGTTTCTTCAATAATTGAGTTTTCATTTCCTAATACACCCGGAATTAATCTTGCTATTGATTCAGTAACAGTAAGCGCTGCTAACTCACCACCCGCTAAGACATACTCACCAACAGAAATTTTTTCATCAACAAATTTATATACTCGCTCGTCAAATCCTTCGTAACGACCACAGATTAAAACCAACCGATCCAACTTGGTATATTTTTTTGCGGTTGTTTGTTTAAAAATTTTACCGGCTGGATCCATGATCACTACTTTAGTTTTTGTACGATTTACTTTCTTCCCCTTTTTTACCAAACCTAATTTTTCAAGACAATTATATATCGGCTCCACTTGCAAAATCATTCCGGCTCCTCCACCGTATGGTCGATCGTCCACGCGTCGATATTTATCAGTAGTAAAATTACGCAAGTCATGTGCGTTGATTTTAATCTTCTTGTTCTTTTGTCCCAAACCCAAAATACTATCATTAGTATAATGATAAATAAGATCAGGAAAAATTGTGATAATATCAAAACGCATAGTCAAGAAACAAAAGCCCCGACACGATGTCGGGGCTTAGAAATTTGGTTTATATACCCAAATCATCCACGGCGCTGGTGTCGATTACTGGATTAGCAGTATCAGACATAGGTGCAGCCATTCTTGGACCACGGCCACCTTCTGGTTCGTTGATTTTCAAGTTAACGCGAGCGTTATTCTTGGCACCAACGATTTTCAATAAGGTGCGGATGGAACGAGCGGTCTGACCAGAACGACCGATAACATAGCCCATATCGGATGGATCAACATCCAATGAGATCAACACTCCACGTTCATCAATGATACGAGAGGTTTTCACTTTATCTGGGTTGTTTACAATCGCCTTGACCAGCATCTCAACAAAGAGTTGATCAGCTTCCATATTTTTCTTACAGAT
>CAZHTA010000036.1:0-1706 GCA_964535515.1 uncultured Gammaproteobacteria bacterium
GTTTTTTAACGTCCCAACCGATGGTCCACATGTCATCAAGCCCGAAGAATGCGCCAAGCCAGTAAAAGATCTATTCGTAAGACCAAATTGGTATCGATACGGAACGTACATTTTTCAAACTGTAGCGATCGCCTGTTCAGGGATACTCTGTCTACGTAACTGGCGTAGTTCCAAGATCATTAGCGGTCGCAATGTTTGGTTAGGGCTGGGAATAGGTATCTTATCTTGGGGTATTGGCAATTTAATTTTTGGTTATTTAGATTTTCAATATCAAAGCGGATTGATTGCGGGTGGAGCCAAAGGCGCTAAGGATCTAGTACAAACCTTTCCATCGATAGCCGATATTTTCTTCACGTCAACCTACGTATTTTTGTCATGGGGAATGGCAATGTCTGTGATTGGGCGACGACTAAATCTATATCCTAAGCAATGGGCGATCGTGGGTGCTGTTGGATTTATTGGGGTTGTCGTGGCGGCTTATGTTACTTTTGGCGTAGTAAGTGGAGGGGTTTCTCTAGATACTGGGAAAATCTTGAATATTATTTATGCCCTTGGTGATATTTGGTTACTAATTGTCGCGACCATTCTATTACTAGCTTTTTGGGGTGGTAAGGCAGCTCAATCTTGGCGCTTACTCGGCAGTGCTGGTATTGCCATGTTTTTTGGTGACTTATGGTTTAACTACAGCATCAATACTGGTATCAGTAAAGTTTGCGAGGGTAAACAGTATCAAAGTGGTGAACCAGCTGAGTTCTTCTGGATTCTTGCATTTATTCTCTGGGGTATGGCAGCTGCTTTAGAGTTTGATTTATCTTCTCGACCAACTGGACGTGGTCGTAGAAGCTAATTTAATTAATAAACAAACAAGAAAGACAACTCTTAGAGTTGTCTTTCTTGTTTGTTTTGTAGTAATACCAAAACACAAAATGGCTTAGCCATTTTGTGTTTTGGTATTACTACAACGAATTAATTGTTGTTTTTCAAAATGTTGCCCCGAAAGCATTAAATATGAGAAATTCTAGCCAATTTAATTATATTTAGTTTTTTTAGCCCAAAAAGAAGGGGTTGCCTAGCAACCCCTTCTTTTAGTATGCACCATTGCCTTTGGGAAAAATCACCACTAAAATAGTTTTAAAAATAAGATGTAAATCAAGCAAAAAACTCATTCGTTTAACATAGCTTGCGTCGATCTGTACCCTCTTGGCATAAGGAATATCGTTTCGTCCTGAAACTTGCCATAGCCCAGCAATACCAGGACGAACACTGAGCACTCGATCGATCGCAGCGCCATATTTACTTAGTTCATCTTGAACCAATGGTCTGGGACCAACTACGCTCATATCGCCAATAAGTACATTCCAAAACTGGGGCAGCTCATCCAAACTCGTCGTCCTCAAGAACTTACCAATTTTAGTAATCCGAGGATCATGTTTAAGTTTAAACGATGCTTCATATTCAGCTCTGCTAATTGGACAGGCATTTAAATAATCTTCTAGTGCTTGATCTGCACCACTAATCATCGTTCTAAACTTAATGCAATTAAATTTAGAACCATTTAAACCAACTCTAGGATGAATATATAAAACTGAACCAGAAGAGCTAATGAAAACAAGCAACGTAATTGCTAAATAAACTGGCGAAAATACAGTTAAAACAATTGATGCAAATGCGATATCAAAGACTCTTTTTCCCCAAGTTGCATAATG